>NZ_PIPL01000003.1 GCF_003987145.1 Aliidiomarina minuta | reverse complement strand
GTGTAAGTGTCAACGGCTTTTTGCAAAGTTTTCGCTATCGTTTTAACTTGTTAGCGAAGAGTTAACACCTACTTTTAATCTATTCCCGCTCTTCTCGAGCTGGGAGCGCCATTTTAGGGATTTATTTGCTCCCGTCAAGAGCTTCAACCGCATTTTTTTGTCCTCAAACAAAGTAAGTTACGATTGGTATGCTTTACTATACTTTGCTGCAACCCGATTTAATCGTTAAGATAGGTAAGTGCGTTATAGCTTTATTCATTTTTGCGCACTTTTTTTCAGACTCATATTTTACATAAAGGATTTTTTCATGACTCGTGTAACACCAGGCTTCCAAATTCTCATCGCTGCTGTAATTGCTTTTATATTTGGTCTTATTGCCTCATTCACATTAGGACAAGCAGAGCTTTCCTTCATAGTATCTTTTGTCGGCCTTGCTACCTTCCTCGGCGGTATACTTAGCCCCTGGATCGCTGGCTTGCTAGCTAATAGAAAGCCGAAACCCCGGACTAAAAAAGCAGCTAAAGCAACACCAGTACAAAATGCTGATGGTAGCGATGCCGTTACCTTATATGTAGGAAACCTTCCTTTTAAAACAAGTGAAGATTCGGTGCAGGATGCTTTCGAGCGTTATGGTGAGGTTTTTGCCGTACGTTTAGTTAAAGACCGCCGTACCGGTAAACGCAAGGGGTACGGTTTCGTAGAAATGGAGTCCGTAGGTGCAGATCTGGCATTAGCTAAATTAAACGATTCAGATTTCGAGGGTCGCACCCTTAAAGTACGAGCTGCAAACTCAGATCGTAAAGACTAACTTTATAATAAAATCAAAAAAGGGCCGGTCGTCATCGTGCGACCGGCCCTTCTTATTTCAGTATCTTGCAAATTCAGAAATTAATGCGTGGAGTTAACCTCACCTGTACAGTCGTCATAAACGGCTGCGCTCACGCGGCTGATGCGATAAAATGACAGGTAGAATCTTATTACCAGGAATTACATGGCCGACTCAGATACCACTCAAGCTTCATATGACGAACAGCTCGCAGACAAAGTAAATGCTTTGCAGCAAAAACTGGCTCCTTTCAACCCACCGGCACTGGATGTCTACCCGTCACCACCCATGCATTATCGTATGCGTGCTGAATTTCGGGTGTGGCATGAAGGAGATGACCTTTATTACATCATGTTTGATAAAAACACTCATGATAAATACCGTGTCGATCAGTTGCCAGCGGCAAACCAACTGATAAACCAACTTATGCCTGCACTATTGGAATACCTTAAACCTCGGGAAACTCTGAGACGCAAACTTTTCCAGGTCGATTTTTTAACCACAACAACTGATGAAGTGGTGATCTCACTGCTCTATCATCGTCAACTGGATGAAAGCTGGAAAACAGAGGCTGAAAAACTACGTCACGCGCTTGGTGATTATGCCAATATCAACCTCATTGGGCGAGCTCGCAAACAAAAAGAAGTCTTAGGTTCAGATACTCTGGTCGAGCGCATTCAGGTTAACCAGCGAAATTACGAATTCGAACAGGTGGAAAATAGCTTTACCCAACCTAACGCCTATACCAATAAGCGCATGCTGCACTGGGCGCATACTCTAACCTTAGGTTCACAAGGCGATTTATTAGAGCTGTATTGTGGTAACGGAAATTTCAGTCTGCCGCTGGCTGAGAATTTTAATCGCGTACTAGCCACGGAAATTAGTAAAAGTTCGGTGAACTCGGCAAACAACAACATTGCCCGCAACAAAATCGAGAATGTGACCGTGGTGCGTCTGGCAGCGGAAGAAGTCACCCAGGCAATAAATGGTGAACGGGAATTTCGCAGGTTGCAGGGAATAGATCTTACCGGGTATGACTGCCAGACCGTTCTGGTAGACCCACCTCGAGCAGGACTCGATGACGATACTTTACAAATGGTTAGCCAGTATAGATATATTCTCTATATATCCTGTAACCCCGATACCCTGGCCCGAAACCTGGAAGTACTATCACAGACCCATGATGTAGAACGGGCTGCGTTGTTTGATCAGTTTCCGTTTACAGAACATACCGAAGCTGGAGTTTATCTCCGACGCAAAACTTAAGCGCTTGTCTCTGGTGCCGGATCTGCACTGATTTTATCGTCAACTGCGCTGCACTCAGCGACTCTATGCACCCGGCACAGATGAAGATTCATAACATGTGCTGAAATAATGAGAACAGAACCCAATATAATCATGACATATTCAATTTCGTGACTAAAAGCATGTTTATTAAAATAAAGCAGGCCGCCAGCACTCAACATCACTAGTGGAATCAGGCTGCGATGGTGGCGCATCCCTATAACCACAGCGATACCACCAATCAAAAGGCTCACAGTCAGCACCATACGTTCTAGCCAAAGCATGCCTAGAAACGATAAACCCATTAGCGACAAGGTCGGCAGCAAGACCGGTACCAGTAAGCAATGCAACGCGCAAAAAAGCGCGAGCCAGATGCTGGTTTTATCGAATGGTTTATGATTCATATGCTGAGAGTACCTAAGATTTAAAACAAGAATACACTGTAATAATATAACATACGATACCTAAAAGCTAGTGCTCTCTCCTCAGGCCCGCAAAATTGGGAACGCCAGTACCTTGTCTATATGGGAAACCCCGGTATGCAGCATTAATAGACGATCCAACCCAAGCGCAACCCCAGCGCAGGCGGGCAATCCATGTTTCAGAGCTTCTAACAGCCGATTATCTACCACAGACTCTGGCAGGCCCAACTGCTGACGCCGGATATTATCCTGCTCAAAACGTAACGCCTGTTCCTTAAAATCAGTTAGTTCATCAAATCCATTAGCTAGCTCAATGCCCTTATAGTACAGCTCAAAACGCTTTGACACTCTGGGGTCTGCGTTATCTAGTCGAGCAAGAGCTGCCTGTGACGCTGGAAAATTATAAATAAAACAAGGCCTCAGTTGACCAATCACAGGTTCAATCAAGTGAGTCATTGCTAACTGAAGCAATACATCGGTATCCTTTTCGTCCGCTGCGATATGCTTAAAGCCTTGTACACACAGATAGCTGCGCAACTTTTGCAAGCCTTCATCCGTTAACGGGTCTATACCCAGGTTATTCATAAAAACCTGCTGATAACTAACCCTCTCGGCATTCTCAGTTTGCAAAATACATTGCAGCAACTCATCAATTTCGTGCATCAATTGCTGATCATCAAACCCTACCCGGTACCACTCCAGCAGACTAAATTCAGGATTGTGAAAACGCCCTATTTCGTCATCTCTGACTACTTTAGTTATTTGAAAAATACACCCCGAACCCGACGCGAGTAGGCGCTTCATAGCGTATTCAGGGGAGGTCTGTAGACAGAACTCAGTAGCCTGTGGCAAGCCAGGCCCCCTTAAACAAGTGGTCGCATTGGCTAGATAGGGATCGGTCACCCCTGCACGGCCCAGCAGGGGAGTTTCCACTTCCATCACTCCACGCTCAGCAAAGAAATTGCGAATAGTCTGTTGCATCAACGAGCGCTTTCGCATCATGGCAATATCGGCGCTGGGCTTCCAATCGGTCATTTTAATGCCCCCAATAAAAAAGCGGTGTCTAAAACACCGCTTTCAGTTTAATTATGCTTTCTACTTCTGTACGCGGGACACATACTCACCATTGCGCGTATCAACTTTAATAACTTCGCCTGTTTGTACAAATAACGGAACCCTGACTACAGCACCAGTGCTTAAGGTCGCAGGCTTCCCACCAGTGCCTTGCGTATCACCTTTCAGGCCAGGATCCGTTTCAGTAATTTCCAGCTCTACAAAATTAGGTGGCGTCACGTTAATAGGTTTTCCGTCCCAAATAGTCAAAGTACAGGTATTTTGCTCAACCAACCACTTCTCAGCATCGCCGATCGCGGCTTTATCAGCAGGAATCTGTTCAAAAGTTTCGTTATTCATAAAGTGCCAGAATTCGCCGTCATTGTACAAATAGTCCAGATCGATATCGATCACATCGGCCGCTTCTACCGACTCTCCGGACTTAAATGTTTTTTCCACCACTTTACCGCTGATCAACTTACGAATTTTAACACGGTTAAAGGCCTGCCCTTTGCCTGGTTTTACCATTTCATTTTCGACAATGCTACACGGCTCTCCGTCCTGCATGATCTTCAGACCGCCTTTAAATTCGTTAGTACTATAAGTTGCCATTTTTTCCTCTCACATTTGAGATCATATACATTTTGTCCCAATAATAAACCAAAGCGGCGCCTATTTCAGGTAAAATAACGGCTAAACTCACGTATTCTTTGATGGCCGCATTTTGTCCTTAATTCAGCAGCTTGAAACACAAGATAACTGGCAACGCCAACTGGCACAGGCGTACAAAGATCCCTGGCAACTGGCCAGTGACCTGCAACTGCCCGAGTCGTGGGTAAAAGAGCATGCTCCGGCACGCCAACTCTTTGCATTACGTGTACCTAAAGCTTTTGCTGCGCTCATGCAGCCCGGCAACCCCGATGACCCTTTGCTACGCCAGGTTTGGCCTCATAGTGATGAGTTTAAAGAAACCGAAGGATACACTGCAGATCCATTATTGGAAGATAATGCCCAGGCTGGCCCTGGTCTGTTACATAAGTACTCATCCAGAGTCCTTATTATTCTGCGCGGCGGTTGCGCAGTGAATTGCCGTTATTGCTTCCGCCGCCATTTTCCTTATCAGGAACATAAGGTAGATCAGCAAGCGTTAGCGAAAATCTGCGAGTACATACGTTTGCACCCGCAAATTAATGAAGTCATTTTAAGTGGCGGCGACCCGCTGATGGCGTCTGACAATCAGTTAGATAAAGTAATAACAGAAATTGAATCTCTACCCCAAGTAACGCGCTTGCGCATTCATTCCCGTTTACCCGTAGTTATTCCGGATCGTCTTACTCAGAAACTTTCCAACCGTCTAGCCGCCAGCCGTCTGCAGTGCCTGCTCGTTATTCATGCTAACCATCCGCAGGAAATCAGTAACAACTTACAAGTTCAACTTGCTTCCTGGCGACAACAAGGTATTTGGTTATTAAATCAAAGTGTGTTGTTAAAAGGAGTAAACGACAGTGCGGATTGCTTAGCCGCCTTAAGTGAGCAGTTATTTGAAAGCAATGTGATGCCATACTACCTGCACCAGTTGGATAAGGTGGCTGGGGCAGCGCACTTTGCTGTCAGTGATGCCAAAGCCAACCTGATAATGGCGGAATTACTAAAACGCTTACCTGGCTTTCTGGTGCCCAAGCTAGTTCGTGAAATAGCTGGAGAAAGCAGTAAAACGCCTATCAATTTACAGCTTTAAGCTGTGGTATTGATGTTATTTCCGACCGCAGCACTGGGTGCTGCATTGCCGACGCTGGTCTCTACAGCAGCAGCTTCCAGTAACTGTAACGTTGCCTGGCCATCTGCTTTCTGTTGATTACTCGCCATCTGAAGGCCTTTGATTTCAAGCGCTTGCTGGCCATTCATTGATACTTCCATGAACCCTCCTACGTGTTAAACCACGTATTCAAGTGAGTGAATAAGGTACTTAATTATAAATAGACCTCGGCCTTTTATCGCCCACAGCCGGCAAAACTTTAATCTTGCAGATAATCAGCAAAGGTAGAACGGAACCAGCGCTCTATCATTTCACTTTCAAAACGAACATGCTCACGATCCTGTGAGGCAATTATCCGGCCATGATCCATGTGGCCACGCCCACGAAGGGATTCTGTACCTTCCTCAAGAACACTACCATCGCTCGCCTGGAGCTGGTATTCCAGGCTCATACGCGGCTGATGCAAAGAGCGAATTACACGCACTCGTTGCAACCCGGCACCTGTACGCATCGGTTCCACACGACCAGCCAGATCAACATCTGTAACTTTGATAACAAGAACCTGGTCCTCAGGAAGCCATTCCGCCAACTGATTAAATTTACTTTCTAACGCGTTTAAAGTACGTTCTCTAAAACGATTCCGATGCTCATCTGCTTCTTGTAAGTCAGTATAAGACTCCGGGTTTTCCCAGGTTAAATCAAGCTCCGCGCTGAGCGCAGAAAAAGGATAAATCAGCATCCCTGCCATTACACCAAGTAATAATTTGGAACGCATATTAACCTCCCAGCTCAAGTTTCAAAAAGTGTTGCTTATTAACACTATAGGATTAGCCGCAAATTACATCAATAAAACTGTAAATTCTGTTAAAAAAAAAGCCGCACTGTGAAGTGCGGCTTCTTGTTTGTTAAGCAGACAGCAGGATTACATCATGCCGCCCATGCCCATGTCTCCACCAGGCATGCCACCACCGGCAGGCTCATCTTGCGGGATATCCGCAATCATAGCTTCGGTAGTAATCATCAATGCGGCAATAGAAGCTGCGAACTGCAGTGCTGAACGGGTCACCTTAGTTGGATCCAGGATGCCCATTTCCAGCATGTCACCATAAGTGTCATTACCAGCATTGTAACCATAGTTACCTGTGCCTTCTTTGACCTTATTAGTCACAACAGAGGCTTCTGCACCAGCGTTGGTCGCGATTTGACGTAACGGAGACTCCATCGCACGTAAGGCTACTTTAATGCCTACGTTCTGGTCTTCGTTGTCGCCACGCAGGTCTGCCAGCATGCTTGCTGCACGAACCAGAGCAACACCACCACCAGGTACAACGCCTTCTTCAACCGCAGCGCGTGTTGCATGCAGAGCATCTTCAACACGTGCTTTTTTCTCTTTCATTTCCATTTCGGTGGCAGCGCCAACCTTAATGACAGCAACACCGCCAGCTAACTTAGCCAGACGTTCCTGCAATTTTTCGCGGTCATAATCAGAGGACGTGTCTTCAATCTGCTTACGAATCTGCTCAACACGCGCTTCAATAGTCGCTTCATCGCCAGCACCGCCAACGATAGTAGTGTTGTCTTTATTGATCACAACACGCTTAGCACTACCTAAATCTTCCAGCTGCGCTTTTTCCAGTTCCATACCAACTTCTTCAGAAATAACGGTAGAACCGGTCAGTACTGCGATGTCCTGCAGCATAGCTTTACGACGGTCACCAAAACCTGGTGCTTTCACAGCTGCAACTTTAACGATGCCGCGCATGTTGTTGACTACCAGTGTCGCTAAGGCTTCGCCTTCTACATCTTCAGCGATAAGCAACAATGGCTTACCTGACTTAGCCACGGCTTCTAAAGTTGGCAGCAGCTCACGGATGTTAGAGATTTTCTTATCTACTAACAGGATATGCGGGCTTTCCAATTCAACCTGACCAGCTTCCTGGTTGTTCATGAAGTAAGGAGACAGGTAACCACGGTCAAACTGCATGCCTTCAACCACATCCAATTCGTCCTGCAGGCCCTGGCCTTCTTCTACAGTGATAACGCCTTCCTGACCTACTTTGTCCATTGCCTGAGCAATGATTTCACCGATAGTTTTATCGGAGTTGGCAGAAATAGTACCTACCTGAGCGATCGCTTTACTGTCAGCGCAAGGCTGAGAGATTTTTTTCAGTTCTTCAACGGCCGCGATGACTGCTTTATCGATACCGCGCTTCAGATCCATTGGGTTCATGCCCGCTGCAACTGATTTCAGACCTTCTGAAACAATAGACTGCGCCAGCACTGTTGCTGTAGTTGTACCGTCACCCGCTTCATCGTTGGCTTTAGACGCAACTTCTTTAACCATTTGCGCGCCCATATTTTCGAACTTATCTTCCAGTTCGATTTCTTTAGCTACGCTGACACCATCTTTAGTGATGGTTGGAGCGCCAAATGATTTGTCCAGCACTACGTTGCGGCCTTTAGGGCCCAAAGTAACTTTTACTGCGTCGGCCAGAACATTTACGCCTTTCATCATTTTTTGACGTGCTGTGTTACCAAACTTAACTTCTTTAGCTGCCATGATTCTTATTCCTTACTTAATTCGGTTAACCAAAATTACTCTACGATAGCCAGAATGTCTGATTCACTCATGATCAGTACTTCTTCACCATCCAGTTTCTCGGTTTTCACGCCGTAACCTTCGCTGAACAACACTTTGTCGCCAACTTTAACGTCCAGAGGCTTCACTTCACCGTTATCCAGAATACGGCCATTACCAACGGCTACAATTTCACCACGTGTAGACTTCTCGGCTGCTGACCCTGTCAACACGATGCCGCCCGCTGATTTACTTTCCGCTTCAGCACGCTTAATAATCACGCGATCATGCAAAGGACGAAGTTTCATTTTGTAAGTACTCCCATACTCTTATGTTGATATAACGAAAGACCTGAAATCAGGCCGGTGTTAAATTTCAGATGTATGCAAAATGGGGCCTGCGTGCAGGAATCCAAGGGGCATACGAAAAAAAAATCTATTTTTCATCGTCTTTATCAGACAATTGCGAATTCGTCTCATGTTTACGTTCGTACTCACCGTCAATCACAGTGCCGTCTTTATCCTGCTGTCCCGGCTGACGCCCAAACGGAGACTGCTGTCCGCTCTGACGGCGCTGTTGAAACTGAAAGTGAGCAAAACCACCTGCACCGGGCTGTCCACCGCGCACTAGCAGTTTTTTCATCAGTGCTCTGGCGATCGGTGCACGCGTAACAGGAAGCAACAACAGCAGGCCTACAGCATCAGTCACAAAACCTGGTGTTATAAGTACAATACCCGCCACAAATATAAGAATGCCATTTGCCATTTCGATGCCGGGCATTTCACCACTGGCCATGCGCTGCTGCGCCCGCATCCAGTTCTGCATACCCTGCTGGCGAACCAGAGAAGCCCCCGCGACCGCTGTCAGGATTATTAAAAATAATGTAGTCCAGCCACCCAGCCAGCTACCAATTTGCAGCAGCACGGCGATTTCAATGATCGGCAGAACGATAAATAGTAGTAATAATATTCGAAACATATAAAAATCCTGACTTGGTGTTATTAAACAGATGGGGCATCATATCCCTGGTTTCAACCGGTAACGAAAAACAGGTAGCAATATATGAGTAGCGACACGCAACTGGTTTTATGCACGGTTCCGGATCAGGATACCGCCAGTCAGCTTGCCCGCCTGGTGGTGGAACAAAAGCTGGCCGCCTGTGTCAATATAGTGCCGCAACTGGTATCTGTATATGAATGGGAAGGTAAAATTGAGCAGGACAATGAAGTACTGCTGTTAATTAAAACACAGGCGCCTTGTTTCGAAGCTCTGCAGAACCTACTTCAGCAAGCACACCCATATGATGTTCCAGAGATTATTGCGCTCGATATCAACGCAGGTTTGCCCGCGTATCTCAACTGGATAAAGGACGTAACTGAAAACTAATGAAGTATTTACGCCCCCTGTTACTGACCTGGCTGTTTCTATTCGCTGCAGGCAGTCACGCACAAAATTTCAATCCGGGTAATGTCACTAGTAACAGTGACTTTCTGCCTGTCGACCAGGCCTTTCAGTTTGATTACGAGCAGCAGGACGACCTCCTGATCATACGCTGGCAGATTGAAGAAGGTTACTATCTGTATCAGCACCGTTTCTTTTATGAACCTGAATACAAAATAGCAGAAGTTCAGCCGTTACCCCGGGCTGATGAATATAGCGATGAATTTTTTGGCGATGTTTTTATTTACCGGGATTCAGTGGAAATCACTATCCAACTGGCATCAGTCAATCAGGGCGACACTTTATACATACGCTATCAGGGCTGTGCCGATGCGGGCTTATGTTATGCCCCTACCGTAAAAACCGTTTACCTCAATCAGGTCGGCGATGGCGTTAGTGAGCGTGAGCCGGGGCAATTACAGGACTTCTCTGAAGCGCAGAGTTTTGACAGTGGCGGGCTTTTTTCCATTTTGCAGGGTGACAACCTAATCTGGGCCCTGGCGCTGTTTTTCATTTTGGGTGTAGGCCTGGCTTTTACCCCCTGCGTTTTCCCCATGTATCCGATAGTTGCCGCCATTATCGGTGGCCAGAAAGGAAAGCTCACAGCAAGCCGTGGCTTCTTACTTTCTTTTGTTTATGTGCAGGGCATGGCCGTTACTTATACCGCACTGGGTATCCTGGTTGCTCTGGCGGGTATGCAATACCAGGCGTATATGCAACACCCAGCCATTCTGCTTACCCTGGCCATCATTTTTGTGGTACTGGCGCTGGGCATGTTTGGCCTTTATACCCTGCAACTACCGGCCAGCGTGCAAAATAGGATCAATACCTTAAGTCAAAAACAGAAAGGCGGTGCCTACCCCGGCGTATTTGCCATGGGCGCACTGTCTGGAGTGATAGCTTCTCCTTGCACTACAGCGCCGTTATCCGGTGCATTGCTGTTTATCGCTCAGTCAGGCGATGTTTTCACCGGCGGTATAATTCTCTATGCACTCAGTATCGGCATGGGGATTCCGTTGATGATCATCGGTGCTTCGGGGGGCAAACTGCTTCCTAAGGCTGGCCCCTGGATGAATAGCGTCAAACTGATCTTCGGTCTGCTGCTTTTAGCCGTCGCGCTGTTTTTACTAGAACGACTCATTCCCATGTATTGGGCTGCTGCGCTTTGGATTGCGTTCTTCCTGTTTAGCGTGATTTTAATTATACGGAGTCTGTGGCCGCACCTGAGAAACCCTGGCCGCATGCTAACCGCCGTCATACTGGGCGCCCTGCTTACAGCAGGCATCCTCTGGCAGAAACCTTATCTGGATGGTTCTTATGCCAATCATCTTGAATTTGAACCTGTGACTGATCTTGCTGAAGTTCAGCAAGTAGTCGCAGAAGCCACAGACAATGGTCAGTGGGTCATGCTGGACTTATATGCAGACTGGTGTGTAGCCTGTAAAGAGCTGGAAATTTACACTTTCAGTGACCCGCAGGTACAACAACAATTAGCAGACATGCGTCTTATCCAGGCCGATGTCACCCGCACTAATAGCATTAACACCGAATTACTTAGCGAATATCAGGTATTAGGTTTGCCTACTATTTTATTCTTCAACCCTGAAGGGGAAGAAGTCAGCCAACAGAGAGTCACTGGCTTTATGAATGCAGCCGACTTTACGGAGCACCTGAAAAAACTGAGTAATTAATAGATTTTGCAGCGAAATGCAGTGATAAGACCAGTATTTTACTGCCATTTTAAATTTAAGCCTTATAATGGCAATAATTAATCTATTGGTGGGCACGTTTTTAGGTTCTCACCTGTTTCGCGGCAGATAGCATCAATATGGCTAAAGAAAAGCGAGTTTTAGTACTACACGGCCCTAACCTGAACATGCTGGGGCAACGTGAACCAGAGATATATGGTACAGACACTCTGGATGACATTAACCAACGCCTTACTGCGCAAGCAAAAGAAGCGGGGGTCGCTTTAACCTGCCTGCAAAGCAACGCAGAGCATGCGCTTATTGATGCCGTGCAACAGTCCCGTGGCCAGTATGACTTCATTGTCATAAACCCGGCAGCTTTAACCCACACCAGTATTGCGCTGCGTGATGCTTTTCAGGCTGTTAAAGTGCCTTTCATTGAAGTTCATTTGTCTAACGTACATGCCCGCGAGGCTTTCCGTCAGCATTCTTATCTGTCAGATTGCGCACAAGGTGTTATCTGCGGACTGGGCGCTGCTGGATACGAATTTGCGCTTGCAGCTGCTATTCAGCAGCTGCAGGCTTCCCGTTAAATTTTAACCAGAGTAAAGATACGAGCTATGGATATTCGCAAAATAAAAAAACTGATAGAGCTAGTTGAAGAGTCCGGTATTGCCGAGCTGGAAATCACCGAAGGTGAAGAGTCTGTGCGCATCAACCGCCACAGCCCTGCGCCCGCACCGGCATATCACTACCCACCACCTGCGGCGCCAGCGCCAGCTGCACCAGCAGCTCCTGCCAGTACATCTGCCAGCAACGAAAGTGCACCTGCTGCAGCTGAGGAAACCGGACATATCGTTCGTTCTCCTATGGTGGGTACTTTTTATGAGTCACCAGCACCGGGCTCTAAAGCTTTTGTTCAGGTCGGTCAGCAGGTTAATGTTGGCGACACACTGTGTATCGTCGAAGCTATGAAAATGATGAACCAGATAGAAGCAGATGCCAGCGGCGTCGTGAAAAAGATACTGGTTGATAATGAAGCGCCGGTTGAATTTGATCAGCCTCTTTTCCTAATTGAATAATCGATTTAAGCAGGCCTTCTTATGTTAGATAAAGTTGTTATAGCCAACCGAGGCGAGATTGCCCTGCGCATATTGCGTGCGTGTAAAGAGCTGGGCATTAAAACCGTCGCCGTCCATTCTACGGTTGATAAAAACCTGAAACATGTGCTGCTGGCAGATGAGTCCATTTGCATTGGCCCACCTTCAGCGACTGACAGTTACCTTAATATTCCTCGCATCATCAGCGCTGCTGAAGTTACCGATGCTGCCGCTATTCATCCCGGTTATGGTTTCTTAGCCGAAAATGCTGACTTTGCCGAGCAGGTCGAAAACTCAGGCTTTATTTTTGTCGGTCCAACGCCGGAGCTGATCCGCATGATGGGCGATAAAGTGTCTGCCATCGAAGCCATGAAAAAAGCCGGTGTACCTTGCGTACCAGGCTCCGGGGGCCCTCTCGACGACAACGACGAGAAGAACCTGAAAATAGCCAAACGCATTGGCTACCCAATCATTGTCAAAGCTGCTGGCGGTGGTGGTGGTCGTGGTATGCGCATGGTGCGCGAAGAAAAAGACTTACTGAGCTCTATCGTTGCTACGCAAAATGAAGCCCGGGCTGCATTTGGCAACCCCGTTGTCTACATGGAAAAGTTTCTCGAGAATCCACGCCATATCGAAATTCAGGTGTTGGCGGATGGTCAGGGCAACGCTGTACATTTGGGAGAGCGAGACTGCTCAATGCAGCGTCGGCACCAAAAAGTGGTGGAAGAAGCACCCGCACCAGGTATTACCCCTGAAATGCGTAAGAGCATTGGCGAGCGTTGTGCGCGCGCCTGTGTTGAACTGGGTTATCGCGGCGCTGGTACCTTTGAGTTTCTGTATGAAAACGGTGAGTTCTATTTCATTGAAATGAACACGCGTATTCAGGTAGAGCACCCTGTTACTGAAATGGTAACGGGCATCGATCTGGTTAAAGAACAATTGCGTATTGCTGCCGGCCGGCCACTCTCCTTTAGCCAGGAAGATGTTGTCGTTCGCGGTCATGCCATTGAATGTCGTATCAACGCTGAAGATCCGGAGCGCTTTGTGCCTTCGCCTGGCACTATTACCCGTTTCCACCCACCAGGTGGCATGGGTGTGCGTTGGGACTCCCATATTTATGCAGACTACCGGGTACCACCCAACTACGACTCCATGATAGGTAAACTTATCACCTATGGTGACAATCGTGACGTTGCCATTGCCCGCATGCGCAACGCCCTCAGTGAACTGATCATTGAAGGCATTAAAACCAATACGCCACTGCAAAAGAAGATCATGGCCGATGAAAACTTCCAGCATGGTGGTACTAATATCCATTATCTGGAGAAGAAACTGGGTCTTTCCTAAAACATGGCCTGGATTCAATTAACGCTGTCCAGCAATGAAGCACACGCCCGCCAGTTGGGCGATGTGCTTATGGCTAATGGTGCGCAGGCGGTTACCTACCGGGATGGAAAAGATGCACCTATCTTTGAACCTGGCCCTGGCGAAGTACAACTCTGGGAACATACCCTGGTTACCGGGCTCTTTGATGCTGCGCATAATATGCCAGCCCTTATCAAACGGCTACGCCAGGTCCGCTACTTAGGTGCCGACTTCAACTACAAAACCGACCCATTAGAAGATAAAGACTGGGAACGGGAATGGATGGATAACTTCAAACCTATCCAGTTTGCCGACAATTTGTGGGTAGTTCCGTCCTGGCATGAAGCACCAGACCCCAATGCAGCGAACATACTGCTTGATCCGGGAATGGCCTTTGGTACCGGTACTCACCCAACAACGGCTTTATGTCTGCAGTGGCTGGCGGAACAAGACTTAAGCGGAAAAACCATCGTTGATTTTGGTTGTGGTTCAGGCATTTTAGGCATTGCAGCGCTAAAACTCGGTGCAGCACGTTGCGTCGGTATTGATATTGATCGCCAGGCCTTGATCGCGACCCGGGACAACGCCGAACGTAATGGTGTTGCCGATCGTTTTGAAGTGTATTTACCTACCGAACAACCTTCATTGGCCGCTGACTTAGTGGTCGCAAATGTACTGGCGGGCCCTTTACAGGAACTCTCTGACGTTATTCTTGCTTACGTCGGTGACTCTGCATTGATTGCCATGTCAGGCATTCTGGAACGTCAGGCTGAACAAGTGATACAAGCTTACCAACCTACCATAAACTTTGCTCCGCAACGGCAAAGCGAAGAGTGGGTTCTGCTGCATGGTCAACGACAATAAAGCGACAGCACTTACAGCTTGTTAACATAGCCTTTGCCCGACAAGGGCTGTAGAGAATTAAAGTCAAGGGCGAAAAGTGAAAAAAAAAGATAATTTTGTTCACTTTATCGCCTTTTCTTTATCCCCCAAATTCCATAAAATTCTCTCCCCTTTCGCTGCACAGTTTTTGACCGATGCGGATTGGACCATATACCTTAAGCAACAATGTGATTTTAGCGCCGATGGCTGGTGTGACTGATGCTCCTTTTCGCAACCTCTGTGTGCGTCTTGGCGCTGGCATGGCCGTATCGGAAATGTTGTCGAGCAATCCCAGAGTCTGGGACACTGCAAAGTCACAACATCGCATGCTACATCAGCAGGATATTGGCATCAGGGCTGTCCAGATTGCAGGCTCCGATCCACAACTGATGGCAGACGCGGCTATACACAATGTAATGCAAGGCGCCCAAATCATCGACATTAATATGGGCTGTCCAGCGAAGAAGGTGAATAAAAAGCTAGCTGGATCCGCGCTTTTACGGGATCCACAGCTGGTTACTGAAATTTTACATGCAGTAGTTGCAGCCGTTTCAGTACCCGTTACGTTAAAGATCCGGACCGGTTGGTCCCCTGAACAACGTAACGGTGTTGAAATAGCACAGATAGCGGAGCAGGCAGGCATACAGTCGCTGGCCGTACATGGCAGAACCAGAACATGCATGTACAAAGGTCAGGCCGAGTACGAAACGATCCGGTCTATTGTCCGGGCCGTGTCTATTCCGGTTGTGGCTAACGGCGATATCAGAACGCCTCAGCAGGCACGTGACGTTCTGGAGTACACCGGGGCCAGTGCCATTATGATTGGCCGCGGTGCGCAAGGAAATCCATGGCTGTTTCGGGAAATTGTACATTTTTTAGAAACTGGCCAGCAAATGGAAGCTCCGCCGATGAGCGAGGTCGCAGAAGTCATGCGCCAGCACTTGCAGCAACTGCATAATTTTTACGGTGACTTTAAGGGTTTGCGTATAGCCCGAAAACACATTGGTTGGTATTTACAGGCCATTGAAGATCCTTTGAGTTTCAGAGCTTTCTTTAATTCGCTGGAAAGTGCCTCGGCCCAAACCGATGCTTTGGACCAATATTTTGTAAACTTACAAGAGAGAAAAGAGCGCTACTATGTTTGATCAGAACGTAAATCGTGATGCAGTAAACACGCCCCTGATGACTCCGGGCCCAAACGCTAACCCTAAACCCTTGCGTAACTCCGTAAAGCAGGCACTAAACAACTTTCTGACTCAGTTAGAAGGTGAAGATCCGCAAGAGCTTTACGAACTGGTATTGTCTGAAGTGGAAGCGCCTTTATTGGAAGAAGTTATGACCTTCACCCGTGGCAACCAGACTCGCGCTGCCACCATGTTGGGTATCAATCGCGGTACTTTACGCAAAAAGTTAAAAAAATACGGTATGAACTAATATGCCACCCAGGCCCCGCCATTCAGCGGGGCTTTTTTTTACCTGCCATTCTATTCAGGCTACAGTTAGCGTATAATTTCCCCCCTTCCAGACGAACATTAATGTCCTCAAATTTAATACGAGAGTTTTTGCCATGAGCCAGAGTCGCCCAATCCGTCGTGCCTTATTAAGTGTTTCAGATAAAACCGGTATTCTTGAGTTTGCCAAAGCGCTGGCAGCGCAGAATGTGGAGCTGCTTTCCACCGGAGGCACAGCACGACTGTTGCAAGAGAATGGTCTCCAGGTAACTGAAGTATCTGAACATACAGGTCACCCGGAAATCATGGATGGCCGGGTGAAGACACTGCACCCTAAAGTTCACGGTGGCATTCTCGGCCGTCGCGATACCGACTCTGCGGTTATGCAGGAACATAATATTAAACCCATTGATCTTGTCGTAGTAAACCTTTATCCCTTTAAAGCGACGGTAGAAAAACAGGGCTGTACCTTACCTGACGCTATTGAAAACATAGATATCGGCGGCCCCACTATGGTTCGCGCGGCGGCTAAAAACCATAACGACGTGGGCATCGTGGTTAATGCTAATGACTACCCCCGGGTGATAGAAGAAATGACCGCCAATAACGGCAGCCTGACGCAACAAACCCGCTTTGATCTGGCGGTAGCCGCTTTCGAGCACACTGCCGAATACGATGGCATGATCGCTAATTATTTAGGACAACGAGTGTCTGGCGCTGAACCTCAGCGTTTCTCACGCACTCTGAATCTCCAATTTGAGAAAAAAGAAGACCTGCGTTACGGTGAAAACAGTCATCAAGAGGCTGCCTTTTATACCGAGAAAGGAGTGACCGCTGCTTCTGTTGCTACCTCGACCCAGTTACAGGGCAAAGCGCTTTCGTTCAACAATATTGCCGACACCGACGCGGCACTTGAGTGCGTAAAATCATTCTCTCAGCCAGCCTGCGTCATTGTAAAACATGCCAACCCTTGCGGTGTGGCCGTTGGTGAAACTATTATGCAGGCTTACGAGCGCGCTTTTAGTACCGACCCGACTTCAGCCTTTGGCGGCATCATCGCATTCAACCGAGAATTGGATGAAGCCACTGCCAACGCCATCATCACCCGCCAGTTCGTAGAAGTTATTATCGCCCCGGGTGCTAGCCGTAAGGCACAAACCATAGTAGGCAGTAAGAAGAATGTGCGTTTACTGACAACTGGCGACTGGCAACAAACCACACCGCAAATGGATTACAAACGCGTACAAGGTGGTATTCTGGTACAGGATAGTGATAGCGCCGTTGTCACCGAATCTGAACTCAAGGTGGTCAGTAAAAAACAGCCTACGGCCAAACAACTGGAAGACCTGCTATTTTGCTGGAAAGTAGCCAAATTTGTTAAATCTAACGCCATTGTATATGCCAGAGACGGCATGACCGTAGGTGTAGGCGCTGGCCAGATGAGCCGCGTCTACAGTGCTAAAATTGCAGGAATTAAAGCTGCTGACGAAAACCTTGAGGTTGCCGGCTCAGTTATGGCATCAGATGCCTTTTTCCCTTTCCGTGATGGCATTGATGCCGCTGCGGAAGCCGGAATCAGCGCTATAATTCAGCCTGGTGGCTCCATTCGTGATGAAGAAATCATCGCCGCCGCAGACGAGCACGATATGGCGATGGTCTTCACCGCGATACGCCACTTCCGTCATTAATATCAATTTACTGCTACGCTTATGCTTTTAGCAGCGAAAAGAGGATGTTAACGATGAATACATGGCTTATCACTTCAGCCCTGGCAGCCAGCCTAATGGCAGGCGCTGCCTATGCTCTGCCGCAAACAGCGGCAGAGGAAGCTCTGGAGCAGCAGGAAGCAGAAGAAGAAATACTGACTGACCCTGATCACGAGCTTCTGCTAGACGAAGGACACGAACCTTTTATCAATGTCGATGAGCCTCCGACCTTGCAACAGGCTGTGGATGCGGCGTCACGGGACCCTGACAATCGTGCTCGTGATGAATTTCGTAATCCTGCAGAAACGCTCGAGTTCTTTGACGTTCAGCCGCATATGACGGTTGTCGAAATATGGCCAGGGGCTGGCTGGTATACCGAAATACTGGCCCCGTATCTATATGCTACAGGAACTTACTATGCCGCCCATTTCCCGGAAGACACTGAATCAGCTTATTTTAGTGAGGCTCGAGGCCGTTATGCCCAATTTCTGCAAAGCAGTGCCATATACGAAAATGTGCAGGTAACCTCTTTCATGCCAGGCAGTGAACATGAAATAGCACCGGAAGGTTCAGCAGACCGGGTTCTGACATTTCGTAACTTACATAACTGGTACATGCGCGATGGTGAAGAAGGCATGGAAAATGCCTTTGATGCTTTTTATGCAGCACTTCGTCCAGGTGGCATTTTAGGTGTAGTAGATCATCGTTTGCCTGAAGACCGGGATGACGATGAAGTAAGTACTAGTGGTTACATGAAACAAAGCTGGGCCGTGAAATACGCTGAAGAGGCTGGTTTCGAACTGGTTGCCAGTAGTGAAATAAATGCCAACCCTGCTGACACCGCGGATTACGCTGATGGTGTGTGGACTCTGCCACCAACCATGCGCCGGGGCGATGAAGATGCCCAGCGTTATCTGGACATTGGCGAAAGCGACCGGTTTACCCTGAAATTCCGAAAACCTGAAGAGTAGAGAGAACTAAATGAAAGTATTGATCATTGGCGGCGGTGGCCGCGAACATGCATTAGCCTGGAAAGTGACTCAATCCTCGCGCGTAAGCCAGGTTTATGTTGCACCAGGTAATGCTGGAACCGCCTTAGAGCCCATGATAGAAAACATTGCCGTCAACGCTGACGATATTCCTAATCTGCTTTCCTTTGCCCAGGCAAAGGATATTGATTTAACTATTGTCGGCCCCGAAGCACCTTTAGTAGAGGGCATCGTCAATACTTTCCAGGCGCAGGGTCTGGCCATTTTTGGACCTAGTCAGGGAGCGGCTCAACTGGAGGGTTCGAAGAAATTCTGTAAAGATTTTTTACAGCGTCATCACATTCCAACAGCAGCCTATGAAACTTTTACGGATATCCCTCCTGCTAAAGAATATGTGCGCCAGCACACTATGCCCATAGTTATTAAAGCAGATGGACTAGCTGCGGGAAAAGGCGTCATTATCGCTGAAACGCTGGAGCAGGCCGATGAAGCTATTGACGATATGCTGGCGGGTAATAAGTTTGGCAGTGCTGGCGCTCAGGTCGTAATTGAAGAGTTTTTATTCGGCGAAGAAGCCAGCTTTATTGCCATGGTCGATGGCGACACTATATTGCCTTTTGCTTCCAGCCAGGACCACAAAGCCCGTGACGACGGAGACATCGGACCCAATACAGGCGGTATGGGCGCCTACTCACCGGCTCCGGTTCTGACTCCCGAAATCAATGACTGGGTAATGCAACATATTATGCGCCCAACGGTTGAAGGCATGCGCACAGAAGGTAATACCTATGTGGGTTTCCTCTACGCCGGGCTGATGATTGCCGAGGATGGGAGCGCCAAGGTGCTCGAATACAATTGCCGTTTTGGCGACCCTGAAACTCAGCCTATTATGATGCGTTTGCAATCCGATCTGGTTGAGCTATGTCTGGACGCACTATCTGGCCGCTTAGGCCAGACACCTATTGAATTTGATTCACGAGCCGCGGTTGGCGTGGTTCTGGCAGCAGGCGGTTATCCCGAGTCTTATCAAAAAGGAGACCCTATCGAAGGATTAGATGAGGTCGAAAATAGTCTGCAGGCAAAGGTTTTCCATGCGGGTACTCAGTTAGACAGCAACCTGGTTAAGACCAATGGTGGCCGTGTCTTATGCTGCACCGCTTTGGGTGATGATGTGACCAGTGCCCAACATGCGGCCTATGCCCTGGTTGATAAAATAACCTGGCCCAATCTTTATTATCGACGGGACATTGGACACCGGGCCATCACCCGGGAACAAAACTCCTGATCATGTACAAAGAAGCCGGCAAACGCCGGCTTCTTTAATCCTCAAGCACCAGGTCATCATCTTCAGTAGAGCTGGAGTAATAATCCTCATCCGCTATTTTACTACGCCCATACATACTGCCTACTTTAGGGCGATTAATGCGGCTTTGATATTTAACCCAAGCCTTCTCAACAGCTGTAGTCGCTGCTTGTTCGCCCCGGGCCACTGCGAGCAAACTTATATCTTCGTCACTTTCTGCTACCAGTTCGCCAGCAAGCATGGCGCTGATTAAACACCCATAATGCAGTAAAGCATCGCTTTCCCGAATAGAGAAATCACCTGACCGCGCAAAACCATAGGGGTAGTTGCGAAAGTCATTGAAAGGTTTTCTTAATAAAATATCGCGGTTTAAAGCGGCCATGATGTCCTCACCAAAATCAGTCTGATTACAATACAAACGATATAGAGGTGAGTCTTGATTTTGTCAACACATTTCGCTTCGTAAAAGCTATTTTTAACTCTCAACGTTACCAGTCAAGATAACTTCATGGCCAAGAAACTGCCGCACATCCAGGTGTCTCATGCATGCCTGCAGGTTGTTACTCATCTTTTGATTATCAGGCTGTAAGCTGACGCCTCTGGTAAAAGTCATAGCCGCTAAATCAGCTCGCCCCGACTTAAATAACATTTTACCTAACTGATTGGATAAAAATGCCCGTTGCACTGGTTTCTTTAAAGTGAATTCAAGCACTTTTTGCAATAATAGCTGGTTGGTAGCAGCGCGACTCGTAGAGCCCTGACGCTCAATTGCGAGAGCACACTGGTACACAGTGGGTACAGAAGCTTTGCCTTCCTCCAGCCATTTCACTATATAGCGCAGGATGTAAACGAACGGCGAATTGTCCCCGCCTTCCATGTCATCCATGATTAATCCGCTTGTTTCCTGCTCCCGGAGCTTTCCGCACTGCAGGGCTTGCACCAACGCTGGCAACAGCTCCTGGAATAATTCTAAGTCCCTCGTTTGACAATCCTGCTGTAACAGCTGAGCGTGAAACTCCAGATGTTTTTCCAGGTGAATATACGATTCATTATCCGTTTCCTGAAACAATTCAAGACAAAGGTTTTTCACAATGGCAACAGAATAGAAATAGGCTTTGTGTGATCGTTTCGGCGCACGTTTCTGCTTATTCGCCAAATAACCCAGAGCCTTCAACCAATTACCACTATTGGTCAGCAACGCTGCTTTATACTCACATTCAAACAAAGACAAGTCAGAATCTTTCAAGTGGGCAGGCATAAAAGACTCGGGGTCACTGTGCGACGTCACCGCCAGCTGATTTACCACCGCCAGGCTGGCGCTAAAGTAAGGGTCCTTTTCATCGTAGGTCGAAAAAAGCTGCTTACACTTTTCGTACTGCCCCAGTGCCGCCAATGCCCTTACTCGTATATAAGGTGCCCAACTCAGTTCTTTAACTGACTGCACCCTGCGTAATAAGTGACTATAGGAGCCTTGCTGAACATTCAGCATAAACTCAATCAACAAGGCCTGCTCTTCTAGTTCTGCCGGGCACCCCTGCTTGCAAAGCTGCAGGCTTTTATAGGCAGCAGCCCACTTCTGCTTATCAATCATATAGAAAACAGACGAGAAGTAATCACGGTTACGCCGCGCAAACTTAACGATAGTCGCCACATGAGCCAGGCTTACCGGTTTATTATAGAAGTTACTTACGGTAAACCGGAGTGGCGCCTGCCGACGAGCCTGCTCTATGGTATTGGAGACAAAAACAACCTGGGTTTTCGCCGAAATCCGGTGGCTCCACTCCAGATAACTTAATAACTCAGTCCCCGTCACTGAAACACCCAGATCATAGCCCAGAATCAGAATATCAGCAGCCACTACAGCATCGCCTTCAAGCAGCGAATTGCCGTTAGTGTAGGTCTGAATTGATGCTGAGGTATCAACTGAACGAAAAAAGTCCCGTAGCACGCCTAGCGTTTCCGGGTTGTCCTCTATAATTATTATATCCATTAATTCCGTTTACCTGACTAAACGCCAATAGATGCTTTATTTAGTATACCTGTACCTAACAGAATTTAAACCAATTCAAATTAGCTACTTTTTACTTCATAGCTGTGACTGATTTCCACAGAGTGCCCGAGCATAATGGAAACTGAACAATACTTTTCTGCTGAGAGTTTTACCGCCCTCTCCACATGAGACTCGCCGACATTAGCGCCGCTAACTATGAAATGCAGGTGAATAGCGGTAAACACAGCGGGTACCGAATCCGCACGCTGCGCTTTGATCTCCACTTCACAACCATTAACGGCCTGGCGGGCTTTTTCTAAAATATTAACCACATCCACAGAAGAGCAACTGGCTGTAGACAGTAATACCATTTCCATTGGGCTTGGGGCCTTTCCGCCACTATTACCATCCATAACGACCTGATGACCGCTATCAGAAGTACCTAAAAAAGTTAAATCCCCACACCAACGAACTTTACCCTGCATGCAATTTCTCCGATTGGAAATGACCTATAATATTAACATAACAGATTGTTAAAAATTAGTAATAAGTTTATTCCTGAGCATAAGCATTTATAGTAATAACGTCACTATACTCTCCGGCGAGCGCAAAATCAGAAACATAGGGGACCGACACCTGCATAGGAACCCGCCAGTTATTGCCCTGGCGAGGTAAGTGCACCATGCCTACACCGGTCAAATCAACTGATTGCCAGTTGACCCTGAGTTGATAGGGAATAGTCGCGCTGTAGCGCTCAGTATGACGCAGCAGGCCAAGGTTCTGACTACTAATTTCCAGTGAAACGTCAGTGTTGCTATTCAACACGACATCAAACTCTCGTGTCAGACCGCTATGCAAAACCCCTAATCCAACCCGAAAATATGAGTTTTTCCCTCCACTCCAACCACCGTTGAGCGAATCCAAATGCAGTGAAACACGAGGTTCAACTACAAATTCAAGCGCAGTAGATTCCCTTAACAAAGGCATATGAGAAATTCGCCGGCTACCTGGCTCGCTTTCAATTAAACCGCGGTAAACTCCGGGTACGGCTTGTCTGGCATTCGCCACCCGCAACCAGAAAGAATGCTGTTCCTGTTGCCCCGGCAACGGCAGCAACCAACCATCGCCTTGTCGTGGGATCAGTAACGGATTGCGCCTCGCATCATAAGGTGTGACTTCAAGTCGCTCAAAACCACTATCAATCCACCAGGAAGATCCATCCCCTGGGCCTATCAACATATAGTCGACACAGTCTACCAGTGCCCCGCTCAACCTTAATTCAGCGGGAAGCCACGCGGCGACCTCATTTCCAGCGGTAAACTCAGTTCGCGTTTCATGAACCGTTATCAACCAGCTTCCCGAACACTCGTTGTCTTTTGTTGCTCCAGCGTCTGATACCATCAGCAATAATATTGCCAATGCCAGGTATGCTTTATATCGGACTATCATTGTAATCACCTCGCCATCTCAGCAGGAGTTAATTCGCCAACCCGATAAAGGGTGTCCGCGTCCTCCGGAATATGCAGACGGTAGTTCACCTCGGGCTGTTGAGTCAGTTGGATTGTATAGTTCCCTGGGCGCAGCCCTTCTGCAATAAAACGCCCCCACTATTGGTAAAAATAGTCATACTTAACTCTTCTCCAGACAGACGCGCTGCCTGCAACTGTATAGGCTCACCTTGCGCATCTTTGAGAACCCCCAGCACCGAATAATAAGCATCTGAGCCTACTGTAATTAAAGTTCCGGTTACCGCTCCGGCGCCAGCATGATGCTGGCCACTTCCCCAGTCATAACCTATGGGCGCGTCTGGTACGTTCACCATCAGGTTGTTGCCTCTATGACGTGGCCTTGCAGTGAGTAAAGCCCCGGCAAAAGGTTTAGCTATAGCTTCTGGTCCATAGGGCGTTTCATTAACGAGTACCGGCGCCTTTTGCAATGATTCATGCGATGAAACTATCGTAAAGGGTCCTGTGCCAGCCCGTCCCCAGCCAAAGTGACCATCAGCCCAACCCATTGCAGTATTAAACTGTGCTCCTGCGTATCCTGAGTCACCACTATTGGTATTTTCATACTGACTAAAGACCCCCATACGAGCTCGGTTTGCAATATAGTCGGCGCGGCCATAGGTGGTACTTGATAACGGGTTTTCCACGTGAGCGAGACTGAATGCGGAAGCTCCAGTGACTTCCCGGGACACTTTAGCGATAGCAAGCTGAGCCTGTTCATCATAAGAGTCATAGGTCGCTCGATACCGCATCCCGGAATGGGGCCTGAATATGTTAATATCTATGCTCAGGAAGCCTTCATACTCATCGCTATCGGTCATTAAAAAGTTACTTCGCCGCACACCTCCGCCGACACGTACTCCACGCCATCGGTAAACCGCTCTGACTTCACCTTCACGACGAACCAGGTCATCACGAGACCGATTATCCTGATAACTAAAACGAAGCTCAATATTGTCTCCCATATAGGCACTGTAACTTGCCAGCACCCGACTTCCGTCCAGCATCCGGTTATTCAGCCAGGGGGTGTTATTAAATGTTTCATAATTATCGTAGGCGAGTCGCAAGTTAGGCGCGCCTGAACGATGAGCTCCAAAAACCCGGTGCTGCCATTCTCCGCTTGCTGCATTCCCGGTTACTCCTTCGGCTTCACTTTGCGAATATCGAAAACTAAAGCTACCAAATGGAGTGCCCAATACCGTGCTCAGCCCAACCACGTTTCCAAGTTCATGGTGCTGCGCGTTCGCTCCCAGGGTTAACCATCGGGTCATGCCTCGATCAATGGCGGCACTTACCAGGGAGTCCTCACTGTAAACAATTCCCTCGTCAGGCGAAAATTCAGATCGATAACCGCCAGCCAGCGAGAAATTGACAATCCCGGGGTCCAATAGCTGCGCATTATAAAACTGCGTAAAACGCTGAACTTCGTATTCGCCAGAGGCATAAAACAAAAAAACCTCTATTTCATTACTGCCCTGATTTAACGGCAGGTCAGTTAGATCATAACGACCCGGTGCCAAACGCAAACGCTGCAATCCGCGGCCATTAATATAAATCTCGATATCGGCTCGCTCACGAACCACCAGTTGCTGACGGGTACCCGGTGAAATACGCCGGGTCGGCTGCAGTTCATAATAGGCGGTGTCAATTGAGAAACCTCCCAACGGACTGCCGGCGAGATGCCCTCTGGGTTGCGTAGTAATATCACCCACGGCCAGGCGCAAAGGTACCGCTGGCATATCATGAAAGGCGGTTACTTCGCCACGATACAGGTTGGTGGTCTCCGTTGATGATATATAGTCACCGGTTGCAGACCAGATAAGATTCAAGCCCCTAACCCCGCCCAGGTTTAACGACCCCAGCCAGTCAGCATTGGCCCGTTTATCCTCGGTGTTTAATTCTTGTTCAGCAGCCACATTAAAATTATTCAAAAAAGCCCAGGATGCGGGGGCAACCATGTTCCCTCGCACCGGCTGGCGGGTGTTAAGGCTGATATCAGAAGTTCCAAACACGTCTGAGCTCAGGCGAGCTACCAGATCCATAGTTCTGGGCCTGAACGAAATTTCAATACCAAATTCCTGTAGCTCTTCCGCCGATAGCATACTCATATTTTTTAGTCGCTCACGCAGGCCACTCTCCAGCCGATACTGCAAAGACTCAGCAAGGCCAGCCCCATCTACAGCCACAACCTCACTCCCAACCATTTCGATGAGAACGAACCCAACCTCATGCTCATCATAAATCAGAGGAACCTCAAAAATAGCTGACTGGGCCACAGGTGAAAAAGCCAGCAAGAACAGTAACGCAACAGTAGAGCGCATTTATTCTGTACTTACAAAACGTACCGACGCTAATTTACCCTCGACTTCCAATCCCAGACCCTCCACCGGAATTCTGCTTTCTCCCCCTGGTAGTAAATAACGTACGAAAACACCTCTCGAAAACTCGCTCCAGGGTAATGATAATGTTTCCCCGTGCTCAGAGGTGACTTCCAGCCGACCCAATGACAAGTCCTGCATGCCATCGCCGTGATTCGTCAGCACTATGACTCCGTCCTCATTGGCAACATCAAAATAACCTGGGTCAAAACGTGTTTCATCGTGCAAAGGCGTGAAATCGATAGTACTGCTGATACGAGGCTCCACCCCCACAGGTGAAACAAACACCGGAGCATGTACATGCATGACAAAGCGTACCCCGGACCCTTCCAGAGGCCCCAGGTCAACTGGCAGTTGGCGGAATATAATTCGATAACCAGCAGACTGATTGAGTTGTGTTTCACCCAGGTAACGCACTCGAAACACCTGAAATTCACCCGGCTCTATGTATGCCTGGGGCGGCATAATAAGAAAGTCGTCCTCTGCAGGTTCGGTCTCGTTATAATAACCATCCTCAAATAAACGACGGGCAGCAGTTACTTCAATGGTTAGTGGTCTCTCATTAGTATTCTGCAAGCGAAAAACACCGGCGGATCCCCTACCCACCTCATCCAAAGTTAAACTGATAGGAAATAACTCGTAAGCCCATAAGGGTTGAGTCAAAGAGATAATAAACAGAAAGGCTAAATATTTTATTGTTTTTAACATAACCAACCTCGGATCCAAAAAGGCGGCCTGCGCAGGCCGCCATAACTTATATCTGGAGTACATATAACTTAAGCAATCCAACTTATTGAGGTGCAACACTTATATCGATAACGCCGGTATAAGTATCCGCAGGCTCAAAACCGTTGGTAAGAGGCTGAATTTCCAGGTCTGAATAAACATGGTTACCGGCCATGTCATTGCCCGCAGGCTGACTCAATGTAGCACCTGTGAAAGGTGGTACAGATACAGGGCCACCGACACCTACAACCTGTCCGTCATAAGTAATTTCATGGCCGCTGGAAGCGCCTATCAGGCCATCACCACCAGTAGAGTAAGTGACATCAGCAAAACCAAGACCATCGTTACACCAGATACCTACACCCGCTACCTTCTGGAAAGGTGCGCCAGCCGCAAGGTCTAATGCGCCCGGGGCTAACAGGTCATTCAGGTTCAATGTACATACAGCGGGGATTGAGCCGCTAAAGGTTACTGTGTCACTGGTTTGTGCTACGGCTGAAGAGCCAGCAACTAATGCTGCTACTCCCAGCGCAAGTGTTAATTTTTTCATGATTGTATTCCTTAACAGATAAATAAGTGATTGTTCGTTTTACTGTCTCTTGTTGCAGTCAACTAACTGCCCCGTAAGGATAGAAAGCAACCATCAATTATTAATCGAACAAGAGTGGTAAATTAGAGAACAACTCAGTACTAATTTCGGGTTAAAAAAAAGCGGCCAACGCTGGTCGCTTTTAATTCATAACTATCGATTTTTACTGTGGTGCGACACTGATATCAATGACACCAGTATAAGTATCTGCAGCTTCAAAACCGTTCGTGTTTGGGCGAATTTCCAGGTCCGAATAAACATGATTGCCAGCCATGTTGTTACCCGCGATCTGACTTACCGTAGCACCGTTAATAGGGGGTACATATACAGAACCACCAATGCCCTGCACACGTCCTTCGTATTGAATGGTGTCGCCAGTAACAAGGCCAATCAGTCCATGGCCACCGCCAGGAGTATTGGTTGTATAGGTGACGTCAGCAAAACCAAGGCCGTCGTTACACCAAATACCAACGCCTGCTACTTTCTGGAAAGCTGCGCCAGCTGAGAGGTCTAATGCACCGGGAGCCAGCAGGTCATTTAAATTAAGCGTGCACATGGCAGGTATGGAGCCACTGAAGGTTACTGTGTCACTGGTTTGAGCCAACGCAGAAGAACCAGCAACTAATGCTGAAACTGCCAAAGCTAATGTTAATTTTTTCATGGTCGTATTCCTTAATTGTGATGCCAATAATTATTTGTTTACAGCAGCGTTCTACGCCGTCAGACTACTCAAATATTTTATGCAACAGACTAAGGTTTAGTTATCAGACCGACAGGGTAAAATTTAAAGCCCTGCGGTATTAGTTCAGGGTTATCAACTTGCGAGCGATAGTCCTGCAGGTCTCTTTAACCTCCGATTAACCGCAGCTAATATTTCATGCCTGGAATTAATATCGAGCTTGCGATAAAGACTGGTTACATGACACTTCACTGTATGTTTGCTAATAAAAAGTTTATTGCCAATTTCACAGTTTTTATCGCCTTCTATTAAAGCCATACACACTTGTTGCTCACGCTTACTAAGGTTATACGCCGCAGCTAACTCATACACTACCTGTTCCTGTGTGGTGCTGCTTGCCTGATAATCCCTAACAGCTTGTTCGACAATACGCCGCGGAAACCAGGACTCATGGCGGGAAAGACTTTCCAGTGCTTTTAGCGTTACCTCCGGCTTTTCTTCTCCTTTAATAACGCCATTGAAACCAATTTTTAAAAAGTGTAATAAGCCGTTATCCGGCAAAACTCCTGTATTAACCAGCACAAAGCTGCAACTACTCAGAGCGGGGCTCGGGTTGTAAGGCAAATACTGCGGCAACCCGACCGACTTGCAGTCAATATAGATGACTGTCCTTTCTTCCAGTTCAAGTTTTGCCAGCTCTGCCAAGCTACTGCAGTACAGATGCTTACGTAAAGGGGCCACGAGTTGCAGCAGTGACACCCACTGTGTTCTCCACTTTTTATCTAACGAAACAATTATATAGGTCATATGTAGTTCCACTCTTTGAATCTAGTTGACCAATAGGTGGCGTAACCACCAGGTATGAATTTATGACATTTTAATGCGAAGCAACGCTGATAATTATAGTATCTGAATACTCACCCACCGGTTCTATTCCGCTCCCCTGTGGCCGCACTCGTAAAAAATTAACTCTCGGCACAGCCCTTTGCTCCACTACCCAGGGCCCAGCACTAGCCAGACTTCCCCCCTGAATGCCAGTTAAGTCAGTAAGGTAATCTATTACAGTACCTGTTGAGTTTCTTAACCCCCCGTTTTGCGAGTGATAAGTTACCATAGTACTTCGCTGTGCTGCGTTACAGTGTAATTGGATAGCGGCAACTATCTGGGGAGGAGCATTTGCTCGAAGTGCCAGGTTCATAGGCCGGGCGGCGGGATGACTGGCGTTGACTCCCAACCGACAGTTTGGCTCTATAATCCCGCTAAAACTTAACGTTTGTCGCTCCACTCTGCTATCTTGCGCTAGCGAAGGAGGAACAAATATTAAGATGCCTAAACTAAAGACCGTCTTAAATGCTGCCATAAGCCTTGCCCTGATATGTTTCATAAGTTGACCCACAGAGTATAAATGTTAGTTTTGGGCATAAGATCAGACCTTATTCTGAAATTCAGCGCCTAAAAGGTACTAATTTCAGGCTATAGCAAGGCTAGATCGCTTATCCAGTGCGATTAGGTACCCGCGGTTTCATAACCCAGTGTTGTTCATTATAGTCGCGCTTTTTACCGCTGCATTTTTTATAAATGCGCTCGACTTACCGGCTGAATCTATGGATATAAGTATCGATGAAATTCGTAGTATTGCAGACTTTCTTGATGGCGACTTAGCTGAGGAGTTCGTACACATGCAGGAAGCTTTTTTGTAGCAGGCACCAGTATACTGTTAGTATCCACCTTATTCATGCCACGTTCTAAGAATCCAAAAATATATGCTGTTGCCGTTTTCACAAGCCTGCGAAAATAATAAGTCGCCTATTCTGGATGTTTTGCAACCCGCTTTTTCTGACTCTTCCCGAGTATTAGAAGTCGGCAGCGGTACCGGCCAGCATGCTGTTTATTTTGCTCAGCATATGCCTCACCTGACCTGGCAATGCAGCGATCAGGCAAGGTATCTGGAAGGTTTGCAGCAACGGATTGAGCAGGCAGCCTTGCCTAATTTACCACCTCCTATTGAACTGGATATTACAAACAACAGTTATAACCAACCGCCAGTCGATGCGATATTTAGTGCCAACACCCTACACATTATGAGCTGGCCAACAGTGCAACAGTTCTTTCAACGACTACCTGATTTTTGCAACCTGAATTCAGGTAATACTAAAGCAGCTTTGTGTATTTACGGACCTTTTAATTACAACGGCGCCTTTACCAGCGACAGTAATCAGGCTTTTGACCGGTCGTTGCGTGCCCGCGATCCGCAAATGGGCATTCGTGATATTGAAGACATCCAGCCACTGGCCAAAGCTCAGGGCTTTCATCTGCATAAAGACCACAGTATGCCCGCTAATAATCGTTTATTGCACTTCCTGCGTGATTAACTTTTACGAAAAGGTAATTGCTGCTCAGCCTGAGCCCGGTACTGAGCTAGCATTTGCCGTTCACGTGTGCAGAAACCTTCAATCGCCGGAGTCAAAGGCGATTCTGTAAAGCGATAAACGCCATGTCGCACAATCGGTTCAAAGCCCCGTTTTAATTTATGCTCTCCCTGAGCCCCCGCATCAAAAAAAGAAAGCCCTCGTTCAATACAGAACTCAATACCCGCATAATAGCAGGTCTCAAAATGTAGAAAATCAAATTCCTGCTGGCATCCCCAGTAGCGCCCATACAAAGTATTGTCGGAGTAAAAGTACAACGCAGCAGCCACCATTTTCTGCTCACAAAAAGCTGCGGTAACCATAATGCTATCTGCCAAAGCCTCGCCCAGGCGCATGAAGCTATCGGGGGTCAGGTAACCATGGTGCCCTGACCGCTTCAAATAAGTAAGCTGATAAAGTTGTGCGAACTCGAGCCAGAACTGCCGGTCCAGTTCACCTCCCAGTAATACTCTAACCTCAACGCCTTGTGCTATAACTGCGTGGCGCTCTTTACGGATCTGCTTACGTTTACGTGAGGTCAGCTGAGCCAAAAAATCATCAAAGCTGGAATAATCGTGATTAAGCCATTGAAACTGAACATCATCCCGCTGCCACCAACCGCGCTGTATAAACTCCCCTTTCAGATCATCTTCCAGGTACAGGCACTGGCAGTTAGAAACCCCATAGGCAATCGCCAGTTCATCCAGCTTCTTTTCAATCGTTGGTAACACCTGCTCTGCCTTCCAGCCCGCCGCCAGCCCCAGGCGTGCCCCTGAACTGGGGGTAAACGGAATAGCACAAACCAGCTTGGGGTAATAATCCAGATTATAGCGCTCATAGGCCTCTGCAAAGGCCCAGTCAAAGAAGTATTCGCCATAAGAGTGAGACTTAAGAAACCAGGGGATCGCAGCTATCAGTTGTGTTCTCTGATACACCAACCCGTAACGCGGCACCCAGCCACTGAGCGCACCTATACTGCCACCTCGCTCCAATGCGTCAAAGAATGCATGACGAATAAAAGGATACGGGATCGGGAAAAGCGCATCCCACTCCTCGGCGGAAACTTCACTTATACTGCTGACAAAGTCTACTGTAAGGTTTTCAGTCATTACTACCTGGTTTCATTTCACTATGCGTTAAGAATACTTGATTGAGCTACCTAATGTCTTTAAATAGTCGATTGGTACGATTCATAAACTGCATCCATACTTTCTCTTTAAACAGCTATGCTTATCATCATATATTTGACGTAAGGAGTTATGATGCAAGTAAGTGTAATTGGAGCCAATGGCAAAATCGGTAAACAACTGGTCGCTAAGCTGCACCAGGACCCTCAGCACGATGTTGTTGCCCTGGTACGCAAACAGGAGCAACTGGACAAATTAGGTGAGCAGGGCATTAACGCCTGCCTCCTGGACCTCACCGCTTCTGTAGCAGATATTGCAGCAGCCTTAAGCGGCAGTGACGCGGTGGTATTTGCAGCAGGTTCAGGCGCCAGCACTGAAGACGATATGACTTTGCGTATCGACCTGGATGGCGCCGTGAAGTCGATAGAAGCTGCACAACAGGCGGGCATCAAACGTTTTGTGATGGTCAGTGCCATGCAGGCACACAACCGTGAAAACTGGCATCCTGATTTAGTGCCTTACTTTGTCGCCAAACATTACGCGGACCGCGAACTTATCCGTTCCGGCCTGGCTTATACCATAGTGCGCCCCGGCGCTTTAGTGGACGAAGAAGCTACCGGCAAAGTTAGCATCGCCGGCGATTTAGAACCCGGCAGCATTACGCGAGCCGATGTCGCCAGCGTTGTGCATCAACTTATCGACAAACCCAATACCGCAGGCAAGGCCTTTGATCTGATCAACGGAGACAGCCCCATCGAAGAAGCCATCAACAAACTTTAAAATAACCGGGGTCAGAGCTAAAATTCACCACCACGAAAAAGAGATAACTCATTGTTATTAAGTTATTTTTAAAAAGAAAACCGGTGGTTAAAAAATGGTGAGTTTTAGCGCTGACCCCATCTTTTTATTCATTGCAGTGGCTAAAAAACGAAGTGGTTGCGGGCCAGTCGGAAAATACGCCCAGTACACCTACATCATTGGCTAATACATCCAGTAGCTGCAACACCATAGCATCGCTATTAGTAAGTTGCTGAATACTCAGATAATACCAGCCTCCCCCCTGATCCAGGGGCCCGGAACGCTCAAGTGTCCAGGTAATGATTTCAAGCCCTGCTGCCTTTGCTTTGCGGGCATATTCAGAAGGTACCACCTGACCATCCCTCTCTGTCACCAACATCCACAAAGGTGGTCCGATAATATTCACGCCCTGCTCTTTTAATTCACTCATCGATGGCCGCCAGCTGTCTGCTTGTCCAGGATCAAAATCCTGCAGCGTATAACGACCATCCAGCCATACAGCCTGACGGGCAAAGTCAGGTGCAGTTTCTATCCAGCACAAGATGTCCTCCAAATGAAAAGACTGCAGATACACTCGCTCCGGGCTCACGCCTGCCGCAGTGTACTCCTCGATTATCTTATCCGCGAAGTCTTCCCGACTAAAACCAGAGAACGGCATAGTAAGTTCAGGCTCCTTGAGCTCCGGAGTCATTTTCAAACCATAGCTATCAATCAAAGCAATGCTATCGGCATGCGTCATGACCTGCTCACAGTGGCCATACAGCTCAGTTCTCCATTCCGGCGTGCCTTGTATATAGTCTTCTACGTTAGTAGCTTGCGGGTCAACACCATCCATACGCGCACACAGCTGCTGATACTGCTGCAAACTGATGTCACTGGCACAACAGCTTGCGGTTGCTGGCTTACCTTCGCTTGCCGGAGTAAATGGTTGAGAGCAGGCTGGGGCTATTTCTGGGCGTAACAGAATATCCGTAGTCTGATGCAAATCACACTGCGCATGCCGACAGACCAGTTCGTGATCTTTAGTAAAAGTGACATCGCACTCGATAATGCCGGCACCTGAACGCACGGCGGCCAAATAAGATGCTTTTGAATGTTCGGGATAAAATAAAGGTGCACCGCGGTGGGCAATGGAAAAATTCTGCGCCTCAAGCTCGCTCAAATCGCAATTTTCTAAACGCTGTTGCAGTGCGCCTGGCGGCAATTGGTCGAGTAAATAAAATGGTCGGTCGCCAAACTGGATCGCCACATCTCTGGCTACTGTAGCCTCGCTCGCGGTGCTTAGCATAAGGCCTATATAAAGCGCGACTATCATTTCTTTTCTCCCTTTTTAAATAACCACTTACTTTACCTCAGCTATATGACTTTTTTGCGACTAGCTGAGTAAATCTGAAGTTTAATAAAACCGTCAATAAAAGTTCACCGAATTGCCGCGAAGCATTTCTATTCTCGTAGGGCTTTCCACTATCAGGATCAACTCGGAACCCATATGAAAATAAAAATGAAAAGACTCTCCTGTCTGATTGCCGCGGCTTTAACCTCCACCAGCGTCTGGGCATTGGAAGAAGATACTGAGATAGAACGTATAACGGTAACCACGCAAAAGCGAACACAATCGATTCAGGATGTGCCAGCTACAATTAGCGCCTATACCGGCGACTTTTTGCAGGAACTGGGCATTATGGAGCTGGATGTGGTCTCGGATATCACGCCGGGCCTGGTGATTCAGGAGCAAAGCCCCAACAATCCGGGTTTTGTCATTCGCGGCATTACCTCTGACAGTGGCTCCGCTCAGGCAGCCCCCAGAGTTTCGGTTTATTATAACGGCGCTGACATTTCCCGGTCTCGGGGCTCTTATTTTGAGCTTTTTGATATAGAACGGGTGGAAGTGGTGCGTGGTCCGCAATCGACACTCTTTGGCACCGCAGCGGCGGTTGGCGCCCTGGCGGTGTCGACCCGCAAACCTGAAGAAGATTTTTCTGCAGAAATACGACTGGGCGGCGGTGATTACAGTGCCCGTAATACGGAAGGTTTTATTACCGGTGGTAATTCACTGGCTCAGGGGCGGCTCGCCTTCAGCCACCGTGAACGTGACGGTTATATTCGCAATATTGCCGGAACAGATGCTGCGCAAAACCCGCAAGGTACAAGACAGCACGATATGAACGGTATTCAGCGAACCGGTATTCGTCCTTCATTACGCCTCACACCAACGCCTGATTTAACCCTGGACCTGGTCTATACATACGAGAAAAATGAAGACACAGGGACCTCTTTTAAGAACGGATTATTCGCACCTACAGGCGGCGATACCAGTCCTTATAGCTTCGTTGAAATGACCGGCAGTCCTTTTTCCGCAGAAGTGCTTGGTCGCGACAAGTTAGGCCTCGACCGCACGGTTGAAGATATCAATCTGACCGTGAACTGGGAATTATCCGATAACCTGACATTCACCTCCATTACAGCGCACCGCAGTTTTGACTCGCTGGAAGTCTTTGATGCCGATGGCACACAGGCCTGGTTCCTTGAGTTTGGAGAAGATGCGCAGGGCGATCAATTCAGCCAGGAGCTCCGCTTTAGCCATATCGGTGACCGCACTGCTACCCTGTTTGGCGTAAGTTACTTCACCGAAGACGGTTTTCAGCGAGTTCCTTTCAGTACTGAAGAGTCTATTTTTCTAAATTGCGTAGGCCAACTTGGCTCAGGGCTCCCCTGCATTAATGCAGATGGTTCAGTCAACCTGTTAACACCAACATTAACCGGCGGTGCCTTTGACATGCTGCCGTACCAGGCTGAATTCACTAATTTTGGTGAAAACGAAGCTTACTCTGCCTTTGTTGATGTCGCCTACCAGGTCACTGATCGCCTGGAACTGACTTCTGGTATTCGCTATGTGACAGAAGACCGTACCAGTGGTTTCAGTTCCCAGATTGGTAATTCAGTGTTAGCAGGTGTGCCTCTGCTACCGCTTATCAGCACCGAAGGGCAACAACTCACCGCCAATAACAGCTTTGATGCCTGGCTGCCTCGCTTTAATGCGCTCTATCAGCTAACCGACCATACCAATTGGTATGCCACCATAGGTAAAGGAAGACGCTCTGAAGTCATGGATGTCTCACCGGGGCTGGACGCCGGAGGCAACCTGATAACAAATGTCAGCGAGGTGCCTGCAGAAATCATCTGGAATTATGAAACCGGTCTTAAAGGCACTTTATGGAATAACAAAATCAATTACACAGCTTCTATTTTTTATCAGGATTATTCGGATTTTCAGGTTACTTTGCAGGACGAAGCTGGAAATTTTTATACCGACAATGCAGGCTCGGCCTCTAATGTAGGTGTAGAAGCGGATATCAGAGCCCGGGTAAGTAATAACTTACAGCTGTTTACAAATATGGCCTATATAGACGCTGGCATTGACGACAACAGCAGCAATGGCGACCTGGCCGGGAATCGCTTCCGGCTGCAGCCTGAATGGACTTTCAGTGCCGGAGCTTTTTATAACCGACCACTGAATGGTACCTACAACCTGACCAGCTCTGTGGTGTATAGCTTCCGTTCAGATGTGTTCTTTGAGCCGGAAAATGAGCCTGTAGTGGGTCTCGATATACGCCAGGGTCCGGTGCAATTGACCAGTGCTCGTATTGGCATCGAAAACACGCGCCACGACTGGACGTTAAAACTCTTTGCCAACAACCTGTTTGATAAATCTTATCTGGTAGATGCGGGCAATACAGGTGCCAGCTTCGGTAATCCTTCATTCATTGCCGGGCCACCGCGCATGATAGGGGCCGAGTTCAGCAAGCGCTTTGGCATGTAAAACAACATAAAGCACAGAAAAACGGCGCCTTCACGGTGCCGTTTTTCTTTTTAAAGCCCTGTATTAAGCTCTATGCGTCACTTTGTGCCGCCCAACAACTTCATAGTCCTCGCTCAGAATGTTATCGATAAAGACCCATTCCACTTCCATGTCTTGATGAGTTATGGTCAGATTCATAAAGCCACGCTGATGCAGATTACAATACTGCAGGTCATCGATTAACAGTGTAAAAGCCTCTGCTACACTTGGTGCTCGTTCGTCATCCAGTTGCAGATAATGCTCAATACCTGGTGAACTGACACTTGATGTCGCAAATTCAACTCCCACCTGTTTCCCCTGAGCATTGAGTAGATTGTTGTGCCAGGCATTATGAGTATCGCCCGACAACACAACCAAAGATTTGCCGGCCTCGTCAGCCGCCTGATACAAAGACTCCCGAGCTGTGGGGTAACCGTCCCAGGCGTCCAGATTATAGGGCATCTGCTGCTCTAGCCGAGCTCTTTCCGCAGGTTCCAGCGCCTCTCCGGCAAGCTGTCGTCGTTTTAATGGCAGCAGGTTTTCAAGTAGTTTCGGAGCTTTAGTGAGGTCACTATTACCCAGCAACTCCGCCGGCAAATGCATTCGGCTCATCAATACCTGCTGCCCTAAAATTTGCCAGCGGCTGTTCGAGTTTCGCAGCTTTTCACCTAACCAGTGCAGTTGATCACGGCCCAGCATATCCCGGTCACTGTGCCAGTCCTGCATAAAACGGGGCATATCCAGTTGTTGGGTTTCTGCGTCCAGGTAATCTGCATATTCAAGCTGTCGGGCACGCTTTATAATCCGGGCGTCCAGCATATGCAGACTGAACAGGTCTCCGAAATCAAAACTACGGTAGATGTGGGCCGACTGCTCACCCTGAGGAGGTCTTATTGGCATCCACTCATAATAAGCCTGAACCGCAGCTGCCCGGCGCTGGTAAAAGTCACCTTTTGACGGGTCATGATTTTCAGCACCGCTTTTCCAGGTGTCATTGGCAATTTCATGGTCGTCCCATACCGCAATGCAAGGTGCTGCTGCATGCATTGCCTGCAGCCCTTTATCACTGCGATATAAAGCATAACGTTTTCGGTAGTCGTTTAAGGTCAGCAATTCACCCTGATTATCCGCCGCAAAAGCACGCCCGATTTCCTTGGACTTTTCAGTAGCATAGCCGCCGGCACCATATTCATAAATATAGTCCCCTAAGTGCACCACTATATCCAAATCAGGATCTTTAGCGGCTTCTGAGTAGGCATTGAAATAACCCGCAGGGTAATTAGAACAGGAAAATACAGCCATTTTCAGGCTTGTTAAACTGCCTTGGGGAAGCGTGCTGGCCACACCAGCTGGAGAGTACTGATTCTTGCCTTTGAATCTATAGTAATAGCGCTGACCTGGCTGCAACCGCTGAACATCTATTTTCACCGTGTAATCACGATGCTTGAAAGTGGTAATGTTGCCGTAGCGCACTATGTTCTTGAATTCGGAATCGCTGGCCAGCTGCCATTCTATAGTTACGGCAGCGACATCATTCTCGGGCTCAGCCCGGGTCCAGAGTATGACCGCGTCTGTCTGGGGGTCACCACTGGCCACCCCATGTTCAAAACTGACATCGGTAACAGGCATATCCGCAGCCATGCTTCGAGTGGTCAAAGAAGCGGATACCGCCACCGCGCACATAGCGGACGTTGATACCTTTAAAAAATCACGACGAGAAAAATGAGTCATTGCATGCAAGTCCCAGATAAAGAATAAAAAGGGAGTCTAAACTTGCAAGATGACAATATTAAGGCATAAAAAAAGCCTGAGCATCTTTCGATGTTCAGGCTTTTAAATTTGGAGCGAGTAACGAGGCTCGAACTCGTGACCTCGACCTTGGCAAGGTCGCGCTCTACCAACTGAGCTATACTCGCAAAAGTGCGTTGAGGCTTTGTCTCAACTGCGAGGCGCATTTTACTCAACCTGAGGCGGTTTGCAAGCCCCTTTTAGTTGTTTTTTTATAAATTCAGCAAAGTTGTTCGATAATGCGCCAGTTCATCGATGGATTCTTTAATATCCGCCAGTGCGGTGTGCGCATTTTGCTTTTTAAAGCCTTTAATAGCTTCAGGCTTCCAACGCTTCGCCAGTTCTTTTAAAGTACTGACATCCAGATTACGGTAATGAAAATAAGCTTCCAGTGCTGGCATGTAACGCGCCAGAAACCGACGGTCCTGACAAATGCTGTTGCCACACATAGGTGAAGTGTTTTCAGCTACATGCTCGCGCAAAAACTCTATCGTTGCCGCTTCCGCCTCTGCGGCTGATACACCTTCTTCCTTAATGCGCTTCACCAGGCCTGACTGGGTGTGAGTACGGGTATTCCAGTCATCCATATCAGCCAGTGTCTTATCGCTTTGCTTTATGGCAAGAACAGGTCCTTCCGCAATTACATTTAAATCCTTGTCAGTGACGATGGTGGCTATTTCTATGATCACATCACTGTCCGGCAGCAAGCCTGTCATTTCCAAATCTATCCAAATCAAACGTTGTGAGTTTTCACTCATGTATAGCTCCTTTGCCGGCTTTGAAAGCACAAGCGAGATTTTGACAATTGTTGTATGATAGCAAGCAAGAAACTTGTTAACCAATTAAAGGTATACGGTGGGTCGCCACAATAAACTCAACAAAGGCCAACAACGACGTGTGCGCAGCAATATGCACAAACGCCTTGCCAAGCGCGAAGTGAAGCAGGAGCTGACATGGTCGGCCGAACAGCTGGGTAATATGGAGCCTGGCATTATTATCAGTCGCTTCGGCCAGCACGCGGATGTTGAAAGCGCTGATGGCGAAGTCTTGCGCTGCAATATTCGTCGCACTGCAGGCAGCCTGATCACGGGTGATATCGTGGCCTGGCGTCGTGCGCCGGAAACTGAGCAGGGTCTGCAAGGCGTTATTGAAGCAGTAGAAGACCGACGTAGCGTATTAACCCGACCCGATATATACGATGGCATTAAACCTGTGGCAGCTAACATTGACCAGATATTTGTGGTGACCTCTCCTCTGCCCGCTTTTTCTGCGCAAATACTGGATCGCTATATTGTAGCCTGCGAAGACATTGCGATTACGCCCGTTATTGTGCTCAATAAAACAGACTTAATTGCGCCGGAAGGCGCTGCTACTGACTACATTAATGAACGCTTGCAGTTATACCAGGATATTGGTTATCAGGTTGCCAGAGTCAGCGCCACCGAAGAGGCTGGTCTGGACCAGCTAACTGCGCTCATGGCGAATAATACCTCTATTTTTGTCGGTCAGTCCGGGGTAGGTAAGTCATCTTTAGTGAATGCTATTCTGCCAGACGCCGATATAGTCACCGGTGATGTTTCAAGCAACTCAGGGCTGGGCCAGCACACGACCACTGTGGCCCGTTTGCACCGCTTACCTAACAATGCCGCTTTAATTGACTCTCCCGGTATCCGCGAATTTGGTTTGTGGCACATAGAAGCCGAACGCGTCACCTGGGGATTTCGCGAATTCCGCCCCTATATTGGCCTGTGTAAATTTCGCGACTGCAGTCATCGTAATGACCCCGGCTGCGCATTGCAGGAAGCCGTTGAGCAGGGCAAGCTAGATCGCGAAAGGCTGCAAAACTACCATCGCATTATAGATTCACTAGAAAAAGCATGAGAGCTTATCCATGACCAAACTCGATCAGTTTAAAATTAAATCTCAGTACCTGTTACCCAAACACTTTGTTTCACGGGCCATGGGTAAGTTTGCATCCGCAGAGGCTGGCTGGGCAACTCAGGCCTTTATGCGTTGGTTTATCAATCGTTATAAAGTGGATATGAGCGAAGCGCTGCATGAAGACCCTCGCGATTATGCAACTTTCAATGAATTCTTTACTCGCCCCTTAAAAGCAGAGATGCGCCCCCTGCAGGCAGATAAGGATGAGCTGGCGCATCCCGTCGACGGCACTGTCAGTCAACTGGGCGCCATCCAGGGCGATACGCTGATCCAGGCTAAACGTCATGACTACAGTCTGAAAGCTCTGTTAGGTGGTTTCGAGGAAGACGCTGAACTTTTCAATGACGGTCAGTTCGCTACCATTTACCTGGCTCCCAAGGATTACCACCGCATTCACATGCCGCTGGACGGGACCCTGCGTAAAATGACCTACGTGCCGGGCGACCTTTTTTCCGTCAACCCGCTAACCACTGAAAATATACCTAATCTGTTTGCCCGTAATGAGCGGGTGGTCTGTTTATTTGACAGTCCGCAGGGACCTTTTGCCATGGTTCTGGTTGGCGCTACTATAGTAGCTAGTATTGAAACCGTCTGGGCGGGCACAGTGACACCTCCTACAGGACCCAGAATACACAGCTGGAGTTACCCCGCGGAAGGCTTAAATGCCGTCAATATCGATAAAGGCGACGAAATGGGTCGCTTTAAACTAGGTTCTACCGTCGTTATGGCGTTCCCTAAAGACATGATGTTCTTTGATGAAGCTTTAAAATCCGGAGACCGCACCATGATGCGTACCGTTTTAGGTCAGTTAATCGACTGATATGCTGATCATCGCCCATCGAGGAGCAAGTGCTGAAGCTCCGGAAAATACCCTGACAGCTATCGGCCGGGCAATAGATGCTCAGGCCGATGGCATTGAAATTGATATTTACCAGGTAGATGGTGAAATATTTGTTTTCCATGACCGTTATCTGGAGCGACTGACTGCACACCCCGGACGTCTGCAAGACTTAACCGCAGGTCAGATACGGACCCTCAAGGTCTTCGGCCAACAACCGGTGCCCACCTTAGAGGAAGTGCTGACTTTTATTAATGGTCAGTGCATGCTGAATATAGAAATAAAAGGTGAAGTCGACCCAGACAAGCTTTGTCACATGCTCGATCTGGCGCTCAACAGATACCACTTCCAACAGCCTCAGCTAATTGTATCTTCATTCAATCATCATTGGCTGAAGCACATGAAAAGCCAGTGCCCCTGGTTGCAGCTGGGAGCCTTAAGCGCCAATTGCATGCTCGATTATGCAGCCTTTGCTACTGCGCTAAACGCATACTCTGTGCATGCCTGCGTGGACTTCGTCAATCAACAACTGGTCGACGATGCGCACCAGCGCGGCATGCCCATTTATGTGTATACCGTAGATCAGGCTCAGGACATTGAATGGCTCAAAAAAATGGGGGTGGATGGTATTTTCACCAATCACCCCCAGTATGCTCGTAATGTGCTTTCAGGCTTGCCAGTGAGCCAGAACGAAATGCTCTGGCATCATTAAAGACGGTTTAATTTAGTCTGCGCCTTTAGCTTCCTGCAATGCCATATCTTCCGCACGTAAATCCGGATAGTCTTCTTCCATTTTCGCCAGACGTTTCGAAAGAAGTTTAGGTGACCCCGTATTTTTCGCCATCGCCATATAAAGTGCGGGCACAATAAAGAGCGTCATAAAGGCCGAGAAAGCTACACCTGAGAATATAACGGCACCTATTACCGAACGGCTCTCAGAGCCAGGCCCTACAGCCAGTACCAGTGGCAGTGAACTCATCAGGGTTGTAAACGCCGTCATGATAATAGGGCGCAAGCGTAACCGGGATGCTTTCACCACGGCTTCTTCAAATTTCATGCCCGCATCTCTTAGCTGGTTTGCAAACTCAACTATCAGAATACCATTTTTAGCCGCTAAACCTATCAGCATAATGATACCAATCTGACTATAGATATTGATGGTCATACCACCAACCCAAAGCCCGAACAGTGCACCGAATATAGCCAGAGGTACCGTCAGAATGATAACAAAGGGATGAATAAAGCTTTCAAACTGCGCCGCTAATACCAGGAATGTAATGGCCAGCGCCAGCATAAATATAAAGTAAATAGCGTTACCGCCTTCCTTATATAGCTGTGACTCCCCCCGATAGTCGTAAGCGGCTTCTTCCGGCAATTCGGTATGTACCACATTCTCCAGAAATGCCAGCGCTTCGCCCAAGGGGTAACCATCGGCCAGGTTAGCATCTATGGTAATAGCACGTAGTCGATTATAACGATTTAGTTGAGGTGCCGTAGCCCCTTCTCTGACAGTGACCAGGTTTGACATAGGCACCAGCTCACCAGAGCTTTGCGAGCGAACGTAAATGTTATTTATATCGGAGGGCGTTTGGTAATCCTCGCGTTCACCTTCGATAATAACATCGTACTCTTCGCCTCTGTCTGAGTAAGTGGTCACCCGCCGTTGCCCCATAATGCTTTCCAGGGTACGTCCAATGTCACCAATAGAAACACCCAGATCAGCAGCGCGATCATGATCAATATTGATTGATAGCTGAGGGACTGTTTCGCGGTAATTACTATCTACCTGCCGGAAACCTTCATTTTCCTCTGCACGAGCAACAACGATGTCACGCCATTCCGCCAATTGGTCAAAATCGTGCCCTTGCAAGACAAAACGAACCGGGCGGCCACCACCGCCACCGCCGCCTAATGAGCTGCGCATGTTGGCATAAGCAATCACATCCGGAATTTGATCCAGTTTTTCAGTCATTTCGTCCATTAAATCAAACGAACTCCAGTCCCTTTCGTGATGCGGTACGGTCCCGACAATAGCAACACCCGCACTGGTTCCCCAGCCCGGACTGCGCACGATAAGTCGATTAATTTTTCCTTCATCGACGTAAGGCAGCAAAACTTCTTCCACTTTGCGCATGTTACGGCTATTGGATTCATAGGTGGCACCTTCAGCACCGCGCACAATAACAAAGAAGTTGCCACGGTCTTCCGCAGGAACATACTCCTGACCCAACTCATTAAAAATCAGATAACTGCCAGCGCCAGCGAGTAAAACCACTACGAACGCAAGGCTAGGGAAAGAAACAGTACGCCGTAAGCCGCCTTCATAACCCCTCTCCAGTTTAGCAAAACCGGCATCCAGCTTGCGCCGCAACCAACCACCGCTGGCGCCGCCTTTTTTCAGGATTTTAGAAGATAGCATTGGCGATAGTGAAAGCGCCGTGATACTTGAAAAGGCCACTGCAGCAGAGAGCGCTATGGCAAATTCCGAGAACAGCAGTCCCAGATTGCCCTCCAGGAACATCAGCGGCATAAAGACTGAAATCAGAACCATGGTAGTGGCTACAACCGCAAAGCCAACTTCCCTGGCTCCCCGGTAAGCCGCCAGCAATGGCGGATCGCCCATTTCTACACGGCGATAGATATTTTCCATGACAACAATAGAGTCATCCACCACCAGACCAATGGCAAGCACCAGCGCTAACAGGGTTAACAAATTAATCGAATAGCCCATAGCGCTGAGTACAATATAAGAAGACAGCAGCGCTACTGGTACTGTAATAGCAGGGATCAGGGTAACCCGCAGGTTACCGAGGAAAAGGTAAATAATAATCACAACCATCGACATCGCAATGAACAGAGTATTATAAACTTCATTTACAGAGTCTCTGATAAATGTCGACGTATCATAGCTTTTTACCAGTGTCATACTGGCCGGTAAAGTTTGTCTGATACGCTCAACTTCACGATCCGCATTCTCTACCACTTCCAGCGTATTGGCCTCAGCCTGGCGCTGTATGCCAATACCAATCATGTTGACACCATTAGAGCGGTAATCTGACTGGTCATTCTCAGCTTCTAACGAAACCCGGGCCACCTCACCAAGTCGTACCAGATAACCATCATCGCCACTACGTATGGTTAACCCCTGAAAGTCCTGAGGGCTTAGATAGGAACGAGACACCCGCACATCAAATTCGCGGTCATGAGACTCCAGAGTGCCGGCAGGCAGCTCAACATTCTCCGCACGCAGACGGTTTTCGATATCCGTGACTGTTACGTTACGCGCTGCCATAGCGTCGCGGTCCAGCCAGAGCTTCATCGCATAACGACGCTCACCACCGAATCTCACCCGGGCAGCACCATCAACAATGGCTAACCGTTCCAGCATAAAACGCCGGGCATAATCGGTCAGCTGCTCACTAGTCATGTTTTCACTGCGCAAGTTGTACCAGACGACCGTATCTTCGTCGGCACCTGCTTTGGTGATTTCGGGCGGGTCTACCTGATCCGGTAAACGCCGGGTTATTCGCTGTACCCGTTCCCGGATATCATTAGCAGCAGAATCGATATCCCGTCCGGTATCGAACTCTATAGTAACTCGTGAACTGCCGTTGCGGCTGCGTGAATCTATGGTTTTAATACCATCAATACCACTAATGCCACGCTCAATACGCTGAGTGACTTCGCGCTCCATAATTTCAGCGCTAGCCCCTGGATAATAGGTATTAATAGAAACCACAGGGGGTTCTATATTAGGGTACTCGCGCATTGGCAAGGACAAAAATGCAACGATACCGAACAGAATAAGAAGAACATTAAGTACGGTCGCAAAAACCGGTCGTTTTACGGAGATATCGGACAAAAACATGGATTACTGCTCCCGTGGTGACACAGGTAAACCATCACGCAGACGAACCACGCCTTCCCGCACGATAATATCTCCTTCACTCAACCCGCTTAGAATTTCTACCCAGCCTGGTTGGCGACGGCCAATTTCTACTTCTATACGATCCACCCGGCTCTCTTCATTCAGGCGAAATACATGAAACTCATTACGAATAGGAATAACCGAAGCTTCCGGCACCATAAGCGTGGTGTCCACCTGACGCTCCAATTTTACCCGCATCAACATGCCTGGGCGTAATTCGCGGCCTTCATTCGGGATTTCCGCGCGAACCTGAATAGAACGGGTAATAGGATCGACTCGTGACGCCAGGCTAACAATCTGACCATTGAATTCGCGATCCGGATAGGCTGTAGAGAGACCCGCAATCCGCTGGCCCTGTGCCAGACTCGGTAAATACACTTCAGGAACACTGAAGTCGACATAAATAGGGGAGATATTGTCTAAAGTTGTAATCACATCACCGGGACGTACTAAAGAACCGCGACTTACCTGACGGATGCCTAAACGACCTTCAAAAGGCGCATGTATGGTCATTTCCTCTAAGCGGGTACGGGCCACTTCAAGTTCAGCAGAGGTCTGTTCAACACGTACTTCCTGTTCGTCAATCATGCTTCGTGACGCCGCGTTCTCCTGAGCCAGTTCGCGTAAACGGTTCAATTGACGTGTGTTTTCAGCCAGACGGAATTCAAGCTCCTGCACTCTGGCCCGTTCTTCGCGATCATTCAGGACAACCAGCAAGTCGCCTTCGGCAACGTCATCACCATCATTGAAGTGGATTTCACGAACGTTCTGCGACACCCGGGCCATAATATCTACGGACTCTTTTGCCTGAGCAGTACCTAGACCTTCTATAATGTCACGAAATTCAACCATCCCCACTTCGTGCACTACCACAGGGGCAGTCATGTCGCGTTGAGATGGCTCATCCTCTTCTCCCTGAAAAAAGAATAAATACCCAACAAATACTGCCATTACTATGACAACCACGCTTAGTGGCGTAAAAAAGTGACGCTTTGCCATACTGCCCTCTAGCTCAAGTTACATTCAGTCCTGATATATGCCGCCCCATTGTAGCGCAACGCGAAAGTCACGCTGCACTTCTCAACGCTTTTTAAGGGAAACTGGTCGCAAAAATCAATTATTATGATAGCCGGCGCTAAGTTCCTGAACCGCTTTAATAAAGGCCCCGGCGTGTTCTGGATTGACGCCCGGATGTATACCATGACCCAGATTAAATACATGCCCGCTGCCACTTCCATAACTATCCAGAATAATTTGCACTTCCTGACGAATACGCTCTGGAGAAGCATATAAAACAGAGGGATCCATGTTGCCCTGCAAAGCTACTTTTTGCCCTACCCGAGTTCGGGCATCGCCCAAATCCGTCGTCCAGTCAATCCCTAAAGCGTCACATCCTGTTGCTGCCATGGCTTCCAGCCATTGTCCGCCATTCTTAGTGAACAAGGTTACAGGCACATGACGGCCATCGGCTTCGCGAGTCAGGCCTTCAACTATCTGACGCATGTAACTTAATGAAAACTCACGATAATCACGTGGTGACAAGACTCCACCCCAGGTGTCGAAAATCATCACTGACTGAGCACCTGCAGCTATCTGCGCATTTAAATAAGAAGTCACCGATTGTGCAAGTTTATGCAGTAATAAATGCAGCGCTTCCGGTTCTGCAAAAGCCATTTCTTTGATTAAAGCAAAGTTCTTGGTGCTTCCACCTTCCACCATATAAGTAGCTAAAGTCCAGGGGCTGCCTGAAAAACCGATCAAAGGCACTTCACCTTTTAACTCCCGACGAATAGTGCGCACTGCATCCATCACATAACGCAGCTCATCTTCAGGGTCCGGTACTGGTAGCTTCTGAATATCCGAAAAGCTACGCAATGGAAACTCAAACCTAGGCCCTTCACCGGCTTCAAAGTAAAGTCCCAGCCCCATCGCATCGGGAATCGTCAGAATATCTGAAAATAAGATCGCAGCATCCAGTGGAAAACGACGCAAGGGCTGCAAAGTAACTTCACAAGCCAGCTCTGGATTGCGGCACAGGGTCATGAAGTCGCCTGCTTCTTTGCGGATTTCACGGTATTCTGGTAAATATCTACCGGCCTGTCGCATCATCCATATAGGCGTGCGATCAACCGGCTGGTGGGCCAGGGCACGCAGATAACGATCGTTTTTCAGGGCATTGCTCATGCATTCTATTCCTCTAATTAATTCAGTCTCGATTCTATCAAGGCTCGCGTCTAACCGTAAGTACCCAGCCAATTATATGCGCTGTGCTTTTATCACTTCTTCAATCAGGGTGGCAGCAATAGTTCCGGAAGGCGGTGTCTGCGGTAAATTACGCAAAGAAAACCATCCTCCTTCCAATAGTTCAATACCATCGAGTTTTATCTCGCCAGCTGCATGCTCGGCAATAAAACCCGCCATTAACGAATGCGGGAAAGGCCAGGGCTGACTGGTAACATAAGTCACGTTCTTAATATCAATGCCAGCTTCTTCAAATACTTCACGGTGCACCGTCTGCTCCAGTGACTCGCCACTTTCGACAAACCCAGCGAGGACAGAATAAAGTCCCTCTGGGTGACGACTGCCCCGTGCCAGCAAAATTTCCCCAGGCCGATGCACCGCCACTATGATGCAAGGTGAAATACGCGGATAAGTGCGGTAGTCGCAGACAGTGCAATACACAGCCAGTTCATCCAACACTTCCTGCAATGGTTCACCGCAATGGCTACAAAAATTGTGCGTTTTAATAAAGTGCGCAATCTGACAGGCTCGGCCAGCAAGGGCAAAGAGTTGGCTATCTAACTTCGCCAGAAGTGTACGCAATGGCTGAAAACTATATCCAGGGAGTTCCGGGCTATCCGGCATCACCAGCAGATATACCTTCTTTCCTTCATATTCGCCGATTTGCGCAATATATTCACTGGCATCACAAAAACTTGCCATTTGCGCCCCACTGGCGCATGGTAAAATCTCGCCTTCGTCGGCTTGCATAACATTTTTACTATGCACAAGTAACCATATTGATTCATTTTTTAGGCTTGTTTCCGGACGCGGGTAAATCATGAGCGTTTCCTTGTAAATATAGTAAAAGCAGTTGACCCCGGCCTTTAGGACAAAGTAAATTAAAAGCTTATTTGGTCAACTTTTTCGATCAAATGGAAACGAAAACCGACCAAGGAGTTAATATGTTAAGCCGTAATGAACACGCTCAGAAACGCTGGGGCGGACACCATCAGGCACTTGATCACTGGCTGGAAGAACGCCAGGAGCTGCTTATTTTATACTGTCAGATGGCTGGGCTTCCACCTTATGGCCGTGATTCAGAAAGCTTACCCACCGCGGACCAGATTAAACACTTCTGTGAGATTCTGGTTGACTATGTTTCAACCGGTCATTTTGAGATATACAGTCATCTGATTGAGAATGCCAAAATCAGCGACGAAAAAGCTTACGCACTGTCACAACAAGTCTACCCGCTTATTAGTGTAACGACAGAACAAGCGTTGAACTTTAACGATAACTACGCAGAAATCAATGACGACGATGCCTTACCTAAGTTTGATCAGGATCTTTCAACGCTTGGTGAAGCTTTGGAAATGCGAATGGAATTGGAAGATAAGCTACTCAATATGCTGGAAGAACAGCAAGCTCTGCTTGGTTAGTAGCAAGAACTTTAACAACTAATTAAAACGGCGCCTACCTGCAGGCGCCGTTTTTGATGCTTGTTTTGGATGATTATAAGCCTTCCGGACTTTCGTCGAGAATCTCAAGCAACTCAACTTCGAAGATCAAAGTAGAATGAGGAGGAATAGAGCCACCGCCCACTTCACGATCACCATAAGCCAGGTCAGAAGGAATGACAAAACGATAATGAGCACCTTCAGACATCAGTTGAAGACCTTCCGTCCATCCACTAATAACACGATCCAGCGGGAAAGACGCCGGTTCACCACGGTCATAAGAGCTGTCGAAAACTTCACCCGATACTAAAGTACCGCGGTAATGCACCTGAACAAAATCACTGGCTTCCGGTCTTTCACCGTCGCCTTCACGAATTACTTCGTACTGCAGACCTGAGTCAGTAACCTGCACACCTTCTCGCTCAGCATTCTCAGCCAGGTAAGCTTCACCCTCACTGCGAGCTGCGCCCTCACGAACTTCCATAACCCGAGTACGTAATTCGGTCAGTAATTCACCTGTCGTTTCTTCATCCATTTGTGAATTATCATTCACCGCGTCAATAAAAGCAGCAATTACAATGTCACGGTCCAGCATGATTTCAGACTCTTCCTGCATGTCCAGGTTCTCTTTCACATACTGGCCAACCGAAGTACCCAGGGCATAGGCCTGACGGTCATCGTCTGACGCCTGTTCGATATCCTGCACCTGATAAGGTTCACTACAACCAACAATTGCGAGTGCCAATGCAGAGACGGCAAACGACTTAAACATAATGTTCATAAGGCTTATTCCAAAATTAGTATGACTGTGTAACAGTTAAATGAGTAAACTAGCTTAGTGTACACATAAAGGAAAGCATGACCAATGGCAAAATTATGGCGCACTTTATGTCTTAGTATTGGGCTTATCAGTTTTTTACAGGCCTGTACGCCGTCGGCTGAACATGTCAGTCGTCATGAGCGGGCTGAATCCCGCATTCAGGCAGCAGCGATATCTCACGATGGTCAATTTTCATTGCTTGCCAGCAGCGAGCATGGGCTATTGTTATATTCTGCGGACAATCAGCTGATTCATAACTGGCAGCAGGACGATCAGGGTATTGCACAGATCAGGGCGGTGGATATTTCCGCGGATAATCAAGTGGCGGTGGCGGCCAGTGGCGAAACCCTCGCGCTGTGGAATACAACCAGTGGCGAAGTGATGGGCTACTGGCGTAATGACGAGTCTCGAATACGGGATATTGCCGTTTCCAATCAAGGGCGGGTGATCGCTCTCGGCCGCGGTGACGGCGTTATCGTGGTATTTGAGCCGATAAGTGGACGTCGTATAGAGTTTTTTGGTCATAGCGAACGTATTAATAGTATAGATATCTCTCCAAATGGCCGCTATGTTTTAAGTGGTGCCGATGACCACAAAAGCATACTCTGGGACACCCAGAGCGGGCAGGTTATACATGAGTTTCCGGCTGAGGCGCGTATTACTCAGGTACGATTAAACCCCGACGGCAGTCAGGCCTTTACCGCTACCGGGCAACAGGCAGATATCTGGGACTTAACGTCAGGACAACTCGTCACCAGCCTGCAACACCATAATCGATACAAAGTATTTATAAGCGCTGCATTTTCTGGCGATGGACAATATATAGTTACCGGCTCGCCCTCCCGCCACGTCGAAATCTGGCGAACTACAGATGGAAAGCGTCTGGCCGCCACTCAAGTTTCAGGCCGGGAAGGTGATTATCCGCCTCGTGCGGCTGTCATTGCGGTCGCTTTTATTGGACAATCAGGGCACATCATTACTGAAAACAGTGCTGGCTTCGGTGAACGCTGGCAGCTAGGGACTTTATTTGAACCATGAACGAACAAACGCTTAGCCAAAGACTTGAGAAACTGGAAAGCCAGGTCGCTTTTCAGGAAGATACTATTGATCAGTTGAATAAATTAATAGCGGAACAGAATCAGGAGCTGGCATTATTTAAAAGGCACCTTAAATTACTGGCGCAACGAATTGATCAGGCTCCGGATCATAGTGATGAACAGGTCGTTGACGAGCCACCGCCACATTATTAAAGGAAGACCTCATGTCAGTACAGCACCCTATAATAGCCGTGACAGGCTCATCAGGAGCAGGGACCAGCACCACAGGGCAGGCGTTGCGCCACATTTTCCGCAATCTGGATGTTAATGCTGCTTTCGTAGAAGGTGACAGCTTTCACCGCTTCTCCCGCCCGGAAATGGATCTGGCTATCCGCAGAGCCCAGGAACAAGGTAAACATATCAGTTATTTTGGCCCTGAAGCTAATGACTTCGAACAACTGGAAAAGTTATTTTCCGACTATAGTGAAACAGGTCAGGGCTCAAGTCGCCGTTATCTGCACAGCTTTGATGACGCGGTTCCTTACAATCAAATGCCAGGTACTTTTACGCCCTGGGAACCGCTGGAAGAAAAAACTGATGCGCTTTTTTACGAAGGTTTGCATGGTGGTGTAGCTGGAAGTGATTTCGACGTCGCCCGCCATGTCGACTTACTGATAGGCATGGTGCCTATCGTAAACCTGGAATGGATTCAGAAACTACTGCGCGACACTTCTGAAAGAGGTCACTCCCGGGAGGCAGTAACGCAAAGCATTGTGCGCAGCATGGAAGACTATATACACCATATAGTACCGCAGTTTTCACGCACTCATATTAATTTCCAGCGTGTACCGACAGTAGACACTTCCAATCCTTTCAGTGCAAAAGATATTCCTTCCCTGGATGAAAGTTTCGTGGTGATTCGATTTCGAGGCATGAAAAAAGTCGACTTCCCCTATCTGCTGCAAATGATAAACGGTTCTTTTATGTCCCGTATCAATACGCTGGTAGTGCCAGGCGGCAAAATGGCGCTGGCTATGGAGCTGATACTGACTCCATTAATTGCTGAACTTATTGAGAAACGCAACAGTGCTTCTCAGCGCTATTAGCTAGCTACTTTACGCTGTAACCGGTCATCCAGCAGATTCTTCACTAACCCGGTAAACTCATTAATAAACTCCTGCTGCCGAGGGCTGGGGTGCGTATTTAGTACGGACGCCAGCACTTCTTCTAAGTCATAGAGGATCGCATCGGCTTCACGCACAATATCAAGACGCACATCTTTATCCATATCATGCTGCTGACAAACACGCATAATACTGTCTGACAGCGATTCCTCGAGCTGCTCACGCACTGTAAAAGGAGCCTGCTCAGAAGCAGGCACCTTTTCTTCAAATACATCGAGCTGTTCAGTTAAATACTGAACCAGTTCAATGTAGCCATCCGTTTCTACAATCATCTGTCCACTCATTTATAAATAAAAGGCTATCTAAGCTCTTTTTAAAATGAAAGTCCCGGAGCCAGCTTTTGCGGAAGCTCAACTTTATCAGCTTCCACAGACGCAACCGGATAAGCACAGTAGTCAGCCGCATAGTAAGCACTTGCTCTATGGTTGCCACTGGCACCAATCCCACCAAAAGGTGCTGCGCTGCTGGCACCAGTAATGGGCTTATTCCAGTTCACTATACCTGCCCGGATACGTAATAAAAAGTCATCGTACACAGCTTTATCATCTGCCAATAAACCTGCCGACAAGCCAAAGCTGGTATTGTTAGCTTCTGCTATAGCCGCATCCAGCTCATTATAACGGTAGACTTTAAGCAAAGGCCCAAAGTGTTCTTCGTCGGGCAATGAGACATCAGTAACATCAATAATGCCTGGCGTCACAAAGCCTTTATCAGCCTCATGCTGTTTCATTCCGACCAGCACCTGACCGCCAAGTTCCACTATTTGTTGCTGTGCAGCCACCATACCAGCCGCCGCTTTGGCTGAAATCATCGCGCCCATAAAGGTTGCAGGTTCCGCTTCGTAGTCAGCAACTTCAATTTGCTTGGTCACTTCTACTAAACGCTGCAGAATTGCGTCGCCATTAGCACTATTCTCAATAAATAACCGACGTGCACAAGTGCAACGCTGGCCGCTGGTAATAAAAGCCGACTGCACAATATCATGCACTGCAGCATCAACATCAGCCACATCTTTAACGATTAATGGGTTATTACCGCCCATTTCCAGTGCCAGAATTTTATCAGGCCGCCCGCCAAACTGTTCGTGCAGCAATTTTCCTGTAGTTGAAGAGCCAGTGAAGAACAGGCCATCCATTTGCGGATGTGCAGACAGGGCTTTGCCAGTAGCAACAAGCCCTTGCACCAGATTCAGAACACCGTCTGGAATACCAGCCTGCTGCCACAGCTGCATAGTTTTTTGAGCCACGAGTGGCGTCATTTCACTCGGTTTAAAAACGACGGTATTACCAGCCAGTAAAGCCGGCACTATATGTCCATTTGGCAGGTGACCAGGGAAATTATAAGGGCCGAAAACTGCAACAACACCATGCGGACGATGGCGAATAAAAGCTTTAGCGCCTGGCATCGGATTTTCTACTGTTCCCGTGCGCTCGTGATAAGCACGCTCAGAAATAGCGACCTTGCCTGTCATTGCACCGACCTCTGTACGAGCTTCCCAGACCGGCTTACCGGTATCCTGGGCGATAGTCAGTGCCAACTCTTCTTTATTCTCTTCCAGCAACTCAGAAAACCGCTTAGCAATTGCCAATCGCTCTTCAAATGGTCGGCGCGCCCAGGCAGGGAAAGCTGCACGAGCAGCCATTATGGCCTGGTCCACCTGGCCTTCAGTAGCTGCTTTACCTTCCCACACAGGCTGATTACGAGCCGGGTCAATAGAAGAAAAGGACTCGCCTTCACCCACCTGCCACTTACCGTTAATCCAGTGTGTAGTATTAGAATCTGTTGCTGACATATTCAATCTCCTTACAGAGGTGCAATTCGTATCTGGTCGCCGTTGCTAACCTGCAGCGCTGCTGCGGTTTCAACGTCGACTATGACTTCATCATCCTGAACACTCACATTGCCCTGACAGGCACGAAAGTTTTCCAGTTGCTGGTTACATAATAAATAATTTTCAGGGTCCTGCGGGACGCCTGTTTTAACGGTGCGCAGGCAACTGTTACGTACCGTACGCAACTGGCTTAATTCCCCTTCCACTGTGGGACCGCCATCAAAAATATCCACATAATTACGAAAACGCAGTCCTTCAGACTGCAGCAGTTTTAACGCGGGCAAAGTGTTAGGATGTACCTTACCTACAACTTCCTGCGCCGCTTTATCCAGCATATTCACGTAAATTGGGAAACGCGGCATAAGCTCTGCCACAAAGGTTTTATCGCCAATTCCGGTTAAATAATCGGCACGCGGAAAGTCCATGGTGAAGAAGTGTCTTTCCAGCCAGTCCCAGAACGGAGAACGTCCATTCTCATCAGACACACCTCGCATTTCTGCGAAAACATTGGTCGAGAATCTCTTTTTAAACTCAGTCATAAATAACAGGCGGAATTTTGACAAAGCCCTTCCATTGCGCCCTTTGCGGTACTTTTCACGCAAGAACAAGGTGCAAAGCTCAGATACCCCGGTGTAGTCATTACACAGCGTTAGTGTTTCCAGCGCATTATAAACACCGTGCTTCGGTGAATGATGCACTACTTTACCCAGATGATAATGATAAAAAGCTTCCGATAAGCCTACGGCGGCTTCGATGCCACTGACACCAGCAATAGAGCCATCACTGGTATCTTCCATGACAAATAAATAACCCTCTTCACCAGGTTGTTTAATACTACTGGCGACAAAGGCGCGCTGCGCACGCGAAATACGCCGGCGCAGCAATTCTTCATCAACCGGTAATGACGTAAAGCCATGACCTGATTCAATAGCACACTGATATAAAGCATCATAATCCGCCTCGGTGATCGGGCGGATAATCAGTGGCCCCTGCTTCCCTTTAGCCATGACTGGCAACCACCTGAGCTACTGCTTTTTCAAACCGTTGCAGACCTTCTTCAATATCTTCCTGCGGAATTACCAGCGACGGCGTAAAACGAACCACATCGGCACCAGCAATTAAAACCATCAGACCATGCTCCGCAGAAGCCAGTAAAAACTCTCGTGATTTACCTTTAAACTTATCGTTCAACGCCGCGCCTAACAACAGACCCTGACCACGAACTTCACTGAATACGTCATACTTAGCATTAATAGCCTGCAGCTTTTCACGGAACATTTGCTCTCGTTGCTTAACACCGTTCAACACTTCGGGTGTATTAACCACATCCATCACTGCTTCTGAAACGGCGCAGGCTAAAGGATTGCCACCATAAGTACTGCCGTGAGTACCCGGTTTAAGGTGTGCTGCAATAGCACTGGTGGTGAGCATAGCGCCAATTGGGAAACCACCGCCCAGAGCTTTCGCTGACGTCAGAATGTCCGGTGTCACACCACTTTGTTCATAGGCATACAGGGTTCCGGTACGACCGAAACCAGTCTGGACTTCATCAAAAATAAGCAGGGCATTGTGCTTGTCACAAAGGTTACGTACTCCCGCTAAAAATTCTTTCTCGCCAGGAACCACACCGCCTTCACCTTGCAGCGGCTCTATCATTACTGCACAGGTTTGGTCTGAAATAACAGCTTCCAGGCTCGACAGATCATTGTATTCTACGTGTTCAATAGCGCCAGGCTTAGGTCCAAAACCGTCAGAATACGCGGCCTGACCGCCTACGGTCACAGTAAAGAAGGTGCGTCCATGGAAACCTTTCTGAAAAGCAATAATCTGCTGTTTCTCAACACCATGTTCTTCCAGTGCCCAACGGCGCGCCAGTTTAAGAGCCGCTTCATTGGCTTCTGCGCCCGAGTTAGCAAAATAAACACGTTCTGCAAAAGTAGCCTGAGTCAGCTTCTTCGCGAGGCGCAAAGCCGGCTCGTTGGTCATCACATTAGCCAGGTGCCAGATTTTGTTGCCTTGCTCGGTGAGCGCATCAACCATAGCCGGGTGGCAGTGGCCTAAACAATTAACCGCAATACCACCAGCGAAATCGACATATTCGCGGTCGTCCTGGTCCCATACACGAGAGCCCTTACCTTTTACCGGAATAAAAGCGGATGGATTGTAATTAGGTACCATGACCTCATCGAATAACGCGCGTGAAACAGGCATTGCCTCAGACATATCAATACACTCCTGGGTAATCTTAAGAATCGGAATTCAGGTTGCTTAGTATGCCAGAAATAAGGCCCTTTGTCTGCGTCAGTACCCTGCTCAGGGTGCAGCTGTAAGTAGACTTTCAGAAGAACTGCATAAGTATCCGACTAGCCTCAATAGAGGTGGATACTTACGCATAAAATTATTTATTAACTTTCACGACCGCGACTTAAAATCAGCTTTTTCAGATGTAATTTACGCAATTCGAGGATGGTTTTACCGCTTAACCGGACATTGGCGAACATTTTTTTACCGTCTTCCAGTGTCGCCAGATTCGCTGCATGCAACAAACGAAACTCACTATAAGTATTTGCCTGCGTCAGAATTCGCGCGTAACCGGTAGTATCTTTAATACTACGAGCCGCAGCAAATTCTTCGTAAATTGCATCTAACGGCAAACGCTGGAAGGCAAAACCCTTAAACAGATTACCGGTTACCTCACGTTCCTTTTGTAGCATTAAGTCACGCAAAAACTGCTGATCCGGCTTAATTTCTAATAACGCATTGTAGCGGCGCGAATGAGGGTCTTTACGGAAGGTATCAAACATTCGTGAGCGCACATCGTCAAACACCAACAGAAAAAGTCTGGCCAGCACGACTTTGCCCATTTCATGAAAAATGCCAGCGGCAAAAGCTACCGCGGGATCCAGCTTGCCATCTAATTCAGCTAAACGCTGTGTCAGAATGCCGGTGCCTAATACATGTTGCCAGAGTTTCCGTCGTAACAGACTAAAAGGTGGCTCGGCAGGCGGAAGCCAACTTTGCATAGCAAGCGCTGGCACAATGACACATAAATCCACAGCACCGACAAAATTAAGGGCACCCCGGAAATTGGTTATTTTTGCCCGTTTAGAATCATTAGGGTCCGCAAAAGGTGGCATATTGACAATTTTAACCAGCCCGATCTGCAACCAGTCGAGGTTGGTCGCTAACTGCTCCACCTGACGTGATGTGGTGGACGGAGCATGAATAGCATCAAGCAGTTTAGGTGTACTTGCCGGAATACCTAACACGCGCTCGCAGATATATTCATGATCCTGAAGACGTTTTTCTATTTCTTTATACACGCGCGCATGCAACAGTTTCTCGACTTCTTCACGCTGACGGTCCTGAACTGCATTTTTACGTGCTTTCTCAGCCCGCTGGTGCTGTTCAACAGCCAACAATTCGCGGGTTTCATAATCTTCGTCTTCTTCCAACCCTTCTTCTGCCATATATTGGCCACGGGCGAAATTCAGACTTATCAAATAATTGATAAACCGGCGGTTAAGTAAAGACAGGCGATCATCCGTACCATTCTGGGTAGACACCCGAAACTGTTTATACTGCGACAATGTGTACTAACTCCTATTACACCCTAACTGCTGCAAACTACCCTGGTATTCAGGTATTATGGAAAGGTCTGTCACCGCTATTCCTGCTGACTGACAAAACCGGCGCAAAACAAAATGGCCGTGCTCGGTTACCACAGACTCCGGATGAAACTGAACACCAAATACAGGCAAATGGGCATGACGAATCGCCATAATATCTGTAGTTGGGTTATCGTCCACCCAGGCATCGATCTTGAGCTCTGCAGGAAAGTCTTTTCGCGACAATACCAGTGAATGATACCGGGTCACTGCGAAACGCTCCGGCAGACCACTAAACAGACCCTGCCCATTGTTCCGGATAACTGATCGTTTGCCATGCATAACCTGTGCAGCACGTTCTACTTTCGCGCCAAATACCTGGCCTATGGCCTGATGACCCAGGCAAACCCCCAGCACAGGTAGTCGGGAAGCAAAGTATTCAATAGCAGGTAACGTGATTCCAGCGCTATCCGGAGTTCCAGGGCCTGGCGATATAATCAGGCCCGTTGGCTGCATTGCCTGTATAGCATCGAGACTAATTTCATCGTTGCGAAACACTTTAACCTGCTGCCCGAGCTCGCAAAAATAACGCATCAGATTATGCGTGAACGAATCATAATTATCGATCATTACCAGCATTTATTCACACCGCAACCCGCTTCTCAGGCAATCAGATTTTGGGGCTGCATATTACCATAGGCATAACGAATGTGTGCAAGGATATGAGATCAACTTACCTTTGCGTAAAAACAAATTTGTGCCTGTTAAGTAATCACAAGCACACTAATGGCGTATTGTCGCAAACGATTTACCTATATAGTATACCTCTCTTGCGTTAAGCGGATTCTCTCAGTTGAATGATGTATATGGATAATTTTCAAACCTACGCGTTGTTTCTTGAAACAATCCCTGATGCTGCAATAATTATCGATAGCAGTAGTATTATACAACTCAGTAATAAAAACGCAGCCCGCATGTTCGGTTACCCAACCTCTGATTTACTGCAGCAGCCTCTGGATATACTGCTACCGCTACCACGCCGACAAAGCCATCACCAGCAAGTTAGTAATTTTTTTGAACATCCGGCTCAACGCAAAATGGGCCAGGACCTGGTGCTTACCGGGCAGCGTTCCAGCGGCGAAATATTTGCCATCGATATAATGATCAGTAAAATTCGCCTGGACGAAAAAGACTACGCAGTGGCTATCATTCGTGATGATTCGAAACGCCAGAATGCAGAAGAGCAAATTCGCCTGGAACTGGAAAAGCAGCGTCACCACGCGCAAACAGACTCATTAACTGGCCTGCCCAATCGCCGTGCTTTTTCCACCGCTCTTGATAACCATCTCACTCAACTTGAATACCACAATATTGCTTTTTCGCTGGCTTATCTGGATTTGGATAATTTCAAAGAGGTGAACGATACGGAAGGGCATCAGATTGGCGATTTGCTGTTGCAAAAATTTGGCCATTTTCTTAATCAATTATGCCGTAGCCGGGATCTAATCGCCCGTATTGGGGGCGACGAATTTGCCATTATCCTTGCCGAGAGCAACGAAAAACAAACACTGATTGCGCTACAACGAATATGCGACCAGGTAGTCAAATTATTTACACGAGAAAAATGGCCAGTAACGGTTTCTGTCGGTTGGGTGTATTGCTCTGAACGCGGCCAGATTGGGGCTTCTTCAGACCTTATGATGGCAGCCGATAAAGCCATGTACCAGGCAAAGCAACAGGGCAAGAATAATATTGCCCGTGGCTACTATTAACCAAGTTGCAGGCGCTGATATTCGACCGGTAATAAATCAGTCTGATGCGCAATCATAAAGACAGTACGCTTTTGCAACCAGGGTAAAATGTTGCGACTAATTCGTTTTTCGCTGTCAGCATCAATAGCGCGAAAAGGTTCATCAAGAATCAGCAGCGGTGCGCTTTTTAATAACGCCCGCGCCAGTGCCAGACGTCGGGCCTGACCACCGGATAGCCGACAGCCACCATCGCCAGTCCAGCTTTGCAGACCTTCCGGCAAACTCTTTACCAACACGTCCAGCTCTACAGCCTGTAAAACCTGCCATAACTCTTCGGTGCTGGCGTCTGCATTGCCAAGCCGTAAATTATGCTCGATGCTCGACGACAATAAGGCACTTTCCTGTGTCAGGTAAGCAACTTGCTGGTACCAGTTTGCATAATCTTCAACCGGTCTGCCATCGACCAGTACACGGCCTTCCTGAGCTACCGCAAGACCCGCGGCAAGATGCGCCAGGCTACTTTTGCCAACACCGGAAGGACCACTTACAACCTGAATACTGCCCGCTGCAAAATGCAGCGACAGGTTTTGCCATATGCGTCGCTGCTGATAGTGGACACTTACTTTTTCGAAAGTCAGAGCGACCGGGGTTTCTACTAAGATTTCAGTCACACGCCTGGCTTGTGTCTCCCGCTGAATACTGAGCACCTGTGTATTTAGCCGCCCAGCCGCACCCACCACGCGGCCCCATACAGCACCGGCCTGAGGCAACGCCAGCAATACTTCCGGAAGCGCCAGCAATGCCAGCGGTAATAATACCGCAACCGGCGCCGTCAGGGCTTCCTGCTGAAAAGCTATTAACGCACTGAACGCCAGCAATAACATGCACAGCTGGCTGCCCCCTTCCAGCCAGGCCTGAGCCAGCCCTTGCTGCTTTTGCACCTGCTCATGCTCTGTTGCCATGCGCTCTGCGCAAGCTATTAAGCTATGCTCATGCGTGGCCTGTACCTGCCAGGCCAGCATTTCGGCTTGCCCCTCTATATGCTCTAAAGCCAAAGTACGTAAACGCTCACTTTCACCTAGCTCCCGATTCGCCACACTGCTTAATTGCTGACTTAACAGGGTTAACAAACACAGGCTACCGCTCAGCAGTAAGACAAAAAGAATCAGAGCAGTCCATGGCAACCACAGAGCCACCAGCAGACACAAAATTACCAGGCTGAACCCGGCAACCAGTGTTGGTGCCAGAATTCTGAGGTGGAGGCTATCTAATGCCTCCACATCCTGAGTCAGCCGTTGCAGTATATGCGCAGCCCGATAACGTCTTGTACTCAGAGGCTGTCGTCGTGCTAGTCCAGAAAACAACTGCACACGCCATTGCGACTGCATACGCAGCACCAGGTCATGGTTGCGCAACCGTTCCAGATAGCGGCTCAGAGTTCGTAATAAAGCGAAAAAACGTATTGCGCCACCCGGCGTATAAATATCAAATGCCACCAAGGCCACCGCCGCACTGGTAATAAACCAGCCTGACACACCCAGCAAACCAATACCTGCCAGGGCGGTTAATAACATTAGCAATAAGCCCGACCCTAATCGCCAGGGTTGCTGATACAGCGGCGCCAACCAGGGATAAAGCTGCTGCCAGTCAGATCTATTCCACATTCAGACTCTCCGGCAGACGGGTTACGCTATCAGCCATCGGCAGCAGGCTTTGATCATGGGTAACCACCAGCAAAGTATGACCAGCTGCACGCAATTGCTGCAATGCCCTCTGCACCGATGCACTGGTTTCGGTATCCAGCGCCGCCGTTGGTTCGTCCATAATAATAATATCTGTCGGCTGCAGAAAAACCCGGGCTAGCGCCAGTCGTTGTGCTTCTCCACCGGAAAGACCTGTGCCCTGCTCACCTATTTCAGTTTGTAAACCGCTCTCCAAAGTCTCTACTAAATCCAGTAAGGCGACCTGCTTTAATGCCTCTAGCATCGCTGGCTCGGAGGCCTCCGGTGTAACCAACCGCAGGTTGTCAGCTAAACTACCCTGAACAATAAATGGACGCTGGGGTAGATAGGCAATGGGCATACTACCCGGAGCTTTTCCCAATAAGTGAATGTAGCCCTGCTGAGGTTGCAAAAAGCCCAGTAGCAACTGAATCAGGGTGCTTTTACCGCTGCCTGACGGCCCCTGAATGACATGAATCTGACCTTTTGCAAAAGCATGATTTAGCGATTCAAACACCGGCTGCGACATGCCAGGGTAACTAAAACTCATCTGCCTGATTTGAATAGACTGACTATTTTCGATTACCTCGGAGGAGGAGGGAGGGTTTGTCACTTCCACTGAGGGTTCAGCCGCTAACAAAGCAGCAGCACCCAGCGCACTGGCACGATCATGGTAATGCTGAGAGAGAGTACGCAGGGGCTGAAAAAACTCGGGTGCCAGTAATAATACCGTAAGCCCGCTAAATAAAGTCATCTCCGATGCCGGCCCAAAAGTGAAATAACCCAACAACGAAAAGCCGACATAAATAGCGACCGCTGCTATAGCTACCGCCGCAAAAAACTCCAGCACTGCCGACGATAAAAAAGCCACACGGAGTGTTTTCATATTTGCCTGACGACAGGTATTGCTGGCCCAGCTGACATCCTCAATTGCTTCATCGGTTGCGGTGAACAACTGCAGGTTGGTCAGGTTCCTGACCCTGTCCACAAAAAGACCCGCCAGCTTCTGAGTCGTCTCAAAGTGACGTTGATTCAGTTGTTCAGCGCCCATACCAACCAAAGCCATGAATGCAGGAATAATAGGCGCCGCAAACAACAAAAATAAAGCAGCGACCCAATCCAGACTGGCCACCACAATCAGAATCAACAGGGGAACCACTGCTGCGATCCAGAGCTGTGGCAGGAAGCGAGCAAAATAACCATAGAGGCCGTTGACAGGTTCAAGCATCAGGTTTGCAGTACTGGCTTTATCGGTTAACTGCTGGCGTCCGGCTAAAGGCTGCTGCCAGGCTTTTAGTAAACGAGAGCGGGCCTCTCGCTGGGCGAGCCGTCCGCAATCTGCTGCTAGTTGCTGTTGCCACGCAGCAAACAAGGTACGCAACAAAACAAGAACTACCAGTACTAAAATCACCGCCCAGGTATCCGCCACCTTTTGCTCTTCTATCAGTACCTGTTGCAACCACCAGGCGAACAATGTGAACTGGGCAATAACACTAACCCCGTGCAACAGACCCGCCAGTCGTGTTCGCTGCAGAAGCCTCGCGAGAGGTTTCTGCAGCGACTTCAGGTAATGCTTCGCTGGGCTGCTTTGAGCCACTTAGTGGTAACCCTCACCCGCTTTAACCTTGCCGCGGAATACCCAATAAGTCCAGGCCGTATAAGCCAGCACAAAAGGAATTACGAAGATCAGACCAATTAACAAAAACAGTTGTGACTCATGCGCCGACGAAGCATCCCAAAGGGTATAGGTAGGCGGTACCACATAAGGAAATTTACTGGCCAGCAGACCTAAATAAGTAAATAAAAACATGCCCATAGTGGCGACAAAAGGTGTCCCATTACGCCGTTGACGTACCGAACTCCAGATACGCCAGATACAAACTAACGCCAGCACGGGCAAGAGCCAGATTACCGACACCTGAGAGAACCAGCGTTCGGCCACAAAGGGATCAATAAAGGGAGTCCATACGCTGATTAGAGCAAACACCACTAACACAGCCAACAGCAACCATGGGGTGATTTTATAAGCCCAATCCTGAATATAACCTTCAGATTTCATAATCAGCCAGGTTGCCCCTAACAGAGCATAACCGGCCACCAGACCCAGGCCAGTCAGCACAGTGAAAGGTGTCAGCCAGTCGAATGCGCCACCAGAATAGATCATGTTTTCAGTGGCAAAGCCCTGAATATAGGTACCTACCACGGCGCCCTGAGCAAAAGCAGCGACGGTCGAACCTATCGCAAAAGCCCAGTTCCACAAATAGCGTGACGTTTTGGCTTTAAAACGAAATTCGAAGGCTATACCGCGGAAAATAAGGCCCGCTAACATCAAAAACACACCAATATACAAAGCGGGCAAAAACACCGAGTAGACCAGAGGGAAAGCCGCTAATAAGCCGGCTCCTCCGAGCACTAGCCAGGTTTCGTTGCCATCCCAGACCGGCGCTACTGAGTTCATCATCACGTCTCGGGCTTCGTCACCTGGGGCAAAGGGAAATAATATTCCTAAGCCAAGATCAAAACCGTCCATAAGCACATACATCATAATGCCAAATGCTATAATGCCCGCCCAGATATAGACCAGATCAAAGCCTGCTTCATTCATGATTTTCAACTCCTTCTTCCCACGCGGCATCCGCGCCAGATAATGGCCGCTTCGGACGTTGCAGATGATCTTTCTTATCAGCTTCCGGTTCAGCCCCAACACGCAGAACGCGCATCAGATAATAGATACCGGCCGCAAATACCAGGGAATAAACCAGGATATAACCAATTAAGGTGAATAACGCCATACCTCCGGTGAGCGAAGGGGTAACACCTTCCGCATGCGTCATGACCTCATACACCAGCCAGGGAGCACGCCCCGTTTCCGTGACTAGCCAACCGGCAAGTACCGCAATGAAAGGGGTCACGGCCATCAGCCTGAGCCCGTTTAAGAACCAGGGCGAAGTCGCATAACGGCCTCCTTTGCGCATAAACAGACCAGCAACAGCAAAGACCACCATCAACATGCCCACAGCAACCATAATACGGAAGGCCCAGAATACAATACCTACCACAGGCTGCTCTTCCACGGGTACTTCATTTAAACCAGGCACTTCGCCGTCCCAATCGTGCTTCAGAATCAAGCTGGCTAATTTAGGAATTCCCACTTCAAAATGGTTAGTCTGATTTTCCTTGTCCGGGATAGCAAAAAGCAATAAAGGCACACCCCGGCTGGTTTCCCAGTTACCTTCCATAGCAGCTACTTTCATAGGTTGATGTTCAAGCGTGTTCAAACCATGAATGTCGCCCATCACGACCTGCGCTGGAGCAATAAAAAGCAACAACCAGAGAGTCATGGACAGGGCTTTTTTATGAATTTCAACATCCCGTTTGCAAAGCAGGTACCAGGCGCTAACACCTGCTACTACAAAACCACCGGTCAGGAATGAAGCCAGTCCCATGTGGAAAAACCGCACCCAGAAGGAAGGGTTGAAAATAGCTTCCGACCAACTTGTCACATAAAAGAGTCCCTCACGAATCTCTACACCGGCCGGCGTATGCATCCAACTATTGGCGGACAGGATCCAGAATGAAGAAATAAAAGTACCAATTGCCACCATCATTGCTGAGAAGAAATGGACGCCCTGCGGAACTTTATCGCGACCGAACAAAAGCACGCCGAGAAAAGCGGCTTCTAAGAAAAAGGCAGTCAGCACCTCGTAACTGAGGACCGGCCCCAGAAAATTAGCGGTGGCATAAGAAAAATTACTCCAATTCGTACCGAACTGGAATGACATGACAATGCCGGACACCACGCCCATACCGAAAACTACGGCAAAAACCTGCAGCCAGAACTTAGACAAACGCTCCCAGTCTTTATTGCCAGTTTTATAAAAGAGGCCTTCAAGAACGGCTATATAGGAAGCTAAACCTATAGTAAAAACCGGGAAAATGGCGTGAAAAGATACAACAAACGCAAACTGGATTCGCGAAAGTAAAATGGGATCGAGTTCCATCAGCTACTCCTCATAGCTCATAGTGAGTACACCTACTATACTCTTGTAGTAACCTGGCGTCCTGATACCAATTGTCGCACTCGCCATACTTTTATTAGGGCAAGCATAATAGTAGAACAACTACAGTTTAGAAGACAACGTCTATAATTTCAGCGTGACTCACTAGTTTTTATCAATACCGCTCTTAATCGATTCAACTATTGATTTTAATCATGATCGCAATCGATTTATCAGACACAGTATAACTTGATAAATAACCAAATAGAATATATATATAACAATACGAATTAAGCAACCAGTTAATCTATGTCTCAGGAGGCATTATGACCACCCATAACTTACCTGCACCTATAGTCAAAGCGTTCTTAGATGAGGACAGCGAAACCTTTAGCTATGTAGTCTATGACAAACCCAAGGGGAAAGGGGTGGTGATAGACCCTGTGCTCGATTTCGATTATAAGTCGGGCCGCACAAAAACTGACAGTGCTCAGAACATAGTGAATTTTGTCCATGAAGAAGGGCTTACTATCGAGTGGATCTTAGAAACTCATGCTCACGCCGACCATTTGTCTGCTGCCCCCTATCTGTGCCAGCAGCTGAACGCCAAAGTAGGTATTGGTGAGCACATCAAAGATGTGCAGAAGATATTCAAAGAAACTTTTAACCTTGAAAAAGAGTTTCTTCCCAATGGAGCACATTTTGATCGCTTATTTGCTGATGGCGAAGAGTTTAAAGTCGGTCAACTGAGCTTCCGGGTTTTGCACACACCGGGTCATACGCCCGCAGATCTCGCTTATGTAGTCAATGAACAGGCCCTTTTTGTCGGTGATACTATGTTCCTGCCTGATGTAGGTACTGCGCGCTGCGATTTCCCCGGCGGCAGCTCGAAAACCTTGTACCGCTCTATTAAGAAACTATTAGCTATGCCAGATGATACTAAGATGTACATCTGCCATGACTATCCACCAGAAGGGCGCTCGCACGAGTTTCTTACCACAGTTGCCCGACAGCGAGCCAATAATATTCACGTGCGCGATGAAGTTTCTGAAGCGGAGTTCGTTGCAATGCGAGATGCCCGTGATGCAACGTTAGAGATGCCACGCCTGATACTGCCATCTATTCAGGTCAACATTCGTGCTGGGAAAATGCCTCCAGTAGAAAGTAATGGCAAAATCTACCTTAAAGTCCCGCTAAACCAGTTATAACAGAAGACAATAAAACGGCGGACTTCTGCGCCCGCCGTTTTATTTATTGCTCTATATTTATTGCGCTATTGCCTCAACTTCATATCCAGCTTCACGCAATAAGTTAACCAGCCCCTGATCGCCCGGCAAATGCCCGGCACCTACCGCTATAAAGGCAGAGCTTTCATGCATCTGCTCACGCAAAGGCGCAACCCAGTTGCGGTTACGTTCATCAATAAACATTTCCATATAGTGATTGAACTGAGGATCATCCATCATGATTTCCATCAGTGCGTCCAGATCCTGTTCCGCGTAGGCCTGAACCATCGACTCCATCAAAGCTTCGCCGGTTTCGCTATCACTGATCATTTCCCATAACCAATCGACCTGCTCCTGCAAAGGAATTTCATCAAACAGCCCCATCTGAAAATCAACATCTTCCAGCGCTACAATAGGTATTTCCTGCTCATCAGCCTGCTCCATGAAATAAACTTCATAAGAGGTAGTGTCGGCGCAGGGCAAGCCTCCGATCATAACCATAGAATTCAGCGCCATCGGTTTAAGCCCACCCAGCTGGGCGACACCCGCACCTAAATTTTCCCGAAAATAGGCATCTATGGTTTCAAGCTGCTCTTCACTCAGATAACGGTCCAGGTAAGGACCCTCTTCGTTTACCATGAGAGCCTGCAGCCTCTGCATGGTGCCAGGAGCGCTAATATCCAGCTCCATTACCAATGTTTCACTTTGCTCAAATGCGTCTTCAATGGCGTCGTTCATGATAAAACGGTCTTCACAGATTACGTGAATAGTGCCAAATAGATAAGAAGGCTGAGTCAGCTCATTACCGCTTACTTTCCACAATAGTGACGCCTGTGCAGGTCCTGCGCTCAGTACAAGCAGCATCATCATAGATGTTGCCAGCTTTATTAATCTATTCATCATCTTTTCCTTGTATACTTATTTTTAAAATCAGTACTCACATGAGCTAAAGGCTTAGCTTACTATAGTCCTTGCCAGCTTCAGCAGGTAAGCTATGTAAAAATCATAACAACACGGAGACTTTATGTCTGTCACTGCAGGACCCTTTGCCTTCGCTACCCAACACCTTATCTTCCTGTTCAGCTGCGTTCTGGCGCTGGCAATTGCCTGGTGGCTTGGTAGACGTCAGAACGTCGGAGCGGCAGATGCTGTGTTCAGAATTATAGCGGTCGCACTAATCAGTGCCCGACTCGTTTTTGTAATAATTTATTACGATAGCTATTTCAGTGCTCCGTGGCAGATATTTAACGTACGTGACGGGGGGTTCAATCTGATCGCGGGCTTTATTGCAGGTATAGCCTGGGGCCTTTACGAACTGCGCCGCTATCCTCTGGCTCGTAAGGCTATCGCGACGGCCAGCCTTGGTGGTGTTACGGCGGGGGTTTTACTCTCTTTACTGTTTCAGTATCAGATACAACAAACCGAATTTCCTCAGGCCTCTCTTTATAACCTACAACAGGAATCGGTTAATCTTAGCCAGGATTTTGCCGGGCAACCTGTAGTTATTAACCTTTGGGCGAGCTGGTGTCCGCCTTGCGTGCGCGAAATGCCCTTGCTGGAGGATGCGGCGGCAAAATGGCCAGAAGTGGCCTTCTTAACGATTAATCAGGGCGAAGATTCAGAGTTGGTAGAAAACTTTTTGCAGGAGCAGGGGCTCAACCTGCCCCACGTGTTGCTCGATAAAAACTCGGAAATAAGTGATGCGATAGGCTCTTACGCGCTGCCTACCACGCTGTTCTTTGACTCTGAGGGGCGACTCAATACAACCCACATCGGTGAATTCAGTGCGGCAACTCTGGAAAATGCGGTGCGTAAGTTAGACTGAGCACCGCATTTTAATAGGTGTCAGCCTTATCTGGATGGCACCACAAATCCCACAGTGTCATATACCTGCGCAAGAGTAGCTGCTGCTGACTCACGAGCTTTGTCGGCGCCATTACGCATGATTTCATCCAGCGCAGCCCGGTCCTCGCGCAACTCAAAATATCGCTGCTGCACAGGTTCCAGCATAGCCACTACCGCATCCGCCACATCGCCTTTTAAATGACCATACATTTTGCCTTCATATTCAGGTACTAAGTCAACAATACTGCGTCCGGTAGCACCTGATAATAAAGTCAGTAAATTAGATACCCCTGGTTTTTCTTCAGGGTCAAAATAAATGCGTGCCTGCTCGTCAGAATCGGTTACCGCACGTTTTATTTTTTTCGCTATTTTCTTTGGTTCTTCCAGCAAACCAATGAAATTATTGGCATTATCATCTGACTTAGACATTTTCTTTAGCGGATCCTGCAGGCTCATAATGCGTGCGCCGTGTTCAGGAATAAAAGGGTCCGGCACCACAAAAGTCTCACCATAGATATTATTAAAACGAGTGGCGATATCCCGCGCCAGCTCCAGATGCTGCTTCTGATCGTTGCCAACAGGTACCTGATTCGCATTGTACAAAAGAATATCAGCGGCCATAAGCACAGGATAAGTAAATAACCCCGCATTCATATTGGCTTCACTTTTCGCTGATTTATCTTTGTATTGGGTCATGCGATTAAGCTCACCCATCTGCGTATAACAGTTTAAAATCCAGGCTAGCTGAGTATGCTCGGGCACATGAGACTGCAGGAAAATAGTACTTTTGGCTGGATCCAGACCACAGGCAATATACAAAGCAAGACCGTCCAGAGAAGCCTGACGTAATGCTTTAGCGTCCTGCCGTACGGTAATAGCGTGCAGATCGACCAGCATAAATTTGCAGTCATGTGAGTCCTGCATGGTCACCCACTGGCGCAGTGCCCCCATGTAATTACCGATAGTAAGCTGACCGGATGGCTGACACCCACTGAGTACGACTGGCTTGTTCATGTGTTTTTATACCTTATATAAATTTATTTCAGTTGTTCGCGCATGGCCTGAATGACTTGTTTGTAATCGGGCTGACCAAAAATAGCAGAACCAGCAACAAACATATCAGCCCCAGCATCTGCAATGTCACGAATGTTATCGACTTTTACACCGCCATCAACTTCTAAGCGTATCGAACGACCACTAACATCAATGCGCTTACGTACTTCCCGTAATTTATCCAGCGTAGTAGGAATAAAGGACTGACCACCAAAACCAGGATTCACTGACATGAGTAAAATAACGTCCACTTTATCCATCACATAATCCAGATAATGCAGGGGCGTGGCGGGATTAAAAACCAATCCGGCCTGACAGCCCTGATCTTTAATTAGCTGCAAAGTGCGGTCGATATGGGTGGAGGCTTCCGGATGAAAGGTAATAATAGAAGCACCCGCTTTAGCGAAATCAGGAATAATTCGGTCTACCGGCTCAACCATAAGATGAACGTCTATAGGCGCAGTTACCCCATGCTTACGCAAAGCATCACAAATCATGGGGCCTATGGTCAGGTTAGGCACAAAATGATTATCCATCACATCAAAGTGAACTACATCAGCACCAGCGGCCAGCACATTATCCACTTCCTCTCCAAGGCGAGCAAAGTCGGCGGATAAAATCGAAGGGGCAATCAAGTAATCATTATTCTGCATGGTCATATATCCAGAGTCCTGCACAAAAGTGGCGATAGTTTATCAGTAGCAGGGCTTTCATTCACCTGTAGATCTGTTTTTACATTGGTGTTAAATTAACCAATGTAAAACTTTCAACCTTATAAATGGGTCCGACTATGAAAAATGTACCTCTGATGTTGATGCTTGGCACCGTGCTGGTCTTCGGCTCAGTAGTAGTCGGTACGCAAACCTCTGCTCATTTAATGGCTTCCGCAGATCAACCTTGCGTTCATCTGGATGGGGTTACGTCCTCACCCTCATCAGATTACGATTGTAAGCAGCTGGATTTAGCTCCAGGAGAGAAAGGAGATGGCCTAAGTTGGCCACGCTGGCTCGCTAGTAGCCGCTCCTTCCAATTCCATTATCTGGATTTGATTGAATTGATGTTTTCAGCAAAGCAAACCGATAATCAATATACCAACAAATGAGTGAACCTGAGAAAAAGCGCCCCAACCTGTTACAGGTATTTTTTAGCGTAGTAGCCGCCTTCTTTGGTGTGCAAACCGAAAAGGCGCGCTTACGTGATTTTTCTCACGGTAGTCCGGCCCCCTATATCATAGTGGGCATCGTCCTTATCGTACTGATGTTACTGAGTGTGGGCTTTGTCGTTCGTACTGTACTGAAAGTCAGCGGCGCCATCTGACGCCGCTACTGATTTTTCAGTTTCAGGCCGCTATACCTGAATGACGCAATAAAGCGGATATATCCGGTTCGCGACCACGAAATTTTTTGAACAACTGCATCGCATCATCACTACCGCCTCGCTCCAAAATGGCGTGTAAGAAGTCCTGCCCAACCTGCTGATTAAAAATGCCTTCTTCTTCAAAGCGAGAAAAGGCGTCTGCAGACAAAACTTCAGCCCACTTGTAGCTATAATACCCAGCTGCATAACCCCCAGCAAAAATATGCCCAAAGCCATGCTGAAAACGGTTATAAGAAGGTGGTGGGAATACCGACACCTGCTCCCGCACCTGATCCAGAATACGTTGAATCTGTGCCCCTTCAGCAGGGTCGAATTCAGCATGCAGACGCATATCAAAAAGCGAGAACTCAAGCTGACGTGCCATTTGCATGGCCGACTGGAAATTACGCGCGGCCAGCATACGCTGCAGCAAATCCTGAGGTAAGGTCTCGCCGCTTTCATAATGCTTAGAAATAAAGCTTAAGGCTTCTTCTTCCCAACACCAGTTTTCTAAAAACTGGCTCGGTAGCTCCACTGCATCCCAGGCCACACCGTTAATACCTGAAACTCCAGCTACCTCAATCTGAGTCAGCATATGGTGCAGGCCGTGACCGAATTCATGGAATAAGGTAATGACTTCGTCATGGGTGAAAAGCGCTGGCTTATCGCCCACTGGCTTATTAAAGTTGCAAGTCAGGTAGGCAATAGGTTTTTGCAGCTGCCCATCAGGTAACCGACGACGTACTGCACATTCGGCCATCCAGGCACCACCCTGCTTTTTCGCCCGTGCATACAAATCCAGATAAAAACTGGCCCGATGCTCACCCTCACTGTCGAAAATCTCAAAATAACGCACCTGTGGATGCCAGGTATCTACTCCCTGTTTTTCTTCAATGCGTACAGAGAACAGACGTTTAGCGACTTCAAACAGACCCTCTACAACCTGTTGTTCCGGAAAGTAAGGCCGTAAGACTTCATCCGAAATTGAATAGGTCTGTTGCTTTAGTTTCTCGCTGTAATACCCCATGTCCCAGGCTGCTAAGTCATCTACGCCATGCTCTTGCTTTGCAAATGCTTTGACTTCTTCCACTTCGCTGCGGGCTGCCGGCAATGAACGCTGCGCTAAATCATTCAGGAAATCCAGCACCTGTTTAGGTGACTCTGCCATTTTAGTGTCTAATGACAACTCAGCAAAATTAGCAAAGCCAAGCAGGTTGGCCAATTCATGGCGCAACGCCAGGGTTTCATCCATGACCTCGCTGTTATCAAACTTACCGGCTTCCGGGCCCTGATCTGACGCCCGGGTAGTGAAGGCTTTATACATTTCTTCACGCAAAGCGCGATCGTCGGCATACATCATCACCGGCAGGTAGCTAGGGATATCCAGAGTAAATACCCAGCCTTCTAACTCTTTTTCTTTAGCCAGCTCAGCCGCGCCTGCGATAGCGCTTTCCGGCAGGCCTGATAATTGCTTCTCTTCAGTTACCTGTTTAAACCAGCTATTGGAAGCATCCAGCAACTGATTGCTAAAGGTTGAACTTAAATCCGACAGGCGGCTTTGGATCTCGCCGTAGCGCTTTTTATCATCCGCGTCTAACGCTACACCGGACAATACAAAGTCACGCAAGGTGTCAGTAATAACACGCTGCTGGGCTTTGTTCAGCTGGGCAAATTCGTCGCTGTTATGCAATTTTTGATAGGCCTCGTACAGCCCCTGGTGTTGACCAACCCAGGTGCTGTATTCTGACAGCAAAGGCAAACAGGCGTCATGAGCTTCACGCAACTTATCTTCACTGACCACAGAATTCATGTGCGATACGGGCGACCAGATGCGGCTTAATTTATCGTCCGCCTGATCTAAAGGCTCAACCAGGGACGCCCAGTCCGGGTTCGCCTGGGCAGCCACCTTCTCAATCACCTCACGACTTTCAGCGATGGCCTGCTCAACAGCAGGCTGAATATGTTCCGGTTTGATACGGGAAAACGGGGGGTGTACAAAATCCTCAAGTAACGGGTTCTCTGCTGACATATATAGCCTTCTTAATCGGTTACTAAATACTGAATCAATGCAGATCAAATGAGGTCGCATACTGCCTTTTTCAATGCCTGACAAAAAGCGCTACACTGCAGCTACCAGTCACAAACTAATAACACTAATGAAACTACTCAAACCTATGACACTGGCTGCCATGTTCGGCCTTCTGCTCGGCGGCTGTGCCAGCTCCCCGCAAGACACTCAAAGCGAGCCTACTTTCAGCCTGCAGGAACTGTATCAGGACAACCTTTTTGCCGTGCAGTCTTTTACCAGCAGCCGCTGGCTGCAGGATGGCAGTGGTTATACCACACTGGAAAGCAGTGACGACGATGATGGCCAGCATATAGTGCGCTATCACCCCCGAACCGAAGAGCGCGAAGTATTAGTCAGTGCCGAACAGCTCACCCCGCAAGGCGAGGAAAAGGCTTTATCCATTGCTGACTACCAATGGTCAGAAGATGGCAACAAAGTATTGATTTTCACCAACACCCGCCGCTCCTGGCGTACTCACACGCTGGGCGACTACTGGGTCCTGGATCGCAACACCGACCAGCTACTGCAATTAGGCCAGGGCTTTCCTGAGTCGACCCTGCAATTTGCCAAATTTGATCCTGCCGGTGAACGGGTTGCTTATGTCATGCAGAACGACATTTATGTACAAAACCTGCAGACCCAGGAGATTAAAGCGCTCACCTACGACGGCAGTGATACCCTGATTAACGGTACTTTCGATTGGGTTAACGAAGAAGAATTTTATCTGCGTGACGGTTTCCGCTGGAGCCCGGATGGTCAGCATATCGCCTATTGGCAGGTAGACACTTCCGACGTACCCATGTTTACCCTGATTGATAATGTCTCAGAGCTGTATCCCACGACAACACAATTCCCTTACCCTAAAGTGGGTGAAACCAACTCTGCGTTACGTATCGGTGTATTACCTGCTGATGGCGGTGATACGCAATGGATGAATATTCCGGGCGAACCGCGGGATCATTACCTGGTGCGCATGGAATGGGCGGGTAATAGCCATGAACTACTGATTCAGCAAATGAACCGGCTTCAGAATACTATGCACCTGTGGCTGACCGAAGCCGATACCGGTGCCGCCCACCAGCTACTTACCGAGCAAAGCGATGCCTGGGTTGAGCAGGTCGATGATGTCCAGTTCTTCAATGCAGGTAACAGTTTTACCTGGCTCAGCGAACGTAACGGATATCGTCAACTCTACCGCATTGACCGTGAAACCCACGGCACCGGAATCACTCCGCTGACATATGGTGAACACCGCCAGTATGATGTTATCGATGTGAAGCAAATACTTATCGACGACCAGGGAGCAGGTTGGGTGTATTACCTTGCAGCCCCGGATAACCCGCTACAGCAAGTGTTAATGCGTGCTTCCTTAACCGGTGACGCAGTGGAACGGCTGACGCCGGAAGACTGGCCGGGAAGCCATGACTATCAGATATCAGAAGACGCTGAGTTTGCTATTCACCATGTTTCCCGTCTGGGCCAGGCACCACAGACCCGCATGCTGAGCTTGCCAGATCACCAGGCAATTGCTGATCTGGAACTCAATACGCCGCTGCAAAACACACTGGACGAGCGCATCACCAGTGATACCGAGTTTTTCCGGGTTACCGCCCGCGATGGACTGGAAATGGATGCTTATATCATGCGCCCGGCCGACTTTGACGAACGCCGTGAATATCCGCTGGTGATGTACGTCTATGGCGAACCCTGGGGCCAGACCGTCGCCGATCGCTGGCTGGGCCATAGCTGGTTATGGCATGAATACCTGACGCAACAAGGCTACATTGTGGTCTCCGTGGATAACCGCGGCACGCGCTCGCCGCGCGGACAGGAATGGCGTCATTCTATCTATAAGCAACTCGGTGTAGTCACCGTCCGTGACCAGGCCGACGCGCTGGATGAAATATTATCACGCTGGTCCTATATAGATGGCGACCGGGTAGCTATCTGGGGCCATAGTGGCGGCGGTTCGCAAACCCTCAATGCCCTGTTCCGTTACCCGGATAGATTCCATGTCGGCATTGCCCTGGCACCAGTTCCGGATTTACGTTTATACGACACTATTTATCAGGAACGTTATTCAGGCCTGTTACCTGAAGAAGCGGATAGTTACGAGGAAACGTCAGCCGTCACCCACGCCGCTAACCTGGAAGGCGAGCTTTTACTGGTACACGGTACAGCCGATGATAATGTGCATTATCAGGGCACGGAACGGCTCAAAGATGAATTAATCCGGCATCAAAAGCAGTTTCGTTTTATGGCCTATCCGAACCGGACCCATGGTATCAGTGAGGGCGAAGGCACCTCCCTGCATTTACGTACCCTAATGACTGAGTTCTTAAGCGAAAAACTAGCCCACTAAAAACACTCAGAGCCCCGGCTATCTGCCGGGGCTCACTTTCCACCATGCAACTCAACCCTTCAGTACGCCTCAATATTTCAAATGCATACCCATAAACTGATGATAAACGTCATCAAAACCACCCTTGCTTGATGACTTAAATCATCAATACATTCCATGCGTTCACTTATATCTCATTAAAATCAATAAGATAGCGGATCAAGGATGCTGGCACAGATGTTGCTATACTGTTAGTAATTAACAGGAGATATCATGAGCATAGCAACTTTTAAAAGCGCCCACCGACTGATAACGGGCGCTCAGTCGTCTCAGCAAACCGCGACTGAATTAGCCAAACTGGGAGTTTCCAATCCTTTTATAGTGACTGACAAAGGGGTTCGCCAGTCAGGCACCCTTGACTTGATCACTGCCCAGTTCAAACATAATGTCACTATCTACGACGAGGTCCCCGCAGAACCTGAAGTCAGTGTAGTAGAACACTGTGCAGAAGCTTTTAACCAGGGCAAACATGATGGTGTGTTAGCCGTTGGTGGCGGCAGTGCTATGGATATCGCCAAGGTTATCGCCGTGTTCGCAGGACAAAACAAACCGCTGCTTGAGTTTTTTGGCGAAAACAACGCTCCGACCCGAAAGCTTCCCTTAATCACCTTGCCGACCACCGCAGGCACAGGTTCTGAAGTCACCAATATAGCCATACTCGCCGATACTGAAAACCAGATTAAAAAAGGCATAGTCAGCGATCAGTTATTGCCCGATGTAGCCATAGTTTCACCGGAAATGACTCTCAGCTGCCCCCGCTCAGTAACGGCTGCCAGCGGCGTGGATGCCCTGGTGCATGCTATCGAAGCTTACCTGTCTAATTTCGCCAGCCCTGTTACCGATGCCTTAGCGATTAAAGCCATGAGCATGATTCGGGTTGCACTGCCCAAAGTGGTCGCCAACCCCCACCATTTGCAAGCCAGAGAAGAGATGGCTACCGGCAGCTTGCTGGCGGGCCTGGCTTTTGGCAATGCGGGCGTAGGCGCCGTACATGCACTGGCTTACCCTCTGGGAGGTCGCTACCACATGGCTCACGGAGTCAGTAATGCCTTAATGCTGCCTTATGTCATGGAATGGAACAAACTGGCCTGCGCACAACGTTTTGTCGATATAGCCTCGGCACTAGGTCTTTATATTGAGGCAAAAACCGAAAATCAGATTGCATCCGAGGTGGTCAGCTACCTGCACCAATTGTGCAGCGATGTAGGCATACCTCAGGGGTTGAGATCTTTTGATATTCCACGCAGTGCCATACCCGAACTGGCGGCTGAAGCGATCAAAGTAGAGCGCCTGTTGCGCAATAACCCCCGCGTACTGAGCCAAAGTGATATCGAAAAAATTTACCAGGCTGCTTACTGAAGCGGATAAGGAAAACAGATGAAACCCTGGCAAAAACGCGGGACCGGCGAAGAAGCCCCTTATATACCTCTGGGGCCATTTAAACTACGTCTGCCTTTTGTACATTATCGTTTTGAATGGCCTGATTATTTCCAGGGTCTGTTGATGTGTGCCGTAGATCTGGCCGCCATTCCCTTAATGATCGAGTTACTGGGCATGCCATTTGAGGCAGCCATCGCTATTGTTATTCTAAACGGCCTTTTGTATCTACTGCATCATCTACTTGGCGACCCTGTTGTGCCCGGCTGGATCACTCCGGCCATTCCCCTGTTGATGCTGTATGTCTCAGCATTCCCTGAAGGCGAAGCCAGGGTACACGCCCTGATCGCTTTTCAGATGATGCTCGGCATCCTCGCTATTACCCTGGGGTATACCGGGCTGGCCGGCAAGGTAGTGCGCTTAATTCCTTCCGCTATCAAAGCGGGCATCATTATGGGGGCGGGTCTTGCCGCCGTTTATGTGGTCTTTGCTGAAGGCGGACGTTTTGAACAGTACCCCTTCACTATCAGCATTGCAGTAGGGGTCGCTTTCTACCTGATTTTCTCCCGCCATTTTGCCTGGTTGCAAAGCCGCTCTCGGCTCTGGGCAAATCTCGGCAAGCTCGGTATTTTTCCTATCATTGCACTCGCCATTGTCATTGCGCCTCTGTTCAAAGAAGCCCCCTGGCCAGATATCGAATGGGGCTTCACTCAGCCTGATTTCATGCTGATGTTTCAGGAATACACTATTTTTGGGCTGGGTTTTCCACCCTGGATCATGTACCTGACCGCCATTCCTACGGTACTGGCCGCCTATATAGTGCTCTTCGGTGATGTTTTACAAAGTAAGGCGCTACTCAAAGAAGCCGATAACCAGCGACCGGATGAAAAAGTAGACTACAACCCCAACCGCGCACATCTCATATTTGGCGGCCGTAACTTAGGCATGAGTATTTTTGGTCCCGATGTGGTGATGTGCGGGCCTTTATGGGCTGCCATGCAGGTCGTTATCGTCGAGCGTTATAAACAGGGCAAAGCGGCAATGAACTCTATTTTTGGCGGTTCCGGCTCTTTTCGCTGGGGTACCAATACCGGCCTTTTACTACTGCCTATAGTGACTTTAGTGCAGCCAATTCTGGCGGTAGCGCTGGCCTTAACACTAATAATTCAAGGTTATGTCAGTGTGCGCATTGGCATTATGCAGGCCACCAGTCAACGCGACCTGGGCATCGCAGGCATCATTGCAGCGGTGCTGGTGGTGAAAGGAGCCACATGGGCTTTTGCCGTTGGTGTGCTGCTGTGCCTGCTGATATACGGTAAGGCCTTTTTCCGCGGCGAAACCGATGACACTTTTGTCAAAGACCATGAGTCAGGAAACAATGACAATGAAAAAGATTAATTTTAAGCAGCTGCAAAAAGTGCTGGATGCACTGCAGGATGGCGTTTATATCACCGATGGGAACGGCAGGACAGTAACCGTCAATAAAGCCTATGAACGTATCACTGGTATCCAGAAACATAAGGTGGCCGGACGCCACATGGCCGACCTGGTGAAAGCGGGCTTTATATCAAAATCGGCATCTCTTGAAGTCATTCGTGAGCGCCAGCCTGTTACGCTGGTGCAGACCATTCATGATAAGCGCAAAATTTTTGTCAGTGCCACTCCCATGTTTGATGACCATGGAGAGTTAACCCAGGTCATCACCAGCGTGCGTGATATTACCGAACTGGTGCGAGCCAAACATGCCGAAGAACAGCTGCAGCAAATGCTGAGTATGCGTAAGCTCTACGCCGGAGTTCCGCAGCAGACCGATGACAACTTATTAATCAGTCCGGCAACACACGACTGTTATCAGCTGGCTGCACGGGTAGCCCGACGCAACGTAAAACTACTGATCCAGGGAGAAACCGGAACCGGCAAAACGCACCTGGCCCGTTTTGTTCACCAGCAAAGCGAACGGGCAGCGCAGCCCTTTATGGAGCTGAACTGCGCCGCTATGCCCGAAGGTTTGCTGGAAAGCGAGCTCTTTGGTTATGTTGGCGGGGCTTTTACCGGCGCCTCTAAGCAGGGCAAAAAAGGCCTGCTTGAAGTCGCTCGCGGCGGCACTTTGTTACTCGATGAAGTCGGCGACTTGCCGCTGGCGTTGCAGGCCAAACTTCTCAAAGTGGTGGATGAAAATCAGTTTCTTCCCGTAGGTGGCACTGAATTCATTAAACTCGACGTGCGTCTGATTTGCGCCACCCATTACAACCTGCATGACCGGGTTGAACAGGGGTTATTCCGCGAAGACTTGTTTTACCGCCTGAGTGTGGTGCCCTTACAACTGCCGCCTTTACGGCAGCGTCAGGAAGACATCATTGCCCTGCTACAACACTACTTACCCAGATTTAACCAGCAGCATGAGCAAAAGTGCCAATGGCAACCTGAAACTCTGGAACTGCTCAGTCAGTACACCTGGCCAGGTAATATCCGCGAGCTGATCAACCTGACCGAACGCCTGGTTGTCAGTTGTGCGCAGCCTAATATCGACATAAGCGATTTGCCTGCTTACATTACAGGCGCCAGCCATTCGGTCACTCCGCCTAGCTATAGCAGCTTACCCCAGCAGGTGGCCTCGCTGGAGCGGCGACTGATAGAAGCTGCCTTAGCCGAACAGGGTACCACCCGGGCAGCCGCAGCCGCACTTGGCATCGACCAGTCCACTTTAGTTAAGAAAAAGCAACGCTGGCAACAGCAAAAAAACACTGGGAGTAGCCAATAATGTCAGTTTTTAATGCCTCTTTTTTTCGCCAGCAATGCTATATCAATGGTCACTGGGTCGACGCCAGTGATCAGCAGGTGGCAGATGTCGTGGATCCTGCCAGCGCTGAGATCATTGCTCAGGTGCCGATGTTGCCCGCTAAGGATCTGGAAGGCTGCATTGTCAGTGCTGAACAGGCCGGTCAGCAATGGAAACAACAAAGTGCAACGCAACGCTCCCAGTTACTCAAAAAATGGCACCAGCTAATACTTGAGAATCAGGCTGGATTGGCTGAGCTCATGACCCGGGAACAAGGCAAACCACTCAGTGAAGCCATTGGCGAAATCGCTTACGCCGCCAGTTATATTGAATGGTTTGCAGAAGAGGCGGTGCGCATGCACGGCGATACTCTGACAGGGCCGGGTCAGCATAAACGCGGTCTGGTTATTCGCCAGCCCGTTGGCCTCTGTGCCGCTATTACTCCGTGGAATTTCCCGGCTGCTATGTTAACCCGAAAAATAGCCCCGGCGCTGGCGGCAGGCTGCAGCATTATTGTCAAACCCGCCCTGGAAACGCCGCTTAGCGCCTTAGCCCTGGCAGCTCTGGCCGATGAAGCCGGGATACCCGCCGGCGTGCTTAATGTGGTAACCGGAGACGGCCCAGCGTTGGGTAAAGTCCTGACCCAGAATGAACGGGTACGCAAACTCAGTTTCACGGGTTCTACCCAGACCGGTTCGTTGCTGATGGCCGCCAGCGCCCGGCATGTGCAAAAAATATCACTGGAACTAGGCGGCAACGCGCCCTTTATTGTGTTTGCCGATGCCGATCTTGAACGCGCCGTACAGGGTGCCATCGACAGTAAATTCCGCAATGCCGGGCAAACCTGTGTCTGTGCCAATCGCATTTATGTGCATGAAAGCCTGTACGATGCTTTCCTGCAACGCTTCCAACAAGCCACACAGCAGTTGATAGTCGGCAATGGGCTTCTGCCGGAAAGCCAGATTGGACCTTTGATTAACCAGCAGGCAGTGCACAAAGTCAATCAACAGATTGAAGATGCTTTGGCTAAAGGCGCCCGCCTGGTGTGTGGCGGCCCGGCCAGTGCCTCAGATGGCCTTTGGTTCACTCCTACGATTCTGGCCGATGCCACATCCGCAATGCGTTGTGCCCATGAAGAAACCTTTGGCCCTATGGCTCCCGTGTTTAAGTTCACAGATGAGCATGAGGTTATCAGCCAGGCAAACGCGACACCTTTCGGTCTGGCCGCTTATTTTTACACACAGAATATAGATCGTATGTGGCGGGTAGCTGAGCAGTTAGAAGTCGGCATGGTCGGCGTTAATACCGGCATCATATCGTCTGCCAGCGCTCCTTTTGGTGGCATCAAGTCCTCAGGAACAGGTCGCGAAGGTTCCCGATTCGGGCTCGATGAATACACCGAGCTTAAATACATCTGCCTCGAGTTAGAGGCATAACGACAACAAACAATAAACAAAGAGGAATCATTATGTTTATACGCAAAAAAGTACTCCTAACCGGCCTGCTGAGCAGCAGTCTTCTTATGGCTCCGGCTCTGGCACATACCCCTATAGAAGGACTACTTGCAGATGCGCCGAGTAACTGGGGCAAATGGGGCGAGGATGATCAGGTTGGAGCCCTCAACTATCTGGACTCTGATCAGGTCATGCGCGGCATACAAGCCGTGCAAAGCGGTCAGACCTATACTCTGCAATTGCCCATGACACATGGCGTAGGCCCGGTTTTCCCGGGGCGGGTACCCACCATGCATTTTATGTCACAGGACGAAGGCCTGTATTCAACAGACAAATTAGAAGCCTTGCCAGGCGGCGTTAAATATTCAGACGACGCCGTGTTCATGTATCTGCAGGGAACGACCCATGTCGATGCGCTGGGACACGCCTGGTATGGTGATAAAGTCTATAATAACAATTCCGCAGACAGCACTGTGCATGGCCACGACGCAGTGGACGTTGGTGTCTTAGGAGAAAAAGGCGTAGTCGGACATGGGGTGCTGCTCGATGTAGGTCGTTATGCGGGTAATGAAGTCAATCGCCTGGCCCCCGGAAGTTGCATTCACTTAGATGACCTGCTGAATACGGCCGAAGCTCAGGACGTCAGCCTGCAAAAGCGCGATATATTGCTTATCCGGACCGGATCTATGGGCCGTTATTACAGTGACCAACCGGATGCTGAATGGGACGCCATGACCGAGCCCGGACTGTGTTATAGCGAAGAGCTGGTGCAGTGGATTTACGACATGGAAATCCCTTTTATCGCTGCGGACAACCTGGCGGTAGAGCTAGTCCCCCAGGAAATCGATGGTCAGGATTACGTAATTCCGCTACATGGCGTACTCATGCGCGATTTGGGCGTGGTACTCAGTGAGCTTTACTGGCTGGATGACCTGGCCGACAGCAGTGCCGCAGACGGCCAATACAACTTCTTATTTACCGCCGCGCCGTTGAAAATGAAGCGCGGCTCAGGATCACCGGTGAATCCTATCGCCATTAAATAATAGATGATTGCAAACCGGGCGGTTGAAACTGCCCGGTTAAACCCATTAACCTAATCGGAAAAGTTCGCTGGCAAATAACAATAATGAGAACTATTATCAAAGGGTAGGTTTCACTCAGGAGGTACCGTGATGCATTATCTGAACAAAACGTTTTCATTCGCCGTCGTGCACTTTACGGTTGCCTTTCTGGTAACCTGGTTAATTACTGGAAGCTGGGTACTGGGTGGCGTCATTGCTATGGTAGAACCTGCGGTCAATACAGTCGCTTATTTTTTCCACGAAAAAGCCTGGGGCAGAATTGACCGCCGCCGTGCCGCCGAAGCTGCAGCCATTAGCTAAGCGTGCCTGCAGGGTCTTTACTTACATAGCTTTAACACTCTCTTTATTGATTTAGTCCCTGTAGCAGACCACTCTATAGATAAGACTATTTCCCGAGAGTGACCCATGAAAACTCATTACCTAACACCTCTTATTTTTTGTTGCGCTCTTTTTCCTGCGCAGGCTACTGATATCGACAGTGCCTATACAGCTTACAAAAAAGGGCATTACGAACAGGCCTACCTGAAATTCGACCAATTGCTTGCTGAGCAGAATCCCGACGCGGCCATGCAGATGGGCTTAATGACCTTAAAAGAGAAAGGTTGTGAGCACGACCCGGCAAAAGCTCTCGCCTTATTTGAAAAAGCCGCCGAATGGGGCCACCCGGAAGGCATGGCCATGGTCACTGAAATAAAACCCCGTCTTAATCAGCTGCAGCTTGAACGAGCTAAAACTTACCAGCAAGAAATTGATGAGCGCGAACAGCAGCCCCAACCGCTAGCCGACCTGGAGTGAAGTAAACTCTCACTGCAAGCTGTTTTACAAGGATAGATGCTGCAACGTTTCGCTAATGCCTAAATCCAGTTTCAGGCTGGCTAAGGCGTCGCCGCGGGTATGACCATAATTCAGCAGAGCAATAGGTTGCTGCCGACTGGCCGCCTGACGACAGAAACGAAAACCGGAAAAAACCATTAACGAAGAGCCTATCACCAGCAGGCCGCCACTTTCCTGCAAAGCATGATTCGCACGATTTACCCGCTCTTGTGGCACATTGTCGCCGAAATACACCACATCGGGTTTTAAAATCCCACCGCATTGAGGGCAATTTGCGACGGCAAAAGCAGTAAAATCAACATCCAGATCCGCATCACCATCGGGTGCCGCGGTAGCTTCTAATTGACTGAAGTCAGGATTTAACACAGCACATCGCTGATGCATCTGCAGGCGGCTCTCCTGATAATCACAACTCATGCAAATCAATTACCGAATGGGTTCCTGCCTGCTGATGCAGGCCATCCACATTTTGCGTTATCACCGTTCCAATCAGCCCCCGTTGCTGTAACTCAGTAATCGCCAGATGCGCGTTATTAGCCGCTGCCTTTTGCATCACCGGCCAGCCCGCCAGGCTGCGCGCCCAGTAACGCTGGCGTACTTCATGGCTGCCCATAAAATCACGATGCTGCACCGGCGGTCTGCGTTTCCAGTCACCCCGGTTGTCCCGATAGTCTGGAATTCCGGAATCAGTGCTCAAGCCGGCACCAGTCAACAGCGTCACAGGCCCGTGCTGAAGCAAAAAATCAGCCAGTAACTGCGCACCTAATGGGTTTGAGTTGGCAAAATACATCTAGCCCCTTTCCTCTGTCTCCCGACTGATCTGTTGCAACGTCTGAGCCAGAACTTCACTTTCCTGAGCACCATTGATGACATATTTTTGATTAATAATAAAAGCTGGCACCGCAGTAATACCTGCTTGTTGATAACGCTGTTCGTCAGCCCGCACTTCAGCCTGGTACTGACCACTGGTTAGTATCTGATTAGCCTCAGCTGAATCTAACCCCGCTTTCTCCACACAGTTGAGCAATACGGAATGCTTGCTGACATCCTCAGCGTTACCAAAATAGGCCTCAAACAAAACCTGTTTCAGCGCAGTTTGTTTACCGAACTGATGCGCCCACTTTAACAACCGATGCGCGTCAAAGGTATTGCAGGTATAACGCTGCTGCATCTTGTCAAAATTAAGTCCTAGCTGAACTGCTATTTCCATCATCTGTGCCTGAGCCTGCTCCATCTCTTGCTCACTACGCCCATATTTTTTGCTCAGCGCTGGCAAGATAGGCTCCGCCACCTGGTTCGGATCCGGGTTCAACTCAAAAGCATGCCATTCCACAGAGGCCTCTACTTCACCCTGCAGACTTTGCAGCGCCTTTTCCAGGCGCGCATAACCAATCGCACACCAGGGACAGGCAATGTCCGATACAATATCAATATGCACTGACGTCATAAGATTCCTTTTCATAGGTCACAGATCAAGTCCTCAGTTATACGTTATTTGTTGCGCTTAAGACCAATTTAACGGCGTGCTATTGCACCGCTTATTGGCAATGACTAAGCTAGCCTTTCCTATTTAATAAAGAGGCAGCCAGCCCATGAAATTCGCTGACTTTTACCAGCGCGCCGTTGAACGTAAAGGCAGCGAGGCCGCTGTAAACGAAAACCTGCCTGCAGTTGCCAGTCAGCCAGAACTTTGCGCGCGGCCTGATGACAGGTATTTATCCAGCATCACCCGCTGTGTATTTCGTGCTGGGTTCGTATGGCGCATTGTTGACCATAAATGGCCAGGCTTTGAAGAAGCTTTTAGTGGCTTCGTGCCCCGTTACTGGCAGCAGGTTCCGCCTGAGCGTATTGAAGCGCTGAGTAACGACCCGCGTATCATACGCAACATGCAAAAAATAAATACAGTGCCAATGAATGCGCGCATGATTGTTGAGGCCAGCGAGGAATACGGCAGTTTTGGTGCTTTCCTGGCGCAATGGCCATCCAGCGATCAGGCCGGGCTCCTGCTGTTTTTAAAGAAGAACGGAGCCCGCTTAGGCGGGGCTTCAGCTCAATACTTTCTGCGCATGGCTGGCTGGGACGGCTTTATCCTTTCCGCCGACGTCACCACGGCCTTGCAGAATTACAATCTACTGGACGCCACCCCGGGAACACAAAAGTCGTTTAAACAAGCGCAGCAGGTTTTTAATAACTGGCATGAGGAAACGCAGCTACCATACAGCCACCTGTCACGAATTCTATCCATGACACTGGACGCCCGTTAACTATAAAACCGGGTTTTCCAGGCAGCTTCCTACCACTACATGCCAGGGCTCAACCGTCCACCGAGTCACCAGTTTATTTTTAACATAGGGGTCTGCCGCAGCAAACGCCTCAACGACCTCAGCGCTGTCCGCTTTAAAAACCAGGTAAGCCCCGTCAATGGGGTCGCCTTTAGCGCCCGCCAGTAACAAAAACCCCTGCTCAACGTAGTCATTCGCCAACTTCAGGTGCTCGTCCCGGTATTGTTCACGACGGTCCAGGTAATCAGCCACTACCTGGTAGGTCAGCAAGTAATACATAACTATTCCTTTACGTAATAATATGCAGTGCCAGCCATGGCATCAGCACAAATAACGACAACATCAGTTTATAGATGGCCAAAGATACATAATGGGCCATATGAAACTGGTCCCGGCTCAGTGGAATAAAAGCAGTATGCGTTTTATACACAAAGTCACCAGCGAACTTAATCATAGATGACCAGAACAACAGCAGAATAAGGTTCAAGAACAGAGTCCAGCCCAATAAGCTTCGTAATAGTTCCAGAGTGAAATCCATGATGCACCTCGATTATCTGTTAACTTATATAGTATCGGGTTTTACCAATTGTTCCAGTGCTGGCTTATTTAACTTTAGAGGTAGAGGGTTGTAATTAAGGATCTAAGTGGAAATGGAGATTTATCGGCTATATTCAAGTTTTCCTTTTTCTGAATGCAACGAATACAAGCCAAGTGTTTACGTAACTAAGCTGGCTAATCATTCGCCAGCTTAGTGTTTCCCGGAGCCGCTACCTGAGCGTAACAAACTCTTCCGCACTGGTGGGGTGCAGCGCCACAGTAGCATCGAAGTCCGCTTTAGTAGCGCCCATTTTCATAGCCACTGCAAAACCCTGAATAATTTCATCCATACCTTCGCCAATGCCATGCAAACCAATAACCTTCTCGTCTTTGCCCACACATACCAGCTTAAAGTCGCTTAAAGCACGGTGGGGTGTCACTGCATTGTACATAGCGGCAAAGTTAGAAGCGTAAACCGTTACATTTTCTTTGCCATGCTCAGCAACCGCTTCCACTTCGGTCAAACCAATAGTGCCTATCGGAGGATGGCTGAAGACTATCGTTGGGATCAGGCTATAGTCCATATGCGCATCCGGCATATCTTTGTTGAACAAACGTTCAGACAATAACCGACCTGCTTTAATGGCAACCGGCGTTAACGCGGCTTCACCGGTAATATCACCCACCGCGTAAATGCCTTTCACATTGGTATTCTGATATTTGTCGGTTTTAATAAAGCCTTGTTCATCCGCTTCTACGCCCGCCGCCTGCAGGTTAATTTTATCTGTTGTTGGTTCACGACCAATGGCCCAGACCAGGCAGTCGACATCTTCAATGCATTCGTCATTCAAAGTAGTAATGCAAAGCGTGCCGTCTTCCTGCTTATCCACTTTCTTAATTTCGCTGTACTTATGCAGTGTCGGCCCGTCCTGCTCCATGCGTACTAACAGGCAGTCGATAATGTCACGGTCAAAGTCGCGCAACGGACGATCCTGACGCACCATCAGGTGGGAATCTGTGCCCAGAGCATGGAAGACTCCTGCCAGTTCTACTGCTATGTAACCTGCGCCTACCACGACCGCTTTTTTCGGTTGTTCCTTAAGAGCAAAGAAACCATCCGAATCAATGCCGTGCTCAGCACCTGGAATATTTGGAATCGTTGGCCGACCACCTACAGCTATAGTGATGTGATCTGCGGTAATGGTTTCACCGTTCACTTCAACGGTATTGGCATCCACAAAGGTGGCAAAACCTTCGATATACTCAACGCCATTGCCTTCAAAGCCACGCTTGTAACCACCGTGTATACGCTCAATATAGGCTTCACGATTTTTGACCATGGTTTCCCAGCTGTAACCTGTCTGCTCAATTTCAAAACCATAGGAAGGTGCATATTTCAAAGCTTCGGCGATGTGCGCGCCATACCACATGACTTTTTTCGGTACGCAACCTACATTCACGCAAGTGCCACCCACCGCCTTAGCTTCTATTACAGCGGCTTTAGCCCCACGAATCGCAGCCCGGTTAGCAGAGGCAATACCACCGCTACCTGCACCAATACTAAGGTAATCGAAATGTCTGCTCATGAATCTATCCTGTTCAGGTCAAAAAAGAAGTTATACCATGATCGCACTGCTAGTTGAGGCGTGCAAATCAGGTTTTGAAGTACTATTGTGAATTACACTATTTCTCGTAGCCGTCGGCGCACCACTATCGGCATAAAAATAGAACAGGGTGAGGTACGTGTTATGGCGCCGACTGGATTAGCCAGTCAGCGCATTGCTGATTTTGTAGCCAGTAAACACAACTGGATCCAGCAGCATGTCACTGCGCAACAAGCTCGTTTAAGCCCCCTGCCTAAGCGCCAGTGGCAACATGGCGAACACCTTTATTGGTTGGGGCAAAAACTACAATTACAAGTGCGACCAGGACAACGCAGTACCATTGATTACGACGCAACCACCCTAAGTCTTAATATTCGCCTGTCGCGTCGGGTAACCCGTTGCGAGGACAAAGTGCGACAGCTGGTGACCCAGTGGTATAAAGAACAGGCACAGTTATGGCTGGATACCACTTTACCGCAGCTAGCGGCCTACCAGGAATTAACTCCTGGCAGCTGGCGAGTCAGTAGTTATCGCGGCAAGTGGGGGGCCTGCTCACACTCAGGCCACTTAAGTTTCAGCTGGCGCCTTTTTGCCGCCCCGGAATGGGTAGTACGTTACGTGGTACATCACGAGCTCTGTCACCTGGCTCATTTTGATCACTCTAAGGCTTTCTGGCAACTTTTGCATGCCCATGATGCTAATCTGAAAGCAGCAGAAAGCTGGCTGAAGCATCATGGCATAACCTTGCTGCACGATGACTATTTTAGCTATGTAAAAGAAACCGAATAATCTAGACAAGGACCCTGCATCATTCTACATTGGTGCACAAAGGGTATATATTTTGTATACCATCATACGGAGTGTGAATACATGCGCCTAAGCAGCCCGCTGCTTTTGCTTCTTGGACTGTTTTTGTTGTCCCCTGTGGTGGCAGAAGAAAAACAACTAGAAGAACAGGAAGAAGAACAGAAAGAACCGGATAACGACCACATAATGCTGGACAGCCTGGAACAGGGGGTTACCTCTACGGTAGACGCCACAGCCCGCTGGTTTGACCGGTTTTTCGGCGACTCGCGCGCTTTTGAAGATGAATACAGTACTCAGGGACGGCTTTCTGTGGGCCCGGAATGGAGTGAGTTTGACGGCACTAAAGTCCGCTCCAGCTTTCGCGCCCGCGTCAACCTGCCTCATGCGGAACGCCGTTTTTCTGCTTTCATTGGCCGTGTCGATATTGATGACTTTGTAGCAGGTGAAGATACTCAGAGACGTAGCTCGGTATTGCGCAATGTATCTGGAGATAGTGAGTGGCTGGTTGGTTTAGGCTTTGACCCTCATCAGGGCGAACAAAGCCGGTTTTCAGTCAATGCCGGAATTCGCGGAGGCTTGCGAGCTGACCTCTATACTGAAGGCCGCTACTTATTTCAGTACCGCATGTCAGACAGAACCCAGGTACGAACCCGCAGCGTTGGTTTTTGGCGTAATAGTGACGGTTTTGGCTTTGCCCAGCGTCTGGACTATGAACAAACGGCTGGTGACGACTGGCTTGGTCGCTTTACCATAGAAGGCACCCGGGCTGAGCGCATTTCCGGCATTCGTTGGCACAGTAGCGCCTCTGTCTATCATTTATATGCTGAGGAACGCGCCATTGCGACTGAAATCTGGTATGCCGGAGAAAGTGGCAATGTAGTTCCGGACCGGGACATGGGTATACGCGGCATTCATCGCCAGTCATGGCGCCGGGATTGGTTTTACATTGAAAGCTGGATCGGTATGCACTGGCCAAAAGAAGAGCCCGGCCAGACACGCAAAGGCTCCTGGCTGGTCGGGATAGAATTTGAAATGTGGTATGGGCAGAACTAATCCTGCGACGTAAAATCTTCCATATCGAGTTCTTCGTCCAGGCGAATCTCGGCACCTGCCCGTTCGCGCAACAGCTCCATAGCACCATCAAAACCATGCTGACGTAGTACCGCCTGCATTTCAGAGCGCTGAGCACTAAGCATGCTTATATTCTCAGCTTCCAGATCAAATGCCATCCAGGGAGCATCGGGGCTTTGACGGCGTAGATTGAAGTTCAAACGAACGGGAGGCCCACCTTCCTGAATCAGCCGGGCACGAACGATTACCGTACGTTCGTTCTCATAATCGCTTTCACGGCCAAATTCTAATACGTGTTTATCTTCATCGTACTGAGTGAAAACACGGGCATAGGTAGTTACCAGATAATCACGAAAAGCATCTACATACTCGCGACGCTGATCATTATCCAAGCGTTGCCAGTTACGCCCCATCACCTGAGCCGCAGCAAAACGGTAGTCAGTATAAGGCAGTAATTCTTCTTCCATGATGGTGCGCAGGTAGTTGGGTTCTTCTTCGATTCGGCTTCGGTCATTTCCGATCCGCTCAATCATACGTTCCGCCACTTCCTGCAGCAATCGGTAGGGGTTCTCATTATCAACAATGCGCTCGTTTGCACTTGCAGGCACCATAGCAAGCACAAGAAGCATCAACCCTGCCATTAAAGATCTCATAATTCACTCCTAAAATAGAGATATCGGTGTAGTTGGACTATTCTAACCACTTTTACGTTCTGTATGTTCTCTTAATATTGTATCTACTTATGTAGAAAAGCGATCATTATGCGAGTGTAAAAAATATGCCTGCAATGGCAGCACTCATTAAGTTAGCCAGTGTAGCTGCCAACAAGGCGCGCATACCTAGCTCTGCGATGTCTTTACGACGACTTGGTGCCATCCCACCCAAACCACCTAACAGAATAGCAATAGATGAGAAATTTGCGAAACCACACAACATGAAGGTGATAATAACCTGACTGTGCTCGCTTAACTGGTCTTTATAGTTAGCAAAATCCAGGTAAGCCACAAACTCGTTTATCACCAGTTTCTGGCCAATAAAGCTACCTGCCACCCTTGCTTCATCCCAGCTCACACCAAGAATGAATGCCAGGGGCTGGAAAATAAAACCAAATATCTGCTGCATAGTGAGCTCGGCGTAACCGAACCAGCTGCCAACCCAACCAAGTATGCCATTTAACAGCGCTATCAGAGCGACAAAGGCGAGCAGCATGGCGCCTACATTCAGGGCTAGCTGTAAGCCACTGGAGGCACCCGAAGCAGCCGCATCTATAATATTGGTACGACGTTCTTCTACCGGTGTTTCAGCAAGCTCATCTCTGGGTTGTTCAGTTTCAGGCATAATAATCTTAGCCATTAACAGGCTACCCGGCGCCGCCATAAAACAGGCCGCGATCAGATATTTTAATTCAATACCCAGCCCGGCATATCCCGCCAGTACCGAACCGGCTACTGAGCCTAAACCGCCGACCATAACAGCAAAAAGTTCAGAACGGGTCATATTAGGAATAAAGGGCCGCACCACCAAAGGAGCTTCGGTCTGCCCGACAAAGATATTAGCTGCCGCTGACATAGACTCAGGACGACTTGTGCCCAAGAAACGTTGCAAAAGGCCACCAATAAGGCGAATGACCCAGCTCATGACACCAATATGATAGAGCACTGAAATAAGTGCCGAGAAAAAACGATAACACCAAGTACATGAATGGCGAAAATAAAGCCTTGAGAATAAGCGCCTAAATCGCCAAACAAAAACTCCATACCTTCATTGGCGTAGCCAATGACATTAGCTACACCTAAGGCAAAACCGCCTAGCAAATCCTGGCCAAACGGCACGTAGAGAACAAAAGCACCTAAACCCGCCTGTAATGCAAAGGCCCCGCTCACTGTGCGCCAGCGAATACTGCCCCGTGCGGCGGAAAAAAGGTAAGCAATAAGCAGTAAAACAGCGATACCAATCAGGCCTATCATGCAAAGTCCTTGTTCTTGGGTCGTTTGTAAGGGAGGTGGTAATTATTCAGCCAGCAGCTGACGGATTTTTGCTTTTATAATATCAATCGCTATTTCGTTCTGCCCACCACGGGTTACTACCAGGTCAGCATGTTGCTTGGATGGGAAGATAAAGTCAAAAAAAGCGGGCCGAACGTAATTTTCATATTGTTCAGTAATGGAGGCCAGGCTACGACCGCGCAGCTCCATATCGCGATTGATGCGGCGCAGCAGGCAAGTGTCTAAAGGCGTGTCCATAAAAACCGAGATATCAAATTGCTCACGCAAGCTTTCATCACTGAGCAATAATATACCCTCAACCAGAATAACCCGGGCCGGTGAGACCGTGATACTTTTTTCCAGGCGAGTGTGTTCCTGATAAGAATATTGAGGCATTTCAACTGACTGGCCACTACGTAACAACTGCAGATGTTCACTTAACAGGCCATGTTCGAAAGCGGCAGGATGGTCATAATTGGTTAACTGGCGCTGCTCAAAGGAAAGGTGACTTTGGTCACGATAATAGGCATCTTCCTGCAATACTGAAATGCGTTCCCCGCCCAGCTCTGCCACTAATTCCTGATAGACCGTTGATGCAAAAAGACTCTTACCAGAAGCTGACGCTCCGGCAATGGCAATAATAGTTGTTTTACCCACAAGAAACCTTCATATCGCTGCTGATAAGGACGCATTAAGCGCGCATTATCACCAATTCAGCAGCAGATATAAATACAAGAATGTATAAAAATCCTGACGGACAAATTTAACTCGTTGGTCTGTAGGGTGATTACTCAGTATTTGAGCGCTATACTGGAGCCTGACTTGACCCTTATCTCTCGACTAAGAAGGAGAACGCATGTCAGCCCGAGACTTTGCTGAAGAGCTTTTAAACAAAGCCGATATTAAAATCAATGGTGACAGACCCTGGGATCTTCAGCTGCACAACGACACCACCATTAATCGGGCGCTGGCCTACGGTAATTTGGGATTAGGCGAAGCTTATATGGATGGCCACTGGGACGCTGAGCAGCTGGATGTGTTTTTCGAAAAGCTCCTGCGCGCCAAAGTAGCCAAACAAATTAGCCCTTCCCGCCTCTTTTTTCATGTTATCAAGAACCGCTGGTTCAATCGCCAGAGTAAAAGGCGATCCTGGGAAGTAGGCCAGAAACATTACGACATCGGCAACGATTTATACCAGTCAATGCTCGACAAACGTATGGTTTATACTTGTGCCTACTGGGCCCAGGCAAGTGACCTGGACACTGCGCAGGAACACAAGCTGGAATTAACCTGCCGCAAACTTGGCCTTAAACCGGGCATGCGCATTCTTGATGTCGGCTGCGGCTGGGGAAGCTTTATGAAATATGCGGCAGAAAACTACGGCGTCGAGTGCGTTGGCGTCACTATCTCTAAAGAGCAGGTAGCGATGGGGCAGGAATTGTGTGAAGGGTTGCCCGTCGAATTTCGTTTGCAGGACTATCGCGAACTGAACGAAGAGTTCGATGCCATCGTCAGTCTGGGTATGTTTGAACATGTAGGCCCCAAAAATCACCGCACGTACATGGAGGTAGTAAATCGCTGCCTGAAAGAAGACGGACTCTTTCTGTTGCATACTATCGGGCGCAATGTTGGCGGTACTATGCCCGACCCCTGGATTGAAAAATATATCTTCCCAAATGGCGAATTACCTTCCATCGGCCAGGTAGGTAAAGCCGCGGAAAATTTGTTTGTTGTAGAGGACCTGCATAATTTTGGCGCCAGTTACGACAAAACGTTAATGGCATGGCAACAGAACTTTGAGCAGCACTGGCCTGAGTTGCAGAAGAATGAAAAATACGACGAACGCTTTCGCCGTATGTGGCGGTATTACCTGTTGTCCTGCGCGGGTGCTTTCCGCGCCCGCGACATTCAGCTCTGGCAGTGGGTCTTGTCTAAACAAGGGGTACCAGGCCACTACCAGCGCCCTTCTATATAAATCACATTAGAGGTAGCCGCCTTCATGTCCCCAGGCAGCTGGTGGCGCTTCTACTGTCTCATCTAAATAAAAATCCACGCGCCATGTCCATTCGCCGTCTGACATAGTACCGTAGCTGTAACGGACTCCTGGCTCTATCTCTATACGCCAGCCCAGCACTTCGTCGTTGGGCCCAGTGCGCTCTGTATATATAAAATACTGGCGATTAAAATAGCCTTCGTCTTCGGTATAACCACCGTACATGGTGTTGCCTTCATCTTCAGAACCATCCTCCAGCCGATGGTCATGACGCAACTCCAGGGAGTCTTCATGCATAGTGTAGATCCAGGTACGTGAGCGGTCCCAGCTGTCCTCTTCAGGCTGCTCTATATGAAAAGGCGCAAAGATCTGATCTTCACTGCACTCCACAAAATGCACAATAAGCTCTTCGTTACCTTCAAGCAGATCATTGTCCTCGCGTTCAACCACGCGCTCACCGCGATAAGCATTGCCGCACAAGTCATGCAGCGCAGCGAAAAACTGCTGCTGCGGAGGAATATCTATCTCCCGCTGTCGTTCTGTACAGGCACTTAACGTCAAAATTGAGACCGATGCCACAATCAAAGACGGACTACTCATACGCATTGCTTTCTTCCTTAAATGACACATCATACAAAAACAATAGCTTTTGCTTTGAGCTAATGCAAAAAAGCGATGTTTTCTATCGCTTTAAATCATCTGCACCAACTGTCATTAAGGGCTATACTAGCTTCAATACGTTTCAAAAAAGGATCGACTCATGCAACAATTAAACGTGATTGGTTTAGATCAGCAAGGCGCTGAAAAACTTGGTAAGAAACTGAATAAATTATTAGCCAGCTACCAGATTTTTTACATGAACGTTCGAGGCTTTCACTGGAATATTCGTGGTGAGCGCTTCTTTGAGCTACATGTGAAATTTGAAGAAACTTACAATGACCTGCTGCTCAAAATTGATGAAATAGCTGAACGGATATTAACCCTGGGCCAACAGCCGCAACACACCTATTCAAACTATCTGGATAACAGCAGTGTGGAAGAAGCTGCTAACATTCATGACGGCCGTGAATGTGTAGAAAGCATACTGAATAGTTACCAGAGCGTTATCCGTTTACAGCGTGAAATACTTTCTGCCGCCGCTGAAATCGAAGACGAAGGCACGGCTTCCCTGATGGGCGATTACATCACGGAACAGGAAAAAACTGCCTGGATGTTAACTTCTTACCTGAAATAACGCTAATGACGGCTGCCAAAGTGGCGGCCGCCTCTTCCTTTTTGTATACTGCGCACCTGATAAATTTTGGCTCTGGTTTTACGTTCCAGGCTGCGAAAAGGTGATTTACCATGCAATATATCTGCGCTGCGCTCTACAAGTTTGTCGAGCTTGATAACTTTGAACAACTCCGCCAACCCCTGTATGACGCCATGCTTGCCAATCAAGTCAAAGGCACGCTTTTGCTTGCCCGTGAAGGCATCAACGGTACTATCTGCGGTACCCAATCGCAGGTCGACGCGGTGCTGGAGCACCTGCGCCAGGATCCTCGTCTAGTGGATATAGACCACAAAGAATCTCCTAGCGAAGGCCAGGCGTTTTACCGCACTAAGGTTAAACTTAAAGATGAAATCGTCACCATGGGCGTAGACTGGATAGACCCTAAACGCACCGTAGGTAACTACGTAGAAGCCCATGAATGGAATGATTTAATCAGCGACCCCGATGTACTGCTGGTGGATACGCGCAACGACTATGAAGTCTCTGTGGGCACTTTTGCAGGCGCTATCAACCCTAAGACGGAAAGCTTTCGTGAATTTCCTGAATACGTCAAAGAACATCTGGATAAGGGCAAACATAAAAAAGTTGCTATGTTCTGCACCGGTGGCATTCGCTGCGAAAAATCTACCGCTTATTTGAAAGAGCTCGGCTTTGATGATGTTTACCACCTAAAAGGCGGTATCCTGAAGTATTTAGAAGAAGTGCCAGAAGAACAAAGCCGTTGGAATGGTGAGTGTTTTGTTTTTGATCAGCGGGTTACCGTCAAGCACGGTTTAGTGCAGGGTAGCTACGATCAGTGCTACGCCTGCCGCATGCCCATTACTGAACAGGAAAAAGCATCAGAGCAGTACCAGAAAGGTATCAGCTGCCCGCACTGCTTTGACAAAACAACGCCGAGCCAGAAAGCGCGCTACGCCGAACGGGAGAAACAGATCCAACTGGCTAAAAACCGCGGCGAAGAGCATATCCGTGACGGAAAGCTAGCTGAGCACTAATCAGCTTTTACTGACAAACTCACAAAGGCGGTCGATGGCAGTTACCACTCGACCGCAATAACGACGTAAAAAGTCAGTATCCAGCTTGCTGCCCTCGGCTAATGCCTGGAGCGCTGCTTCCCCATCAAAATCGACATAAGCCAGACGTAATGAAAACTCCGTGTCGGCACGTCCAAAGCAACTACCTGGTAAACAGGCAACGCCGGTCTCTTCCAGTAAACGCTCGCAGAATTCCTGACTGGTGGTAAATCCACGTAACATCAACAGCTCCCGCAAAGGCTCAAAGCTAGGGAATAAATAAAAACCACCCTGGGGCTTAATTACCTGAGCGCCGATACTACTCAGCTGATCGTAGGCGTATCCAGCGAGAGCAGATAATACCGCACGCGAATTCTTTAAATATAAATCCATAGCCGGATGCGCTTCAAAAGCATTAATGGCGGCATATTGAATTGGCGCGCTGGTAGAAGTGAAAGTTTCGCTGGCGACTACCGCCATGGCGTCTGCCAGCCATTTAAGCTGCGGTGGAAACGCAAAAGCGCCCAGCCGCCAGCCGCCTGCTCCGGCCCATTTACTGATACCGTCGCTAATAATGGTACCTTCAGGGTAAAAACGGGCAATGGAGATATGGTCACCATTAAAGTTCACGCCTCCATAAATTTCATCGGATAGCACCAATACCCGATAACGACGAGCTACCTCTGCTATCTCACGTAACTGCTCTTCACTGTAACTTAAGCCTGTGGGGTTACTAGGGTAGTTAATAATTAACAGTCGTGGCAATTCGGGATCCTGCTCACACAATGCTTGCAGTGACTTCGCAGTAACACCCAAACCAGTATCCAGAGAAGTCGATAACCAATGCAAATTGCGACCGATAATGCGCGCCTGAGGCGCATAAGAAACCCAGCTCGGGCTTGGAATAACAAGGTCACCATAATAGGTGAGCTGCATAATAAACATTAATTCTTTGGTGCCTGGGCCTATCAGAATATTATCCGCATCATAGTCCAGTCCCTGCGTTCTTTGCAGATAACCTGAAATACCTTGGCGCAGTGCGGGCAAGCCTTTGACCGCAAGATAGTCTTTTTCTCCAGCATGCTCACGCAACGCCTGTTGTACATGAGCTGGCACCGGAAAAGGTGACTGCCCAAGGCCAAGCTTAAAAACTTCCCGCCCTTGTGCTTGTAATGCCGCACTGCGCTCATTGATAGCCACAGTGGCCGAGGGTTTCATGCCCCGCACATTCAGGTTTATCTGCACCGCTGGTGATAATCCTTGATCTGCACTCATAATAAATAACCGCCTATTCAGTAACTTTGGGTAAACGCATAGCCCGCAATGCCGCAACAAGGCCAACTACTATCAACAACCATAAAACGCTGTGAGTACCCAGCCAGGAGTCCAATGCGCCAAGCAACATGCCAAGCAACAGTAACACTCCTATCACCGTGTTACTCACTGCAGTCAGTTGCGCCCGATTATCCTGAGTGGCCATATCCACCAGATAAGTTTTCCGTCCCACCCGAGCTCCGTGATGCGCCACTGCGGCAAGGAATATTAAGCCACCACCGACCGGCAGCCAGGCCAGGGAGTCAGCAGCAAAGGAGTCTACCGCAAGGGTCAGAGCCATCACCACAACACCCATCAAAGCAGCCGCTGCCATCACATGATGACTGGCTTTATCTGACCATTTGCCCCAAAAGCGCCCGGCAAGCATACCTGCCAGACCACTGGCCAGTAACAATCCGCCCAACCCTGCAACACCGTCATTTTCCGACTGACGCTGAATCAGAACCACAATGTAAGGAATAGAAAACGCGGTAGAAACGAGCAAAGCCCGGGTAGCCACAAAGTGGCCAAAGGTTTTATCTGTCCACAATAAACGCAGCGACTTTATCGCTTCACTAATCGCGTTGCCACCACCACTGGTAGCACCTGGAACTTCCGGGATCATGGCATAACTGAAAGCGGCCAGAACCCATAACAGGGCAGCACCACCCAATAACAACACGAATAAAAGGTTGCTGCCTTCCACATCCGGCGCAAGAATAATGACTAATGCTGTCGCCAGAGTCATCAGGCCTGCGGTACTGGCGGCTAGCCCGGTCAAACGACCGCGCCGGGTCTTTGAAATAGTCTTACCTAAAACATCTTTGCTAGCGACAGAACAAATACCTCGCGCCAAACTAAATAGCGCCAGCCAGCCAACGATCCACCAGCCAAAAGCACTGCCCTCCAGCAAGAAAATACCGACAACCATAGCTAACAATGCGAATGCTTGCCCCAGGCTACCAGCCACCCAGAACCATTTACGTAGTGGTCTTTCGCGCATTTTCTGGGCGATAAACAGTTGAGGTAACAACGAAAGCGACTCACGTAGCGGCACCAACATACTGATGAAAAAAACCGGCGCCCCGGTAGCGGATAATAACCAGGGCAATACTAAACGGGCGCTGACTAACGAATCGCCGAGCTTAGTCAGTGTTAATGACCATAGATGTAGCATGAAAGCTTTCGGTTGCTCATCACAGGCATCACCCGGAATATCCTTGCACACCCGGGCGTCTTCATCCTCAGCCAGGTACTGATACATCTTCTCTGAGAGCGGCTGCTCGTCTTTCATGGATACTCCTGCTGTCTGCTTAAGCGATTAATTTAGCATGAATTTTTTAGATACTCATGAAAAGCCGGGGTGGCGTATAAAAATTGTTCAACTTTAATAAAATAAGGTTATAATCAGTTATTAAGATGTGGCTAGGACCACTGGAGAAATAATGGATATTAACAAAGCCCCCAACCTTAGCATTCTGCAATACACCATGAGTGCGCAGGACAAACGCATGGAACAAATGGCTTCCGGTAACCGGGTCAATTCCGCTGCTGATGACGCCGCTGCATTGCAAATCATTGAGCGTATGAACTCAGAAGCCAGTGCTTACCAGCGTTCTGTGCGCAACGCCTTTGATGGCATTTCGATGCTTCAGGTGGCAGAAGGCGGTATGCAGCAGATTACTAATGATCTGCAACGCATTCGTGAACTTAGTATTCAGGCTGGCAATGGCATCTTAAACGACAATGATCGCCAGGCCTTGCAGTCTGAAGTAAACGAGCTTCGGGATGGTATTTACCGCGCCATTGATACCACCTCGATGGGCGAGCAAAACCTGCTGAATGAGGAAGTGGAACGCGGCTTTATGGTCGGTAGCGGGCGCGGTGGCGAAGAACAGCGTATGACCGTTAGCGGCGCTGACTTAAGAGCCCGCGGCCTCGATGCACTGGATGCTATTGATCTCACATCCAGTCAGGGAGCTATGGACGCTATCAGCAGTGTTGATCAAATGAGCGAGACTGTTGATAAAACACGCGCCGAATTTGGAGCACAGCAAAGCGCTTTCATGAGCGCGGTTAATAACCTGACTTCAGCGGATGTGAACACGCAAGCTGCCCGCTCGCGCATTCGCGACCTGGACTATGCTCAGGCTACTGCTGAAAGTACCCGTAACTCGATATTGTCGCAGGCCAATATTGCAGTGCTGGGGCAGGCTAACTTACAACGTAATCAGGTGCTTAATTTACTCGATTAAGTTTTTTGCAGCGCATACCAGAGCTCATTCAGTATGCCCACTAAAGCGCGCCAGGAAGCTATCTCGCCGGGTGTCACCTCACTATTGCTGGCTTGACTGTAATAGTGACATAACAGCTGCACCTGAGCCTGTTGCAGCTCATTGATTTCAATACAGGAAGCGATATCAAAATAGGGGTGTCCGTAACCGGCGTATTCCCAGTCGACAACTTTCACGGGCTCACTGAGCAAAATATGATCCAGTGACAAGTCATTATGGCAAAAACAGCCACCCTCTTTATCCCAGTCCCGGACCAGCCCGCTAAAATGTTGTAACTGTTCTAAATAGGCTTGAGCAAGTTGCGGTGCATTATGCGCCAGACTATCGCAATAATGGCTGATGCGATCATACAACGACCAATTATTAAGCCTCGGCTTACAATGGTGAATCCGCCACAGTGTATTGGCCAGAATTTGCATGCGACTGCGTTCATCCATAACACTCTGCTTTAATGTCGCCGCATTCTCCCAAACGAAAAGTACCAGCTCATAATTATCGCTGGCATATTCAATTGCAGGGCACAAATCCAGTTCGCTTAACTGCCGCTGCAGACTGACCTCAGCACTTCGGTCAATCTGGTTACGTTGCTCCGAGCGCTGGGCCTTCAGGAAGTACGTTGTCTCTTGATTACTGATTTTCCAGCTGCTATTTACTTCGCCACCATTAAGTTTTTTAGCTTCCCACTCACCTTCCAGTGGTAGCTGCTTCAATAACTCATGAATATCAGTTTTCATCAGTTACGCACCATATCCTGACGCCAGCGCCAAAATGCGATGACGACCATCACTGTGTACAAAGCAAACAGGAGTGCTGTGGCATAAAAGCCTTTGCTCCAGAATAAAAACACATAAAACGAGTCTATCACCAGCCAGTAGTACCAGGTTTCCAGTATTTTTTTCGTTACCAGGAAGGTAGCGAAAAAACTAAAAACAGTGGTAAAGGTGTCCAGGTAAACTTCTTCTGCATCCGTGTAATGGGTCAGCAACCAGACGATGCACAGGCTTAATACACTCAACACAATGATACTGTATAAATGCCAGCGCCAGTTCAGTTGGGTGACCTTAAGCTCTGCATTTTTACCAGGAGCACCGCGCTTCCACTGCCAGAAACCGTATGCGGCCATAACCAAATAAAAGGCCTGTAGCAGGCTCTCCATATATAGTCGGGCATCGGCAAACAGCACTGTGTATATAACGGCTCCAATAGCTGCCGCAGGCCAGCACCAGAGGCTCTGACGAATTGCCAGGGTCAGATAAGCAATCGCCAGAACTACTGCCAGCAACTCCCAGGGAGAGGATAGCATCAGCGCATCAAGAAACGCTGCCATTAAGGCCTGAGATCGCTATTAATGAACTTGCATACCAGAACCTGACTGGGCACCTTCTGGTAAACCCGCTCCAGTTCTTTAGTGAGCACTTCCATCACTATCTTATAATCACCAAATATTTGCGTGCTCATAGTGTTGGTATTGACGACCAGATCGGGGTAGGTCGCCAGGCGCTCTACAAAGTCTTTTATTACGGGCCGATACTCATCGGCCAATGGATATAAAGATATTTCAGCAGAAAATTGCATACCTACCTCTAGAAACTATAACGTGCAGTTAAACCGAACCGACGCGGTTCCCCGTATTGCACATACGACGCCGGCGCATATTCGTCACGAGGGTCATTACCGAAACTAAACCCACGAGTTTCATAATCTTCATTCAGCAGGTTGCGCGCCCATAAGCTAAACAACCAGTCTCCGAATTCATAGTTAAGTCGTGCATGCACTAACTGATAGGCCGATGACTTATCATCATGAGAATTAGAGAAATAGAAACTATCGCGGCCATCCACTTCAACCCGCAGCTGCAAACCTGGTAGCAACGCAAATTCGCCACCAGCATGGAACTGATAAGCAGGTGCATGCGCCTGCGAACGGCCGGTGATGTTTTCACCGTCTTCCAGCACGAAGTCACGTAATTCAGTTTGCAGTAAACCCAGGCTGGCAAACCAGCGCATACGGTCAGTGGGCAGATAGTCAAACTCGGCTTCCACACCGTAATTTATACCTGATGAGGCGTTGTCCAGATAAGAAACAAACTGCTGATCACGCTCCACATAAGCGCTGACCTGCATATCATCGCGCCAGCTGTAAAAAGCAGTCAAGTGAACGCCCATGCTTTGTTCTGGGAAGAACGCCCGGTAACCGGCTTCGGTGCTGATTAAAAGCTCAGGTGCAAAGGTAGCCCGTGATTCCAAAAACTCGCTGACCTCACTAAGCCCGTCATCACTTGCTCGACCCAGGGCTTCGCCATTCACTCCACCTTGCTTAAAACCACGGGCCACTGAAACATACACCTGCTGTTCGTTATCCAGTTCATATTGCAGGCTGGCACGACCACCCCAGGTGGTATCACTCGGGTTGGCTTCAATGCCCCGGCTATCAATATAGTCATTATCATAACCTTGCAGCCGAAGACCGTAACTGGCATGAAGGCGAGGAGTCCACTGTTGTTGCAGTTCACCATAAACAGCCCAGGTCTGAGTTTCATACTCGCTGCTGAAAGGAGCAACCAGATAAGTATACTCACGGGTTAAGTCGGTGTCGTTGCTGCGCAGGTAGGCACCTGCTACCCAGTCGGTAACTGTACCAAAAAGATTAACAGGCTCTGTTGACAACCAGCGCGCCTCTGCGGTCAGGTCGTCACGCTCGCGGAAATAGGCGTCAAAAGAGCTGTATTCCCAACCCGGTGCAATACCTACGTAAGACCAGTCTTCATCAAAGCTGTACTCACTATCTGCAGTCAGTGCACTCAACGAAAGCTGTATTTCACTGCCCTGCAGTCCGCTCCAATTGGCCTGTACCCTGCCCGCATGGCTATCCAGCGTATCGCGACCAGGTTCATCTGAAAGGGTATCGCGGTTTTGATCCAGCGACCAAGCATCATAACCGTTGTCGATATCAAAGCGATGATAGGTAAAATGCATGTCCAGTGTTTGCGACACCTGCCAGAGCATGTTCAGCCGTGCTGTCAGTTCATCCTGATTTTGCGTATCACTGCGGCCCAGATGGATGTTTTCCATAAAGCCGTCACTGCTATGTAATTGCAGTGAGCCCCGGGCGCTAAGGTTCTCATTAACAGCCCCACCAAACGCCAGACCTGAACTGTAAGTGTTGTAGTTCGCCATACTCAATTCCAGCTCACCACTGGTCGCATCTGAAACCGGTGTACTGCTCAGATAAATCATGCCAGCCATGGCATCCGCGCCGAAACGAGTACTTTGCGGACCACGGAATACTTCTACCTGCGCGATATCAAACAAAGTACCAGCAGCGCCCAGGCCACTGTAATTAATGCCGTCAATGATTAAGCCAACAGAAGGACTGATGGGGTCTACAAACTGACTGCGCTCACCAATACCTCTAATCTGGAAAAAGCTAGCGCGTGAGGCACCGGCGGCCAGATTCACATTGGGCGCCATATTGAGGCTTTCTTCGAGGTGCTCAGCCTGACGCTGACGCATGTCTTCGCCACTTAAAACGCTGACACTACCAGGCAAATCTTCAATACCCTGCGCACGAAAGTCACCGACGACGGTGATACGCTCAATAGACGCGTCATCATCCGCAAGCGCCAGTGTCGGCGCCAGAAGCATTGCAATAGCTGTACTTAGAATTGATTTTTTCATGGTGGATCTCGTCTTTAACTAAAAAAAAAGATGAGATCCGGTTACGGGCAGACTATATAGTTACGAATTGTATGACCAATCCCTACGCCAGTATTAACCGGATCAGGTAAAAAGGGTTCGCTTAGCATCTCAGCCTGTATCCAGGCACCCCTTGGCATATTTGCATATGTGCTTGCAAGATCAGCGGCAGTATAGCCGAACTGATATTTAAATAAAACTTAAGGCATCACCGTATAGCTGGTTTTCTGGTAACCCACGCTGAATAAATTCATCCCGGACCACTCGCACCATTTCAAAGCGCCCAGCGACATAAATATCCAGCGCTTCCAGATTAGCAAAATCACCTAATACAGCATGGTGAACCAGACCTCGGCTATGTTCCCATTCCGCCGGAGGCGACTCCAGTACCGGTCGATAACTAAAGTTCTCATGCATACGCTGCATTTGCTCCAGCTGTTCATGCAGGTACAGATCGTTCAACTGCCGAGCTCCCCAATACAGCACAACATGGCGCGGATCGGTACTCGACAAGTGATGTTGTAAAATTGACCAGACATAGGAAAATCCGGTGCCTCCGGCTACTAAAACCATAGCCCGCTCACTGGCAGCACGATAATGAGCGCTACCTAATGGAGCTTCCACCTTGATTTCACCCTCGGTCTGCATCAATTCAACGACTTCGGTAGAGTACGGGTTATCTTCAGCAACACCGATATGCAGTTCGAGACGATTCTGATCAGCGGGCATAGATGCAATAGAAAAAGGTCGTTTGTCGTTTTCACCCATCACAACCTGTAAATACTGCCCGGCATAAAACACGACCGGCGCAGAAGGTGTTAATTCCACACGATACACCTGGGGTGTCATTAACTTCATGCTTTTTACTTCACAACGCAATACTGACATAGACCGCCTATCCTAAAATATTTAACTCGTGCCAAAGCTCATCAACGCGCTTTTTCACATCTTCACTCATAACAATGGGTTCGCCCCATTCACGGTCAGTTTCACCCGGCCATTTATTCGTCGCATCCATGCCCATTTTTGAACCCAGACCGGAAACCGGTGATGCAAAATCCAGGTAATCAATAGGCGTATTTTCTACTAATACCGTGTCCCTGGCCGGATCCATGCGCGTGGTAATCGCCCAGATCACATCTTTCCAGTCACGGGCATCGATATCGTCATCGCAGACCACAACAAATTTGGTGTACATAAACTGCCGCAGAAACGACCAGACCCCCATCATGACGCGTTTAGCATGGCCCGGATACTGCTTCTTCATGGTTACTACGGCCATACGATAAGAACAGCCTTCAGGCGGCAGATAAAAATCTACAATTTCTGGAAACTGCTTTTGCAAAATTGGAATAAAGACTTCATTCAGAGCCACACCTAACACCGCGGGTTCATCCGGTGGGCGTCCCGTATAGGTCGTATGGTAGATAGGTTCTTTACGATGGGTGATGTGAGTCACGGTAAATACCGGGAACTCATCCACTTCATTGTAATAGCCGGTGTGATCGCCATAAGGCCCTTCGGGAGCCGTTTCTCCGGCCTCAATGTAGCCTTCCAGAATAATTTCAGCGTGCGCTGGTACCTGCAAGTCGTTGCTCACAGACTTCACCACTTCGGTTTTACCGTCCCGTAATAAACCTGCGAAGGCATACTCGGATAAGGTGTCAGGTACCGGGGTAACCGCACCCAGAATAGTGGCAGGATCGGCTCCTAAAGCGACAGAAACAGGAAAACGCTCGCCAGGGTTCTGTTTACAGAATTCCTGAAAATCCAAAGCACCACCACGATGGCTTAACCAACGCATAATAAGTTTGTTCTTGCCCAGCTTCTGCTGCCGGTAAATACCCAGATTCTGACGTTTTTTATGCGGACCCCGAGTGACCGTAAGGCCCCAGGTAATCAGTGGCGCGGCATCACCAGGCCAGCAGGTCTGGATAGGAATAGTATCTAAGTCAACCTCATCACCACTTAACACCACTTGCTGGCAGGGCGCTTTTTTAATGACTTTGGGGGCCATGCTGAGAACTTTTTTCAATAACGGCAGTTTATTCACTGCGTCTTTGAAACCACTGGGAGGCTCAGGCTCTTTTAAGTAGGCAAGTAACTTACCCACATCGCGCAGGGCGCTTAAACTTTCCTGGCCCATGCCTTTGGCAACCCGATCCGGCGTACCAAAAAGGTTTGCCAGTACTGGCATCTGATGCCCTTTGACGTTCTCAAACAACAACGCCGGCCCACCCGCTTTCAGGGTACGGTCGGCGATTTCTGTCATTTCCAGATAAGGGTCTATCTCGTGGGTAATACGTTTAAGCTCACCCTGACTTTCCAGCTGCGCCAGAAAGTCACGTAGGTCCTGATACTTCATAGCGACTTGAATGCCTCTAGTGCAGCGCCAGTATGACTACTTAGCTTTTCTGGCGCTTCATCGATTCGAAGAATTCATCATTGGTCTTAGTCATCACTAAGCGGTCAATTAAGAATTCCATGGCTTCAATTTCATTCATAGGATGTACGATTTTACGTAAAATCCACATCTTCTGCAGCTCGTCTGGCGTGGTCAAAAGCTCTTCACGACGGGTGCCTGAACGATTGAAGTCGATAGCAGGGAATACACGTTTCTCGGCGATTTTACGATTTAAGTGCAGCTCCATATTACCGGTGCCTTTAAACTCTTCGTAAATGACTTCATCCATTTTTGAGCCGGTATCAATCAGTGCCGTTGCAATGATAGTCAGGCTGCCGCCCTCTTCAACATTACGCGCCGCACCAAAGAAACGTTTTGGACGATGCAGTGCGTTGGCATCCACACCACCGGTCAGTACTTTACCTGAACTTGGGATAACTGTGTTGTAGGCACGTGCAAGACGGGTAATGGAATCCAGCAGAATAACCACATCACGTTTGTGTTCAACCAGGCGTTTGGCTTTTTCAATCACCATCTCAGCAACCTGAACGTGACGGCTGGCAGGTTCATCAAAGGTAGAAGCAATGACTTCGCCTTTTACCAGACGGCTCATCTCGGTCACTTCTTCCGGACGCTCATCAATGAGCAGTACCATAAGATCGCAATCCGGATGATTCGCTGCAATGGACTGGGCTATGTTCTGCAGTAGCAGGGTTTTACCTGCTTTAGGCGGTGCTACCACCAAACCACGTTGCCCTTTGCCGATAGGGGAAGCTAAATCCAGTATACGCGCCGTAATATCTTCAGTAGAACCGTTGCCACGCTCCATCACCATGCGCTCTTCTGCATGTAACGGGGTCAGGTTTTCAAAAAGAATTTTATTACGGGAGTTTTCTGGCTTATCAAAGTTTACTTCGCGGATTTTTAGCAGGGCAAAATAACGTTCACCGTCTTTGGGCGGCCGGATTTTACCCGCCACCGTATCGCCAGTGCGCAAGTTAAACCTGCGGATCTGGCTGGGCGACACGTAAATGTCATCAGGCCCGGCAAGGTACGAAGAGTCACCGGAGCGCAAAAAGCCAAAGCCGTCCTGCAAAATCTCGAGGACGCCATCGCCAAAAATATCTTCACCACTTTTGGCATGGGCTTTTAAAATTGAGAATATAATGTCTTGCTTACGCAAGCGGGCGGTATTATCCAGGCCCAGACTGGTGGCCAACTCAACGAGTTCGCTGATAGGCTTGTTTTTCAGTTCTGTCAGATTCATAAGCGGTAGGTCTTGAGAAGTTATCTACAGTTGGTACGGGTTGTTGTGAATGCATTAAGCGTAAATAAGCCTAATGCAGCTAAGTGCTGAATTTTACTAAAATATTAAATACTTTCGACCGCAGAGGCTGGTCTAAAGGGTAGCTGCAAGAGTTCAGGAAACGGCAGCTTCAGAAACGATATTGGTTTAAATTAACACCTATTTTCAAAGACGTCCAGTTTTTCAGCGTAAGCAAACGCGGATACCGAAAATTTCTCAGTATTCGCGTCGCTTCAACCGGCAAATTTATCAGACATGCTCACTAATAAATTCACTTAACTGCGCTTTCGACATAGCACCTACTTTAGTACCCACAACTTCACCGCCTTTGAACAGCAGCAGAGTAGGAATACCACGGATACCATACTTAGGCGGTGTTTCATTATTGTGGTCGACATTCAGTTTGCCAATAGTCAACTTGCCTTCAAACTCAGTGGCAATGTCATCCAGAATTGGCGCAATCATCTTACAAGGTCCACACCACTCAGCCCAAAAATCTACAAGGACTGGTTGATCAGCGTTAATTACGTCGGCGTCAAAGCTCTCGTCGCTCAGCTGAACAATTTTGTCGCTCATGGTACTCTCCGGTCGTTTTACACAGCAAGGAAGCTGCGTTTTAAAGTTAGACTACATATTTAATCATTTCTGTTTTTTATTGCAAGCACAAACCTGATATGCTGAGCGCCATGAGCGAAAAACACCTAACCGAAACCAAGTTTGCCAGTCTTGGATTGCATCCCAATGTTTTAGATGCCCTAGATAAAGCTGGCTTCACCTACTGTACTCCGATCCAAGAGCTTAGTTTGCCTCTTGCCCTGCAGGGTAAAGATGTGGCCGGACAAGCCCAAACCGGGACCGGTAAAACCATTGCTTTTCTGGTGGCTATATTCAACCACCTGATGACAACGGAACGTAAGGATCCAGCATCCAAACAACCCCGTGCTCTGGTCATGGCACCGACCCGCGAACTGGCCGTACAGATCCACAATGACGCCGAAGAACTGGCTAAGCAATGTGGTTTGAAACTGGCCGTTGTATATGGTGGTGAAAACTACGAAGCCCAGCGTGCACAGCTGGCTGAAGGCGTTGACGTACTCGTCGGCACCTGCGGCCGCCTTATCGATTATTGCAAGCAGGGCGTATATAAATTAGATGCCATCGACGTAGTTGTTCTGGACGAAGCGGACCGTATGTTTGACCTCGGTTTCATCGATGACATACGCTACATGTTCCGGCAAATGACAGCGCCGGCAGACCGTCTGAATATGCTCTTTTCAGCTACACTTTCACTGCGTGTAAAAGAGCTGGCTTATGAGCATATGAACGAGCCTACCAGCGTCGAAATTGAACCCGAACAAATGACCGGTGCACGCATCGAAGAAGAGCTTTTTTACCCCTCAAAACCGGATAAAATTAAGCTTTTACTGACCCTTATTGAAGAGGATTGGCCGGACAAGGCAATCGTTTTTTCCAATACAAAACATGGCTGCGATAAGGTCTATCAGTGGCTAAAAGCAGACCGTCACCGTGTCGGATTGTTAACCGGCGATGTTCCACAACGTAAGCGTCTTAAAATTCTGGAAGACTTTACCAGTGGTGTTATTGATATTCTGGTAGCAACTGATGTGGCCGCTCGCGGTTTACACATTCCATCGGTGAGTCATGTATTTAACTTTGACCTGCCGGACGACTGCGAAGATTATGTGCATCGCATCGGCCGTACAGGTCGCGCTGGCAAGAGCGGTAAGGCGATCAGCCTGGCCTGTGAGGAATATGTGTACAATCTGCCAGCTATCGAAGATTATATTAAGCACCCCATACCGGTAACTAAATATGATCCCGAAGCCTTACTGGAAGATGTACCTAAGCCGCATTTCCCACAAAAGCGGCGTATGCAAAGCGGCAAGAACTATAACCGCCGTCACTCTGGACCTAAGCGCCAGGGACAGAACCGTAGACCTGGCTAAGAACAGCGGCTGACGTATGCGTTCTAAAGCCTACTACGCTGCTATCGACCTGGGTTCCAACAGCTTCCATATGCTGGTGGTCCGGGTCGTTGCTGGCAGCGTACAGGTAGTTAGTAAAATCAAACGCAAAGTTCGTCTTGCCGCTGGTCTCACTGATGATGGCGAACTTAGCGAAGACGCGAAACAAAGAGCTATCGATTGCCTGCGCATTTTCTCTGACCGCGTGCAGGATATTGACCCTTCCCATATACGGGCCGTTGGCACAGCCACACTGCGCAAGATAGCTCAGGACAAAGACTTTCTGGCTCACGCCGAAAATACCCTCGGGCACCCTATCCAAATCATTAGTGGCGATGAAGAAGCCGCTACTATATATCAGGGCATCGCCCACACCACCGCTTTCAAAGGGCGCATGCTGGTTATCGATATTGGTGGTGCCAGCACTGAACTGGTGCTTGGGTCCGGCTTTACACCGCAACTGCTAAACAGCCTCGATATGGGCTGCGTAACCTGGTATAGCAAGTATTTTAACGATGGTGCGATTAATAGCGAAAATACAATCGCCGCTATCAACGGCGCAACTGAAACTCTGCGGCCCTTCTTTGACGCCTATAACGGGCAGCAGTGGTCATTGGTGCTGGGCGCTTCCGGCACGTTTAAAGCCTTGCAGGAAATAGCTGAAGCAAAAGGCGCTAACAATACCTTTAAACTGCAATGGATGGAGCAGCTTTTGGAACAGGCTATCGCCTGCGGTCACCATCAGCAGCTGCAGATAGAGGGCCTCGCCGACAATCGCAAAGCTGTCTTCGTCAGCGGTTTATGCATTCTCATTGCCCTGTGCAGAAATCTTACGATTAAATCCCTGCAATCGACCAGTGGAGCACTGCGCGAAGGTATTCTGTATAGCATGCTGGAACCGATACAGCAGCAGGATGTCCAGTTGCGGACACTACACAGCCTGGTCGCCAATTATCATCTGGATGAAGATCAGTCGTTACGGGTATTCAGTCTGGCAGAGAATTTTTATCGTCAGCTGGAAGGGCAATGGACTATGCCGCCGCATAGCCTGCGGCTGCTACGAGCCGCTTCCTACTTGCATGAACTGGGCCTCAGCCTGTCTTATAAGCAGGCCAGTAGCCATGCGACTTACATGCTGCGTCATTTAGATCTACCGGGCTTTGATCAAGCAGCCCGTGCTGCGCTGATTGAGCTGCTTGCCGCTACCGCTGGCATTATTGACGATGAGAAATCGTCACAGTTTGCAAGCAGCAGCCAGCCTATGCGCCACCTGACCCGCCTACTACGTCTGGCCATCATGTGCTGCCAACGCCGCTGCGACAGTAGCATCACTAACTACCAGGTAGCCGTTAACAACGGCATCCTGACCCTGTCAGCTACTACTGGTTTTTTCGATGGCAACCCCTTCCTGCTGAGCTTACTGCAAGATGAAGCAGAACAGTTGCCTGACGGCGAACAACTACAACTAAAAGCTCGTTAAGTGTTGCCTTGCAGGTGTTCTGCAACCCGTTTAGCAAAATAGGTTAGAATTCCATCAGCCCCGGCCCGTTTAAACGCAAGCAGCCCTTCAAAAATAGTGTCGTCACCCAGCCAGCCGTTTTCTATAGCTGCCATATGCATGGCATATTCGCCACTCACCTGATAAGCAAAAGTAGGCACGCCGAACTCTTCTTTCACACGGCGTACCACGTCCAGATAGGGCATGCCGGGTTTGACCATGACCATATCTGCACCTTCTTCAATATCCATAGCAACTTCATGCAAAGCCTCGTCGCTATTGGCGGGATCCATCTGGTAGGTCTTTTTATCAGCACCTTTCAGGTTGGCCGCTGAACCCACCGCATCGCGAAAAGGCCCATAGTAGGCCGAAGCATATTTAGCCGAATACGCCATAATCTGAGTATTCTGAAAGCCCGCCGCTTCCAAGGCTTCACGAATAGCCCCAATGCGGCCGTCCATCATATCTGAAGGCGCCACCACATCAGCACCAGCTTTAGCATGGGACAACGCCTGTTTTACCAGAATCTCGGTAGTGAGGTCATTCTGCACATAACCACTGTCGTCCAGAATGCCATCCTGCCCATGACTGGTGAACGGATCCAGAGCTACATCGGTCATAATTCCCAGCTCAGGACAGGCCGCTTTAACGGCACGTACAGCGCGCTGCGCCAACCCTTCATCATCGTAGGCTGCTTCCGCCAATAATGACTTATCGGCTGCCGGCGTCACCGGAAAGATAGCAATCATAGGAATCCCCAGGTCTACCAGGAGATGAGCTTCTTTCACCAGTAAATCAATGGATAAACGTTCCACACCAGGCATAGAGCTGATCAGCTCACGTTGCCCTTCGCCAGGTAACACAAACATGGGATATATCAGATCATCGACACTTAATTTATGTTCGCTAACCAAACGTCGGCTGAAATCATGCCGGCGCAGGCGACGTAAACGACGGTTCGGAAAACCACTGTATATGCTCATCAGATATCCTTAAAAAACAAAAATCAGCCCCAGTCACTAAACAGGCGCTGCGCGTTCGTGGTCGTTAACTCTTGTAGCTGGCTCAGCGAGTGACCTGTTAGTTCGGCCAGACGCTCAGCAATATATGGCAGATACGCGGGCTCATTCTGCCGCGATTTAGGTCTTGGCCGTATATTACGCGGCAATAAATAAGGTGCATCCGTCTCGAGTAGCAAGCGCTGACTATCAATATTAGCTGCCGCTCCAGCCAAATCCTGGCCACGGCGCTCATCGCAGAGCCAGCCGGTAATGCCTATATAACAATCTAATGCCTGATAAGCTTCCAGCGCATTGTTATCGCCGGTAAAACAATGGGTAAAAAGCGCCACCAGCTCAGATCGGGCTGGCTTGAGTATTGCAAGCTGGTCCTGCAGGGCATCTCGCTCATGCAGGTACAATGGTAGCCCAAGTTCTGCGGCCACCTCTACCTGAGCGGAGAATACCCTGCGCTGGATATCTGGTGGAGAGAAGTTTCGATTGTAGTCCAGACCACATTCACCAATAGCCCGCACAGCAGGATGCTGAGCCAGCTCTTTTAATTGCTGAATAAAATCAGAGGGCGCTTTCGCAGCCTGGTGCGGATGAATACCCACAGTTACCACACAACGAGGATCCTGCTCAGCAAACGCGATAGCGCGTCGTGCTTCTTCCAGATCAGAAGCAATCAATACGAAACGCGTAACCTGTTGCTCAACCGCTCTTTGTAAGGTCAGTTTAAAGGCTTCTGTCTGCTCCTGCGGAGGCATATTAAGCCCTGCATCAACCCATACTCCAGCCATTTAATTAGCCCGGCGCACCCGCGTGGTTCTATTATTGCTATCAGAACCCAAATGAAAAGAACCAAGCGCGCCTCGTTCAATATAATAAGCTGCATCGTCGCTTAAAACAAAAGAGCGCAGTACCTCTGTTTGATGCCATTCCTGACCTTCAGCTGTTCTGAAGCGCCAGGCTCCACGAGGGTTTTGCCACTTGTCTATTATGTCGATATAAATCTTATCTTCAGTTTCTTTCTTAGTACGATTTTCCAGTCCAAATTCTGACCGACTTTGAGAAATCGGCGTCACAATCTGCTCAGCTTGTTCCGTAGAATTTTCGTCCCCCTGCAACTGTTGGGCAAGCTCGTCATAACAATCAAGACGCTGAACCGCCCCCTGAATAAGATTACACTCCACCAACTGCTGCTCAAAACCAGCACCCTCAGCCAAAGCCGATAAGGGCAATAAAAACGTCAATATGCCTGCCAAACAATACTTGATCATACTCAATCCTCAGTTTTTTGCTCATCCGGCTCGCTCGAAGCCTTCTTACCTGGTGTGTAAAAACGAGCGAAAAATAAACCCAGCTCAAACAGCAGCCACATTGGCACAGCCAGTAATGTCTGCGAAATCACATCTGGAGGAGTCAGCAACATACCAACTATGAAAACCCCTACTATGACGTAGGCTCGTTTTGCCCGCAATTGCTCCGGTGTGGTAGTTCCACTCCAACACAGCAATAAAATAGCAATGGGTATTTCAAAGGCAATACCAAAAGCAAAGAATATCTTCAATACAAAATCAAGGTAACTGGAAATATCAGTAGCTATAGTAATACCTTCAGGCGCCATGCTGGTAAAAAAGGCAAACGCCAAAGGCAGAACGACATAATAGGCAAAGGCAATGCCGCCATAAAAAAGCAGGGTGCTACTAATCAACAAAGGGGCAACCAGGCGTTTCTCTTTTTTATAAAGCCCAGGAGCTATAAAACGCCATACCTGATGCAATAAAAAAGGGACAGCAATGGCAACGGAAAGCACCATGGTTAGCTTAAAAGGCGCAAAAAACGGAGCTCCGACTTCTGTCGCTATCATGCTGGTGCCTTCCGGCAAATGCGCCATCAGGGGCGATGCCAGCCAATGATAGATGTCACGGGCGAAATATATCAGCGCCACAAAAATAAGCAGCACAGCGGCAATGCTGCGCAATAACGCATTACGTAATTCGGCTAAATGGCTGAGCAAAGAACCTTCATCCTGATTCATTCGGTTTGTCCTCAGCGTCCTTATTCTTTTCCTCGGAAGGTTTCTCTGCCGCAGCATCTTTTTTAGCGTACGGTGCCTGCACACTGGCAGCGGCTCGTTGCAACTCAGCCAGCGACTTTTTCAAATCATCGGGTAGATTGTCAATATCGTCTGCACTTTCAATTTTTTTTAAATTTTCATGCAGCTCTTTGATTCGCAACTCATGATTGAGTTCGGCTTCCATTCGACTTCCAAACTGGCGCGCACGGGCCATGCCGCGCTGCACCGAACGTATTGCTCTGGGCAAACGTTCCGGTCCAAGTACCAGCAAGCCCATCAGAGCAATAATTAATAACTCCCAGAAGCCGATATCAAACATAGTTAGTCACGTTTGTCCTGTTCCTGTTTCTCAGCTTCGCTTTGCTTGCTGAAGTCAGCATCTTCTTTATGCTGCACTTTAGATGCAGGTTCTTCTTTTTTCTCATCATCGCCCATTTCTTTCTTAAAACCACGTAGAGCTGAACCCAGATCGCCGCCGAGACTGCGTATTTTTTTACTGCCAAACAGCAGCACAATGATGAGCAGAATAATAACTAACTGCCAGATACTAATACCCATATATTACCTCACTTTATAAAATGTCGGGGCCTGTCGCGCCAGGCTTTGAACCATGAAAACAAGGCTACAGCGCCGGCTCCGGCAGCCCACCAGGGCTCTTCTGCTACTAATACCAGCACCAGGGTTGAAACACTTAAGGTGCTTGCCACGAAAGCCCAAATACGACTTTCAGCAGCCTGCTGTTGTTGCATCAGCAGTTCTTCCATATAGTTCTGTTGTATTTTCATCTGCATTTTACTTTGCTGCAAAGTGTCATACACCAGTGACGGCATTTGCGGTAACTTTTCCGCCCAGTAAGGAGCATGTTCTTTCACGGAACGTAATACCGCTCGCCAGCCAACCTGTTCGTGCATCCAGCGCTCGAGATAAGGTTTGGCCGTTTTCCAGAGGTCTAAGTCCGGATACAGATTACGTCCTAAACCTTCGACATAAAGCAACGTTTTCTGCAGCAGGACCAGTTGCGGCTGCACTTCCATTTCAAAACGCCGTGCCGTATTAAACAGATTAATTAATACATGACCGAAAGAAATTTCTTTCAGCGGTTTTTCAAAAATGGGTTCGCATACTGTGCGTATCGCCGATTCAAAGTCTTCAATATTAATATGCGAAGGCACCCAGCCGGAATCCACATGCAACTCAGCAACCTTACGATAATCGCGATTAAAAAAGGCGATGAAGTTTTCCGCCAGATAACGTTTATCATCCCGGTTTAACGTACCCACAATGCCAAAATCGATAGCCAGATAACGCGGGTCTTCGGGACGGGATGCGTCAACAAAAATATTACCGGGGTGCATATCCGCGTGAAAAAAGCTATCTCTGAAGACCTGAGTGAAGAAGACTTCAACACCACGTTCCGCCAGTAACTTAAGGTTTACTCCGGCATCCGCCAGGGTTTCCACATCGCCAATCGGAATACCCGCGATGCGCTCCATCACCATGACGTTGTTGCGTGTGTAATCACTATAGACTTCAGGAATATACAGTACTTCTGAGTCAGAAAAATTACGTCGTAGCTGAATAGCGTTAGCTGCTTCCCGAGCCAGGTTCAGCTCATCCAGCAAAGTCTTGCGGTATTCACGAATAACTTCTACTGGCTTTAAGCGTTTACCGTCTGGAAGATAACGCGCGGCCAGCATGGCAACAGACTCCATTAAGTCCAGATCAGCATGAATTGTCGCGGTAATATCCGGACGAATAACTTTAACCACCACTTCTTTAATGCTGTCATCAGGCAAAAGCAGGCTTGCCGTGTGCACCTGCGCAATAGAAGCTGAAGCTAAAGGTACCTGCTGAAACTCTACAAAAATATCTTCGACAGGCTTATCGTTCAGAGCCTTTTCTATAATACGCTGCGCCTGGTCACCGGGAAACGGAGGAACCTTATCCTGCAACATCGCCAGTTGCACAATAATATCCGGATGTAATAAGTCGCGGCGCGTGGAAAGCATCTGTCCCAGCTTCACAAAAACGGGCCCCAGGTCCTCGAGTGCCAGTCGGAAACGGACGCCAAGTGGCTTATCTTTATGCTTATTCCTAAGCCAGAATAAGCAACGCCTTGCTATACGGACATACCAGGGCAACCAGCGCTTCGGAATCATCTCGTCCACACCATGCTGCAACAGGGTTCGCAGAATTCTATAAAACCGCAGGCTACGCACTGTTATTTCTTATCCTTGTGTAACGCCTCAACACGCTTTTGCAGCGCCTTAAGGTCATCAGTAAAGATGGCAAACTCAGTTTTACCAAGCAGCAATTTTTTTTCGTCAATGAGCACATCAGCAAACCAGCGGCGCCAGTTATGTACATCCGGTAACCGCTGTTGCAGCTCGCCAACTCCCTGCGCCAGCCAAAAACCAGCGACATCACCGAAACGGTCCGCCAGAGCCTGTTCCCAATCAATATTCAGGCCCAGTACAACCTGACTGGCCTGTTGTGCAAAAATCGGGTCACCCTGCAGAATAACATCGCCCCGCTGGATAGCCTGAGTGACCTGCGTGGCATCGCTTAACTGTCCAAGAACGCTCAGGCTGGTTTGCACTTCGCCATTGATCACTTCATAGCCTTCACCGAGAAACAGCACCTCATGCTCTGTGAACGACAATGTCATTGGCCAGGGCAATTCCTGCAAGCGTAGCCTGAAGGTTTTACCCTGTACCGCCTGCAACCGGCCTTTGCTACCGGGATCCGCACGCAACGCGCTATTCACTAACGTTTCAGCCAGAGCATTAATAGCAGGTTGCAAAGACATCAGAATTTAAACCCCCGGTGCAGAGCGACAATGCCCCCGGTCATATTCTGGTAGTCTACATTCTCAAAACCAGCTGCCTGCATCAGGTTTTTCAAGGTTTCCTGATCAGGATGCATACGAATTGATTCGGCCAGGTACTGGTAGCTTTCTTTATCATTCGCAATAAGTCCGCCCATCTGCGGCAATATATTAAATGAATAAAAATCGTACGCCTGATTCAGCAGTTCCTGCTCGGGTTTAGAAAATTCCAGTACCAGCAGTCGCCCGCCGGGTTTGAGCACGCGCAGCATAGAGCGCAGCGCTTTGTCTTTATCGGTGACATTACGCAAGCCAAAAGCGATAGTGATGACATCAAAGTGGTCATCGGGGAAAGGGAGTTCTTCTGCGTTGGCCTGGACATAGTCAACATTGCCTACAATGCCCATGTCCTGCAGCTTAGTACGACCAACTTCCAGCATAGATGCGTTGATGTCCGCTAATACGACCTGACCTTCAGGGCCAACAATTCGCGAAAATCTGGCGGCCAGATCACCAGTGCCACCCGCCAGGTCCAGAATACGCTGACCTTTTCGTGCCGCGCTGCTGTCAATGGTTTGCCGTTTCCATAGCCGATGAATGCCAAATGACATCACATCATTCATTACATCGTATTTCGCTGCCACCGAATCAAAAACGCCGCCGACAAGGCTGACTTTCTTTTCTTTATCAACGGTTTGATAACCAAAATGAGTGGTTTCTTGTGGATTCTCTTTCATAGCCTTTAGCTCACTGTCCGCGTGCGAAGCCATAGTGTACTGCAAGGGCGGCTTTTCCCCAACACCTGGCGTATGAAAAGCTACACTTGAGCGTAACGTTCGCCCTGGGGTAACCAGCGCAACATAAGGCGCTTACCAAGATCAGGATAGTCCTGCACAATGACAGGGGCCAGTTGCTGAATTTTCGGAATTAATCCTGCGTCACGCACTAAGTCAGCCACCTTCATCTGCGCCAGACCGGTCTGGCGAGCTCCCAGCAATTCACCCGGCCCGCGCAACTCAAGATCGCGCTCTGCAATCACAAAACCATCGTCGCTTTCGCGCAATACTGCCAGCCGCTGACTAGCCTGCGCAGAGAGCGGCGTTTTGTACAGCAACACACAATGGGAAGCAACGGCGCCGCGCCCCACACGACCACGTAGCTGATGCAACTGGGCCAGTCCCAGACGTTCCGGGTTTTCAATAATCATCAGGCTCGCATTCGGCACATCAACCCCTACTTCAATCACCGTAGTGGCCACCAGTAAATCCAGTTCACCGGCTTTGAATTCATGCATAATGCGTTCTTTCTCTTTACTTTTCAGCCGCCCATGCACCAAACCAATGCGTAACTCCGGCAAGGCCAGCTGTAGCTGTTCTGCGGTATCTTCTGCCGCCTGGCATTGCAGGGCTTCGGATTCTTCAATTAAAGTGCAGACCCAATACGCCTGGCGGTTTTCTCCCCGACTAACTTCGTCAACCCGCTGAATAACCTGATCGCGACGTGTGTCGGGGATAGCGACCGTGGTAATTGCCGTGCGGCCAGGGGGCAGCTCGTCAATAATGGAAGTGGCCAGATCGGCATAAGCCGTCATTGCCAGCGTTCGCGGAATAGGCGTTGCTGTCATCACCAACTGGTGGGGGTGTACGCCCTGTTGTTCGCCCTTTTCACGCAACGCCAGCCGCTGATGCACACCAAAACGGTGCTGCTCATCAATAATCACTAACGCCAGATTGTGAAAATGTACCGACTCCTGAAACAAAGCATGAGTACCCACTACAAACTGCGTCTGACCACTGCGTAAATGCTCCAGCTGCTGTTCCCGACTTTTGCCCTTTTGTTTGCCCGCTAACCAGCCCACCTGAATCCCCAAAGCCTCAAACCAAAGCCTGAAATTCATGGCATGTTGTTCCGCCAGAAGTTCAGTAGGCGCCATTAAGGCAACCTGATAACCCGCTTCGATAACCTGCAGTGCAGCCAGTGCAGCCACCACCGTTTTGCCTGAACCCACATCGCCCTGCACCAAACGCAGCATAGGTTGCGGCAACTGCATATCCGCGTCAATTTCAGTGGCTACCCGGCGCTGCGCGTTGGTGGGGCTAAAGGGCAGGCGCCGTAAAAACTGTTCGCGCAACTGGCCCTCGGGGTGAATAGCATAAGCGACCACCTGTTGGGCCTGTTGTCGCGCCTGCAACATACTAACGTGATGCGCCAGCAGCTCTTCCATGGCTAGCCTGCGCTGCGCCGGGTGCACACCTTCCAATAGTGACTGCTGATCGGCATCAGTTGGTGGATTATGTAAAATGCGAATAGCTTCTGCCAGTGGCATTTCGTCACTGGCTAAGGACGCGGGTAATAATTCCGGCACACTGTCCTGGTTCAGATAGCTCAATGCCTGACTGGCAATACTGCGCAGAGTCGCCTGATGTACCCCTTCAGTGGCCGGATATATAGGCGTCAGCGTCTCTTCCAGTACCACAGGCCCTTCATCCAGCAGGCGATATTCCGGGTGAATAATTTCAGGCCCTGTTGGGCCCGGCCGAACCTCGCCATAAATATGCAGCTGGGTTCCTGTAGTTAACCCTTTTTGCTGCGCCGCGCTGAACTGAAAAAAACGTAAAGTAAGCGTACCGGTATTATCGGCAACCCGGCACAATAAAGCGCGACGTTTGCCATAGTGCACCCGGGTATCCACTACGCGGGCAACTATAGTGGCAAATTCGCCAGGACGCACGCTGGCAATAGCGGCAACCCTTGTCCTGTCCTGATAACGATTCGGCAAATGAAAAAGCGCGTCCTGCACAGAAAACAGACCCAGTTTTTCCAGTTTAGCCGCCATCTTAGGGCCTACACCCTTCAGTGTTGTCAGCGCTATTTGCGCCAGGGGAGATACTCTATCCACAGGCTGTCCATTTATTGCTTACAATTCAATTGCTACGGCTCTTACAAAACAGTATAACGTTAAGGAAATGCTCCCCGCCAGTTGCCTAGAAGCGAGCAACCCGTTAAGGTGTGGCAATACTAATTTAAAACGATCTGCATACACACGTGAGGAAAGCCGATGAGAGGCTTGTTTTATCAGCACCGCCCCTGGCAGAAATTAAACTGTCTGACCGCATTTCTAGCTGCACTTATGGTGCTTTTCTTTCACGGAATACTCAATTTGCTCAGTACGGGCCGCAGCGCTTTAACTGCAGATGACTCTTCACTGACTCATATTCTGAGTTCATCAGAAATACACCGGCTACTTTCTGAGAGTGACTTCTGGATCGCTCAGGTGCAAGGTTTCTTTTCTATTTTCAGCAATATCGGACTCTGGCTACACATTGTCTGGTTACCTGTCAGCATCGCATTGATCATCGTTATTCGGGGGCTTTGCACCCTGACTGGCCGCCCCCGCTGGCAAGCCAGTATATTTCTTATGGTAGCAGGCTCACTGGCACTGCATCTGATACACATTTTCATTTCACCAGCCGCCACCCTGAATCAACTGGCAGCCGGCCCCGCAGTGGCCCTGTATTTTTCTCTGGCCGCGTTCTGGGCATCGGCCAGTCGTTTACGAGGACCTAACTCACACTAAAAGTTAAACTTGCGCGTGACATCATACAGATCCATGCGCCGGTCTTTCAGGTTAGTCACTGAGCCTTCATGGTGAAGGTAACGCAGCTCGTCCAGGTTCAGATCGGAGAACATCAGCATTTCAGTGTTAGGTGTGGTCTCCGACATCACCGCGTCATGCGGGAAGGCAAAATCGGAAGGCGAAAATACACTGGACTGCGCATACTGCACATCCAGGCTTTCCACTTCCGGCAGGTTGCCTACAGAACCACAGATAATGACATAACACTCATTCTCGATAGCGCGAGCCTGAGCACAATGGCGCACCCGTAAATAGGCATTGCGGGTATCCGTCCAGAAAGGTACAAAGAGCATTTCCAATCCCTCTTCTGCCATCAAACGGCCGAGTTCAGGGAACTCCACATCGTAACAAATCAGGATGCCAATACGTCCCGCATCGGTTTGAAATACCTGTACCTGATTACCACCTTCAATGACCCAGTCACGTTTTTCATGGGGCGTAATATGTAGCTTACGCTGCTCATCTACAGTTCCATCGCGATGACACAGATAACTTACGTTATACAGCGCATCACCGTCCTGCACCGGCATAGATCCGGTAATAATATTAATGTTGTAACTAACCGCCATCTGCTGCATCTCGCGCTTAAAGCGCTCGGTAAAGCCTGCCAGGAAACGAATCGCGTCCATTTGCTGACTGCTGTCACAGAGCCCCATCAAAGGCGCGTTAAAGAATTCAGGGAACAGCGCAAAGTCACTCTTATAGCTGGATAAGGCATCAACGAAATACTCGACCTGCTTAAGCAATTCTTCAACCGATTTCACCGCCCGCATTTGCCATTGCACAGCCCCAATACGCACATTGCGCGAACGCGAAGCTATGATGCTGTCAGAGGGTTCATAAAGGAAATTATTCCACTCCAGTAGAGTCGCGTAACCCTGTGATTTTTCATCTTCCGGCAGGTATTTACCCAATAACCGTTTAACGCTGAATTCATTGGCCAGCTGGAAAGTTAAAATAGGGTCATATATCTCACGGCGGTGCACTTTTTCAAGATACTGACTGGCCGTCATATCCTTGGCATATTTGTGATAGTTAACAATGCGCCCACCAGCCAGGATCGCCTTAAGGTTGAGCTGCATGCACAGTTCTTTGCGTGCATCGTACAAGCGCCGGCCCAGGCGAAAACCCCGGTATTCAGGGTGAATAAGCACATCCAGACCATACAGGGCGTCGCCATCCTTCTCATTCAGAATGGTTTCACGTTTACCCAGCAAGTCGTCATATCGGTGTGGATTGCTGAAACGGTCATAAGTAACTCTCACCGTTAAGGCAACACCGACAATTTTACCGCCATCTTCCAGGCAAATCTGCCCTTCCGGAAACTCTTTCACCAGCTTACGAATAGTGTGTTCTTCCCAGGATCCACCAATATCGTGATACACCGAGTCCATCAGTTCTTTCAGTTGCGGATAATCATCGTCGCGCAAGTTGCGCATCTGCAGATGCAGCTCATCTGGTGTCATACCTTACCTCTTTGCTATTCGTTTCTGTCTGTTAGTGTACTATCAAATAGTGATACGGTGGTTACTTTGATCACTTTCATACAATGCTTGCTCTCAGGCTCGTAGATATATAAACTTCCGGACGTCCAAACATCTGAATTAGGTTTTAATATATGTCATCAGTAAAACCCAGCGCGCTCGCTCTGCTGCCATTAGCTCTGTTTCTCGTGCTATTTCTCGGCACTGGTGTGTACTTCCATTATCAGGGCGTTGAAATGGCTTTTTATCAGCTCGCAGCCCCCGTAGCTATACTGCCAGCAATTATTCTCGCTGTAATACTCAGTAAAGAGAGCCTGAACGAACGTATTAACACCTTTATTGCCGGTGTTGGCCATAACAACATCATTACCATGTGTCTGATTTATCTGCTAGCGGGTGCCTTTTCTACCGTAGCAGCCGCCACCGGAGGGGTAGACGCAGTTGTCGCTCTAGGCCTTAATATTATTCCACCAGCATTGATTCTGCCGGGCTTATTTTTAATCGCTGCCGTAGTTTCCACCGCGATGGGCACCTCCATGGGTACACTGGCAGCGCTTAGTCCCGTTGCTCTGGGTTTAAGTCAGGCCGCGGGTATCAGCCCTGCCCTTATGGCCGGTGTACTGGTCAGTGGCGCTATGTTTGGTGATAACCTGTCTTTTATTTCAGATACTACTATCGCAGCGACCCGTACCCAGGGCTGCGCCATGAAAGACAAATTCAAAGCTAACCTGAGACTGGCAGTTCCCGCCGCCCTGCTGACCATCGCCTGGCTGGCAACGATTGACGTCGGTAGCGCACCTATTGAAGTACCAGATGCTAACCTGTGGCTGGCTATTCCCTACTTCGCCATCATTGCACTGGCCGTAGCTGGTTTGAATGTATTCATTGTGCTGACGCTGGGAATTTTAATGGCGGCGGCCTTCGGCATGGTGGCTGTCGACTACGCAATGGCAAGTTTCACCCAGGATATCTATCTTGGTTTTGAAAGCATGCAGGAGATTTTCCTCTTGTCACTCTTTATCGGCGGCCTGTCTGCTTTGATCCGCCAGCAGGGTGGTCTTGCTTTCCTTTCGCAAAGTGTTGTGAGCCTCACTTCCAGGCTCAGCAAACAACCTCAGCGTTCGTCGTCCTTCGGCATCGCAGGTATGACAGCACTGACTAACCTGGCAGTTGCCAATAACACAGTCACTATATTACTGGCCGGTGAAGTCAGTAAAAAGCTGGCTGAAGAAGGCAGGCTAGCCCCCAAACAAAGTGCCAGCTTTCTGGATATCTTTGCCTGTGTAGTGCAGGGGGTTCTGCCTTATGGTGCTCAAGCGCTGCTGCTCGGGGCTACTTTTAGCATTTCGCCTCTCGCCGTCAGTGTGCATACCGGATATTGCTTTATTCTCGGTGCCGTAGCCATTGGTTACATTGTTTTCTTCCGGCCAATCATGCTGGAACCGGAAGCTGAACCCGACAAGATCTAGGTCGTCGACGAGACTTCCATTACACCGTCAATTTCAATCTGGGCACCTTTGGGGAGGGCACGAACCCCAATGGCTGCCCGTGCCGGATAAGGCGTGCTGAAAAATTCAGTCATTACCTCATTAACGACTGCGAACTGGCCTAAATCAGTCAGATAAATCTGCATCTTAACCATTTCCTGAAGGCTACCATCAGCGGCTTCACACACCGCTGACAGGTTTTTAAAGACCTGTACGGCCTGCTGGCGAAAGTCATCACTAACCATTTCCATGCTCGCTGGTACTAAGGGGATTTGACCCGACAAATACACCGTAGTGCCGACTTTTACCGCTTGCGAATAAGGGCCTATAGCGGCAGGAGCCTTCTCTGTGTTAACAATTATCTTGGACATTTTATTTCCTCAAGCGGGACACGCGCTGCACGTTAGACAGTTTGCGCAATTGACGCATAACTTCAGCTAAGTGCTTGCGGTCATTAATAGTAATAGCTACATCAATAAAATAAATACTGGAGTCTATTTCTTCAGTTTTCAAACCATGAATATTACAGCCAGTCTTAGCTATGGTTGAGGTCAGACGCGCCAGCGCGCCCTGATGGTTAACCATTTCAATACGCAACTCAGAAACAAACTGAGCGTCTGGTTTGTTGTCCCATTGCACCGGGAAGTATTTGCCCGGTTCTTCCTCATAACCACGTACGTTTTTACACTCGCGGCGGTGAATAACTAAGCCTTTACCCGGGCTCACGTGAGCCAGAATGTCGTCTCCCGGAATGGGTCGGCAACACTTAGCAAAAGTAACCAGTAAACCGTCGGCCCCTTTAATCGCCAGGCTACGACTGCTGGTATCGTCGCTATCGCCTCTAAGGCCCTGCTCGTCCCCCAGCAAGCGACGAGCTACGGCCACGCTCATCAGATTACCCAGGCCAATATCACGAATTAATTCCGCTTTATTGCTGCGCTTCATTTCTTTAGCGACACGGGCATACTCAGTATCATCAATATCGTCGTAATTCATCTGCCCTAAGGCTGCACGTAACAAACGTTCGCCCAATACTTCGGCTTCATCAGTTTCCTGACTTTTCAGCACCTGGCGGATTTTCGCCCGCGCTTTGCCTGTGACTACAAAATTCAGCCAGGCAATATTTGGCCGCGACCCTGGCGCGGTCCTGATTTCTACTGTCTGTCCGGTTTCCAGCGGCTTGCTCAGTGAATACGCCCGGTGATTGACCCGCGCACCAATACAGGTATTGCCCACATCGGTATGCACGGCATAGGCGAAGTCCACAGCGGTCGCCCCCTGTGGAAGCTCAACAATGCGCCCATCCGGGGCGAACACATAAATTTCTTCCGGGAAAAGCTCAGATTTAACGTTTTCTATAAATTCAAACGAACTGCCAGCGCTTTGCTGCAATTCCAGCAGACTCTGCATCCATTTTTGCGCCCGCACCTGCGCGGTCGTCCCGCTGTCATCATTATCTTTATACAACCAATGCGCCGCCACACCACGATCCGCCATCAGCTCCATTTCTTCAGTACGCACCTGAATTTCCACCGGCACCCCATGAGGGCCTTTAAGAGAGGTGTGCAGGGATTGGTAACCATTGGATTTAGGGATCGCAATGTAATCTTTAAAACGGGTCTCTATAGGTTTATACAGATTATGCACAGCGCCAATAACGCGGTAACAGGTATCTACAGTGTCTACTACAATGCGAAAAGCGTAAATATCCATGACCTGATCGAAATTGAGTTCTTTATGCAGCATTTTGCGGTAAATACTATAAAGATGCTTTTCGCGGCCGGAAACCCGTGCCTGAATGCCTATCTCGTCTAATCGGTTAATAATTTCCTGCTTCGTTCTATCCAGCAGTTCTTTACGATTGCCCCGTGCTTTTTTAACTTCACTTTCCAGAAAACGCGCACGCATCGGGTACATGGCTTTAAAACCCAGGGCTTCTAATTCGTTTTTTATATTGTGAATACCCAGGCGGTGCGCCAGAGGAGAGTAGATCTCTAAAGTTTCACGCGCGATACGACGCCGTTTATCAGGGCGCAGGTGGCCTATGGTGCGCATATTATGAGTGCGGTCCGCCAGCTTGATTAGAATAACCCGGATATCCTGCACCATAGCCATGATCATCTTGCGGTAATTCTCGGTTTGCAGCTCTTCCTTGCTGGTAAACTCCAGTTTATCCAGCTTAGAAACGCCTTCCACCAGTTCCGCTACCGTCGCGCCAAAAAGCTCAGCAAGGTCTTCCTTACCCAGGCGGGTGTCTTCAATAACATCGTGTAACAGGGCTGCCATCAGAGTTTCATGATCCAGGCGCATGTCTGCCAGGATCCCAGCTACCGCAACGGGATGGGTTATGTAGGGTTCGCCACTTTGTCGTTTCTGATCACCATGAGCGTCGAAGGACACTTTAAAGGCTTCATAAATCCGTTCAACCTGCTCAGGCGGCAAGTATGCAGAAACCTGATTTCGTAAACCTTCAAATAAATACACGCAACATCTCTTAATTGGATAAAAGTTACATCATCAGGGCAGGATACGAATAAATAGAGGTTTTGCCAACGCTTTCGTTAATTTAGCAAACCGATAGGGGATATCGGTTTATCTGCACAGAAATAAAAACGCCCGCGAAAATCTCGCGGGCTGTTTATATTATTCGTGACCGTCAGAATTACGCAATGCTGTAACAGCTGCCATTTCGGCTTCATCGCTTGCGTACTGAGCGACCTGATCATCCTGATCAAGACGAGCGGCGTCAATTAAACCCGCTTCAATTTCGCGCAGTGCGATAACGGTTGGTTTTTCGTTGTCAGTCTCAACTAATGGCGCTTTGCCATAGTTAGCGATCTGACGCGCGCGGCGTGATGCGACCAGCACCAGATCAAACCGGTTACCAATGCGATCTACAGCGTCTTCTACAGTTACCCGTGCCATCTCAACACTCCACTAAAGTTGTTCAAAATCCTGTAAGGTCGCGTATTGTACTGGAAATGAGCTATTCCGCCAAGAGATCATGCAGAATTTCACGATGCCGTATCTGTTGTTTGGAACGTCGCTGGCGCTGACTGAGTACAATATGTTCAAGCTTATCAACGGAGTCATCAAAGTTTTCATTGACAATAAGGTAGCTAAATTCACTGTAATGTTTCATTTCTGCCTGCGCTTTACTCATGCGTTCAGCGATAACTTCTTCACTATCCTGGCCCCGGGTACGCAATCGGCGCTCCAGTTCCGCATTTGAAGGCGGTAGAATAAAGATAGTGTGTACACCCGGATACGCGGCCTTCACCTGACGGGTTCCCTGCCAGTCGATATCCAGAAAAACATCGACGCCGCTGGCCAGCGTATCTTCAATAACATGCCGGGAAGTGCCGTAATAATGAGTGAACACTTTCGCATACTCATAGAAGTCGCCTTTTTCAGCCTGCTCTATAAAGCTTTTTTCATCGACAAAATAATAATGCTCGCCTTCCACCTCGCCAGGCCGGGGCTTACGGGTCGTGGTGCTGACCGAAACCTGCATTGAGTTATCGGGGTGGCGCTTTAACAGGGCTTGGATCATACTGGATTTGCCAGCTCCGCTAGGAGCTGCAATGACAAATAGATTTCCACTGACTTTGCTCATAATTTGGGCCGCAACTTGTGTGTCAGAAAAGTTGCAATATAAAATACCCTGAAATGAGCAAAAAGACTAATATTGCGATATGCTGAAGCATGTTTTAAACCCCTTGAAACGTTCTGGAAAGGTAAAAAAATGGATATCACCAGCTGGATTCTGATTGCAGTAGCGGTACTGATTGTGTTGTTTATTATTCGTGTATACAACCAACTGGTCACCCTTAAAAATCGTTTTAAAAATTCCTTTGCGCAGATTGAGGTGCAACTGAAACGTCGCCATGATCTGATCCCTAACCTGGTCGAAACCGCCAAGGGTTACTTAAGTCACGAGCGGGAAACCCTGGAGTCAGTTACTCAGGCGCGTAACCAGGCACAATCGGCCCTGCAAAAAGCCTCGGGCGCTGCCGGACAAAAAGGACCTATGCAGGATCTGGCCGGGGCTGAAAATGCACTGACTGGTGCTATGGGTCGCCTCAACGTGGTTATGGAAGCTTACCCTGACCTGAAAGCCAGTCAGAATATGCAACAACTAAGTGAAGAACTGACCACCACTGAAAACCGTGTGGCTTTCTCACGTCAGGCATATAATGATTCCGTGATGAACTACAACACCTACCGCCAGTCGTTTCCTCAGGTCGCGCTGGCAGGTTTATTCGGTCACGGTGAAGATGCTAGTCTGCTTGAGTTCGAAGACAGCGAACAAATTCAGCAGGCGCCTAAGGTATCCTTCTAACTTATGAATTTCTTTCATCATCAAGACATTGCCCGGCGTAACACCCGCTTACTGGGCATTTTATTTACCCTTGCGGTTATTCTGCTGGTCAGTGCGGTGGCTATTCTGGTCGCCGTTTTTGCCGGGGGCCTGGAGCAAACGCAACAGGCGCCAGGCGCGCCCGCTCCAGAATGGCGACTGCACTGGGATATTGTCATTGCTTCCGCTGGCGTGGCCCTTTCAGTAGTGGGTTTTGCCGTCCTTTACAAATGGATGGTATTACGTCCCGGTGGCAAAGTGGTCGCTGAACATCTGGGGGGCCGTCGCTTAAGCCCGGACAGCACGGACCCTCTCGAGCGCAAAGTGCTCAACGTGGTCGAGGAAATGGCAATTGCTGCCAATATGCCGGTTCCACCTGTGTACCTGCTTGATAAAGAACCTGCTATTAATGCATTTGCCGCAGGATATAGCCCTCGTGATGCAGTCATTGGCATTACCCGCGGTGGCGCAGAAAAACTAACCCGAGCACAATTGCAGGGTGTCGTGGCTCATGAGATTGCCCATATTCTGAATGGCGACATGCGTCTTAATATTCGCATTATCGCTATCCTCAATGGCATTCTCTTTATTTCCCATGCGGGTTACCTGCTATTGCGCTTTGGTGCCTTACGCGGTGGCCGCAGTAACGGTAAAAACGCAGCCCTGCCTTTACTGGGTCTTGGTTTGCTCATAGTGGGCGCGATCGGCGTTTTATTTGGCAACATTATAAAAGCCGCAGTCAGCCGCCAGCGCGAGTACCTCGCTGATGCTTCTGCCGCGCAGTTCACCCGCGAACCTGAGGCCCTGGCCGGTGCTCTGCAGCAAATTGGTGTTGCCCAAAAAGGCAGTAAAGTAGAAAGCCCTAATGCTGATGAAGCTGCTCACTTGTTCTTCGGCCAGGCGGTGGGCAAATTTATGTCGGTGATGGCCACCCATCCCCCTCTGCAGGATCGTATTAAGCGTCTGACGCCGCACTGGGATGGTAAATATAAAGCCAATCCAGAAGCCAAACCTGACCTGGATACTAAAGCGCAGGAACAAAGTCAGGAGCAGTTCGCTCGTCGCCTGACCGCACTGGTTGCTGCTTTGCCCATTCCGCAGGATCTCATTGAAGACGCCCGCAACCCCGATCATGCCAGAGCACTCATTTTTGCATTGCTGTTAAGCGACAACACGGAAACCCGTGCCAGTCAGTTGCAACTCTTACGGGAACGTCAGTCAGAGGCTCTGGTCGCCGACGTTGAAGCACATATAGAAAGTGTTAAGGCGCTGCCCATGGAAGACCAGCTTCCGCTCACTGAGCTGACCATGCCAGCACTTAAAATGATGGACAGCCGGGCCGCTTCCGCATTCTTAAATACCATGCAACAGGTCATTGATGTGGATGCGCAGGTGACCTTATACGAATGGTGCCTGTATGAAGTGGTTTCGCGTTATCTGCAGGGCGAACATAATCGTCGTCAGCAAAGTACCGGTGGGGTTAAGAAAAATCGAATGCAGGATGCGCAGCTAAGCCTTTCCGTACTGGCCCGTTATGGCCACGAGGAACAGGAAACTGCCGAAAAAGCTTTCAAAGCCGGCGCCGATAAGTTCTCTACCCAACTTAACTATCTGGATCAGGAGCAACTTAATTTTGCTCAGTTAAGCGACGCATTGTCACGTATTGATCAATGGCGAGCGCTGGAGAAGGAGCGTATCGTCGATGCCTGGCTTGCCTGTGCTGGATACGACCACAGCATCAGCCCTATTGAGCGCAAGTTACTCTTCACGTTATGCAGCTGTATCGGCGAACCTCTTCCCGAACTACCTGATGCTTCTTAATCCTTCGTTAAATGCACCGCAGCACGGATGCTGGCGGCGGTGCGTTTGGGATCTTCCTGCATAAAACAATGCTTCCCCGGTACCCAGTGCAGAAGCATAGCGTCAGTCAAACCTGCCCAGCGCTTTGCGGCCTGCCGGGCGAAAGGATAAGTATCCTCGCCCATCCAAACCTGGGTTGGCACTGACAATTGGCCTAAATAAGGCCACAATCCCTTCGCATATGAGCTAAACAGCTCGGCCTCCCGTTGCGGCGGGCACTTTAGAGTCCACTGCCCTTGCTCTCCCGCATGCATCGCATGTTTTACATAAGCTTCCAGGGCATCCGGGTGCCAGTTCCTGAACATGCCTCTATTATTCAGTCCCGCCAGAGCCTCCTGCTCAGAAGGCCATTCTGAACGACGTTTCAGCGCCCGGCGTGCATAGGGGTTAAAACGATAAAGTCCAAGACTATCCAGTAAGCGCATTGGCAACAGCATGCGTCGCTGAAATAAAATAGGATCTAATAACAGCAACTGATTAAACAGTTGCGGCTGCTGTTTGCTCATCATCAGGGTGGTAATGCCACCAAAGCTGTGTCCTGCTCCGTACACCGCCTGGTTGCCAAATAACGGCTGACCCACTTGCTGCCACGCCTCAACCGCGAGGTCAGCGCTAGCATTCCAGCCGACAAAACGCCCGCCATTATCACTGTCACCGTGGCCCTGAACGTCATGTAAAAAGAAATCAAAATCGTCTGACAGTTCCTGCCATAAAGGCAGATAGGTCAAACCGTTATAGCTATTCCCATGAATAAAGTGCAATACGGGCAGGTTACGCGGCTGCGAATGCTGCCCACGCAGAATAAAACCTTGTGGGGTTTGCCATTGCCACGACTTCCACTGAATACTTTTATCGTTCATCTGCCAATAACCTTAACAATTGTCGGTTGAAAAAATCTGTCCTGAGGTGCCTAATACAAGCATATCAGCAGTCAGCTATGAGGTACCAGATGTCGCAGTGGGTAACCGCTACCGTAGTAGAGCATAAAAGTTGGCATGCCGACTTATTTAGTTTGCGTGTCCAGGCCCCGTCTTTTGACTTCACCGCCGGACAGTTCGTACGGCTGGGCCTGGAAGATGCCGAAGGGCAGCGTATCCAGCGCGCATATTCACTCGTGAATGCGCCCCATGAGTCTACGCTGGACTTTGTTATCACCCGCGTACCTGACGGCTTATTGTCGCCAAAACTACAACAGTTGCAGGCAGGAGACAATCTTCAGCTAAGTCAGACCGCCAGCGGCTTTTTTACTATTGAGCAGGTGCCGGATGGCGACAGTCTCTGGTTACTCTCGACAGGCACTGGCGTCGGTCCTTTTCTGTCTATGCTGCATACTCAGGCACCCTGGCAGCGCTTTTCGCAGATCAAATTGGTTCACGCCGTGCGCACTGAAGCCGACTTATGTTACCGCGAGGCATTCCTTGCGCTGCAGGAAAAACATGGTAAACAATTTCACTACCAACCTGTCGTGAGTCGAGAACCCGTGAAAGGAGCATTGTCCGGTAGAATTCCCGCGCTCATCGACTCTGGAGAACTTGAACATGCCTGTCAGGGCACTCTCAACCTCAATGCTCAGGTTATGATTTGTGGCAATCCTGAAATGATAAAAGATGCGCGGCATTCATTAAGCGCCAAAGGACTGGAAAAAAACTTAAAACGTAAACCGGGTAATGTCACAGTTGAACAGTACTGGAAATAACATTTGATATAGCTATCGATTTTTATTGACCTCATTTCACAAAATTAATACATTAGGTGCATGACAAAAGTATATGTACGTTCAGTTACTCTCATTATTGTAATTATTTTGTTGCAATTAATGAGCGTCGCCAAAGCATCTACGGCCAAACAAATAAACTGGTCTTTGAATACTGCGCCTCCGTTTCACGTACTTTATGGCAATTATCGGAATCAGGGAATTTGTGACACCCTCATGGACGTCGTAGATGAGAAATTGCCCGAATACGGCAGCAGCCGGGTCGTTATGCCACAAACCCGTATTGGCCTGCAGTTTGAGCGTGAGCAGAACCTTTGTTTCCCCTGCATGATCAAACAGCCTGATAATGCACAGGCAGTTTTCTCAGAATCTACCCATCTTTATTTCCCCCACGGCATTATTACGACCACCGAAAAAGCGATACAGATACGTGAAGAGTTCGGTGAACCTGTGCGTTTAGCACAATTACTCGCCTCCAATAACTTTCGACTAGGGCATCCTTCAGGCCGCAAGTTCGGCGATCTACAGCCGATACTGGATGCTCATGAAGGCGATGATAGCTATCGTTTATTACGTACAGGAGAAAACGCGACCGTCGCCATTTTATCCATGATCAAACTGGGTCGCATTGATTACACTATTGACTACAAAAGCCTGAAAACTTTTGATGACCGTACTTCCAACGGTAGCCTGGAATTTCTAAATATTGCTGAGAATGAAGGGCAACTGGTGTCAGGCGCTATAGGCTGCACCAATAACGAGTGGGGCCGCCAGGTGATTGAGGATATTAATCAGGCCCTGCCAGGTATCCGGCAAGACCCTCTTTTTTTACAAACTCTGCAATTATGGTTTGCTAATCACGACAACTATATGCCGTTATTGGAAGAGCAGATATGGCAAGGTCAGTAGCTAGTCTCGTGCCTGACTTATAAGGTAATCCGCCAAAGCACCCATGCCGGTCACTTCACCACCAGCCACTTGCTCGGCTTCAGCGTTGTAGTTGGTATTCGTATTAACATCGTAAACAAATAAACGACCCTGTTTGTCCTCAATCATTTCAATACCCGCCACATCCACTTGCGCCTGGCGCATAAAAGTCTGTAGTTGCTTCAGCACCGGGTGATCATTGTAAACATCGGTAATCTGAAATTTTGCCGGGGTGGCTGTGCCAGTGGGGCAGAAGTCTTCGCCAACAGCACAGACATCAGCAGGGCAAAGCTCAAAACCACCTGTTGTGTCTACCTGTACTGCGTAAACAAATTGCTGGCCGACAAATTCACAACGGGTAATATGGGGATTCGCGGGTTCAATGTATTCCTGCAACAACCAGATACCATCCAGCGGCTCCGCATAGTCACTGCCATTTATATAACTTTGCAGCTGCGCTGCAGAATCCATTTTTACCACGCCCAGACCTTTTCCACCGCGGTTCGGTTTGAGGATTAACGGCCAATGATTAAAGTCCTGAGCGGCAGGCAAAATCTGTTCACGGCCAACAACAGCCCGTGTTTGTGGTGTTTTTAACCCAGCTTTCTCCAGCGCTGCATACTGAGATAGTTTACAAACCTCGAGGTAAAGCGCAGGCGTTCCATTGAGAACCCGAACCGCATCGCTCTGCTCACGCTCCAGCCAGGTCAGGGCCATGCGTGTCAACTCCGGAGCAAAACGATGCCCTCGGGTATGCGACGAAGCACTCATGCGATTGTAATAAACGCCAGGGGCAGGCTCTTTATCGTAAGCAACACTGCCTTCGTTTAAAAACCATTCTTTAAATGTCACGTTACGTTTATCAAATTCCGCTCGCAGAGGGACTAACCATTCCTCATTCTCGTGCAGTATATAAATGTCCTTCATGGCTACCTCTTCAAATGCCTGGAGAAGGACCATCATAACTTATATAAGCAGCAAGCTTAACTCACCTCATGCAAGTCGCAGGATTTCTCTTGCAGATAACTGCTTGCCGCATTCAATCCTTGCTCGTAGCCTGTATCTAACTTATGTATCGAACGAGTGAAGCGGGACACCGGGAACTCTTCCGGAGGTGCTATTTGCGAGACTCTACAGTCTGACGGAGGGTTTTCAATAAAGGCGATTGCTTTTGCGTATTTACGCTGACGACGCAACGCGGCCCCCAGCAATCGGGGGTGTTGTGCAAACAATGGTTTTAACATGGACGGGTAACGAATAGGTTCTTTGCGATAAGAAAGCGGTACCGAACGCAGTACGGTGATATCCCGCGCTCCTCGTTTATATGCCTCGAGTACTGGAATCGAATCGCCCATACCACCATCTGACATAGGTTCACCATCCACTGCTGGATGATCCTTAAAAAATACCGGTATAGCGCAGGAAGCCGGAAATACCTGATCCAGGTTATCCAGATCGACTTTATGGTAACGTGGGTGGCCCGTTTTCACTGAGGTGGTTACTACATATAAAGGAATTCCCCGCGCTATATAGCCTTCGACATTAAGAGCTATATCACGGCGTGACGCCTGCCATAACCAGTTCACATCGCACAGATGTCCGCCCAGGGCATAACGTTTAAAATTCATGAAGTCTTTGCGCAGTGCATGGTCCGTCAGCACCTGATAACTACGGCCGCGATCCCCGGCAAGATAACCAATGGCGTTGGTAGAACCCGCCGACACACCAATTACGAAGTCGTATGCAAAAAAATCCGCATCAATAAAGGCATCCAGAACCCCAGCCGCAAATATGCCCCGCATGGCTCCACCTTCGATAACCAGCGCACGTTTATTTTGCTTTGTTTCCATGATGAGGTTCTCCTTAGGCCTACGCTACCAAGTATAGCTACCCACCATAAATTGCAAAAGACCACTTCTTCAAAGTCTGCCCGACTATCTGATTTGCGCCTGGTCATTCAGAGATATTATTACTTTCTGCCAACCTGCGTTTTTCATCCGCTTTTTCTTTAGCCACCTGAAATGCATCTGAAAAAGCCGCCGCCATAATGCCGGTAGGCATAGCAATAAGTCCAATTCCAGCTATAGCTGTCATGCCAGCAAATAATTTTCCTATTGCTGTAATAGGTGTCACATCACCGTAACCCACGGTCGTCAGTGTAGCTACGCTCCACCAGAACGCTCTCGGAATACTACCAAAAGCCTCAGGTTGATAAGGCGCCTCCACTGCATACAACATGGAGCTAGAAATAATCAACATTAACAAAGCCAGCATTACACTGAGCATCAACTCATATCGGCGGTCGCCCAAAGCATGCACAAATGCATCCCAGGCCTGACTAAAACGCCCCAGACGAGCTATACGCAATAATCGTAGTACTTTAAGAAAACGCAGGAAGAAACCGCTGTGGTCACCCGCATAAAAGATAAAAGGCAATAACGCCAGCAAGTCAATTAATGCCCAAAAACTGAATATGTAACGTATCCTGCCTGTAACGCCTTTATACCTCGGGTCTTCGCCCGCTGCGTAAACACGCAGGCAATATTCGATCAGAAAAATACAGAACAGAGCCAGTTCTGTCATGAAAAATTGCTCTGCATAACGACTGGCCAGAATCGCTTCAGTTTCCGCAATGGCAATAATTGAAGCGACCACCACCAGTGCCGCTACCAGCAGGTTCACCGGCGACATACCGTCACCTTGCCAGGCAGCAGGCTCCAGATAACGGTACATTAGTTTACGCACAATAATTCCTTATTTTTTATGCTCTGCGAGCCATTGATCGGCAGGCATAGGGCGGGAAAAATAATATCCCTGCTGCAAGTCGCATCCGCTGTCGCGAATATGGTTCGCCTGCTGGTTAGTTTCGACGCCTTCAGCCACAGTGGTTAACTGCATGCTTTTTGCCATTTGCAGCATAGCCTGAAATAACGCCGCTTCCCGTTCATTACGAAATGCGTCCTGCACAAACTGACGATCTATTTTCAACTCGCTGACTGGTAGTTGCTGCAAACGACTAAGGTTAGAGTAACCGGTGCCAAAGTCATCAATAGAGAAGCGCACACCCAGCAACGCCAGTTCGTTCATAACGCTTTGCACTTGCTCAATCCGGGATAACAACAGGTTCTCTGTAATTTCAATAATTAAGGCATTCAGACTGGCCCCCTGTTCAGCAAAAATACGCTGCATTTTAAGTACAAAGTGCGGCTGCAAAAATTGCTTAGGACTTACATTCAAGGCTATTCGATACGTACTGTCGGCAGGCAAACTAGCAATAGTTTTAGCGACCTCGGCCGCCATCCAGTCGCCCAGTTCAATAATCAGACCTAAATGCTCAGCTACCGGAATAAAAACTTCAGGTGAGACCATCTGCCCCTGTTCATCACGCCATCGCATCAAGGCTTCAGCACCCGTTGTCCGGTAGTCGGCATTCACTTTCGACTGTAACCAGCATTCCAGGCCTTTGCCTGCTTTTATCGCCTCCCGCAAGCCCACTTCCAACCGGTAATCGCGCAGAATAGAAGATGTCATTCGCGGTTGGTACACCGAATACTGGTCCCGGCCCCACTCTTTAGACTGCTGTAAGGCAGTTTCGGCACCATTCAGCACATCAAAGCTGTTTTGCCCCGGTTCAGCAAAAAACACGCCTATGCTTACCGTCAGATAGTATTCCTGACTTTCCAGCATAAAGGGCTGACGCAACACGCTGAGTAATTTTTCAATCTGCGACAGGAAATAAGCTCTGGGCTTACCGTCGTATGCTTCTTCCGGCAACGCCAGCCAGAAACGGTCACCTAGATCTTTGGCCAGTAAGCTGCCCGCCAGTCGGTGTCGATCCAGCCGTTTCGCCGCTTCCTGTAGCAGACTATCGCCAATACCATGGCCAAATACCACGTTAATACGGCTGAAAAAGTCCAGGTTTAAGGCCAGCAGAGTGACCCGCTGCTTGGGCAACCACTGCTCCAGCGCTTGCGTCAGGCTGTTTCGGTTCGCCAGGCCTGTCAGGCGATCATGAAAAGAGAGGTATTCAATTCGCTCAGCGTTTTCACGCTGCAATGAAATATCACGCACCGTGCCTATGTAGCGACGGCCCATTTCAGTTTCCGTCTGCGTAACCGCCAGATCAATGGGAAAAACCGAGCCATCTTTGCGCATCGCTTCGACTTCACGCCCAATACCAATGATCTTCTTAGCACCGGTCTGATGGTAACTATCCAGATAGGCATCATGCTCACGGGCATAAGGCTGTGGCATCAGCATACTGATATTGTGCCCAACCACCTCATGTTCCTGATAACCAAACATACGTTCTGCAGGTTTACTAAAACCGCAGATGATGCCCTTTTGATCAATAGTAATAACCCCGTCCAGCAGGTTATTAATGATTGCATTCAGCTGGCTGGCAGAAAAATCCTGTGGCTGATGTTCTGACATAAAATCAGGTTACTCCTGATGAGCAAAGCGTTTTACCAGCGAATGTAATTCATCGGTTGTTTTTTGCAGTCGCTGACTGGCCTGTGCCGTCTCGCCGGCATTTTCTTTAGCTCTGACAGCGCCATCTGCAATATCAGTTACCTGCTTATTAATATGTTCAGCCACATTGCTCTGCTCCTCAACCGCCGATGACATCTGAATCGTCATTTCGGTAATACCACCCACAGCTTCTTTAATCTTAGCCAGTGCCTGCTCAGTTTTGCTGACCATATCCACACCATGAGCCGCGGCCTGCTCGCCCTCTTGTGACACTTCCACAGCATTTTTAGAGCGGGTTACCAGCACATTAATAATTTTATGAATACGATCCGTCGATTCTCGTGTTTTACCCGCCAGCGCTCTTACTTCATCCGCAACCACGCTAAAACCACGACCATGTTCACCGGCCCGTGCCGCTTCAATAGCTGCATTTAACGCCAAGAGGTTGGTTTGCTCGGCTACCGCAGAAATCAAATCAGCCGCCTGACCTATATCTGATGTCGACTCAGCCAGTTCATTTACCGTCGCCACAATAGACTTCACCGCCTCGCTCAGCGCATTAATAGACACCAAAGCTTCAGCCGCCAGCTCCGAACTCGAATCCACATTACGTGAAGCCGCTTCAGATTTATCCGCATTCGCCTCTACGCTATCCGAAACTTCCTGAATCGAAGCTGACATCTGGTTAATCGCCGATGCAGTCTGTTGAGTCGCGTCATTCTGCTGGTCAATCAACACACTACTGGCAGCCGCCTGTTCACGTGTTGCGTTGACAATAGTGCCCAGCGACGAAGCTGCATCCTCAATTCGGGTCAGGCCGGTGCGCGCTCGCGCCGCTTCACTGCGTATCAGCATTTCCAGCCGTGCCTGATTGCCGCCATGTTCAGAATAGGTATACGCAATTAAGCGGTTGATAAAGGCCCGGGGCCGCAGCTTTAACATACCACCCCAACTACGTTCGGTTTTAATATGCAGACTTAAGGTGCAGATCGCCCCCAGTATAAATAACATCGCAGCAGCCACTGGATTATTCAGTCCCAATGCAACCAGCATTGCCAACAATGCCGGTGCCCAGGCAACTGCAGTATTGCCACCGTAATAACGAGTATATTGCCATAACGTAAAAGGTGTTTTGCCAGCGCTAAGGCGTTTATACATAGCTCCGGCCCGTGCTTTTTGCACATTTTCAGGGACTACACGGACTGACTCATAACCGACAATTTGTTTGTTTTCATACATCGGAGTTACATAGGCACTAACCCAGTAATGATCACCATTCTTACGTCGGTTTTTAACCAGGCCCATCCAGGGCTCACCGGACTTCAAAGTCTGCCACATATTCTCATAAACAGAGGGCGGCATATCCGGGTGGCGCACCAGGTTGTGAGGCGCACCCTGCAACTCGTCTGCACTAAAACCACTGACCTCTCTAAAACTATCATTAAAATAAATAATATTACCGCGAGTGTCGGTGGCTGAAATAAGTCTTTGATTTGGGTCAAACGAGAACTCTTTCTGAGTAACGGGCTGGTTGTTGCGCATGTTAAAATCCTGTTATTTTCTATTTTTGTACTTCTTTATATCTATATTACCTTTTTATCATATTTATGTTTGTTAAAAATACCGATTCAATAAATAACCGTCTTAAATAGTTTTCACTGACAGCGCTTGCTGTAAAAAGTCCACGACTCGTCTCACTTTTGCGGATAAATGCCTGTTTTGTGGATATAACGCCCAGATACCATCATCAGGTTCACGATCATCGTCCAGAAGCACAACCAGACACCCCTGATTTATTTTTTCTGCCACGTAATAGTCTGGCAACTGAGCAATGCCTAAACCCTTCAGGGCTGCATCCATCAAAGCCAGGCCACTATTACAGCGTATACGACCACGGGGCCGGAATTGAACATTCTTACCTGACTGCATAAAACGCCAGTGCTCCACAGTACCGGTCAAACATTGATGCTGACTCAGCTCACTGATATCACCCGGCATTCCTGATTCCTTTAGATAAGCAGGCGAGGCCACCAGATAATGGGTTCTTTTGCCCAGACGGCGAGCGATAAGACTGGAGTCATGCAACTGGCCCAGACGAATCGCCAGGTCAAAGCTACCCTGAATAAGATCCAACTTGTCATTGGTAAGCTGCAAGTCCAGTTCCATATCCGGGTATTCAGAGAGGAAATCATGTAATATTGGGGCTATCCGGGTTTCTCCGAAATACACTGGCGCGGTGATTTTTAACGTGCCCTGCGGCACCGCCTTCAAATTACTCATCGTCCGATCCGCTTCATCCAGGCTTTGCACCAGATGCCTGCAATGCTGTAAATACAGGGTGCCTTCTTCGGTCAGGCTTACCCGACGTGTCGAGCGGTACAATAATTTCACCGTCAATCGTTTCTCCAGCTCACTAACATTGCGGCTTACCTGAGCCACGGATAAACCCAGCTTTTGCGCAGCCGCCGTAAAACTTTGCTGTTCAGCAACAGCTACAAACTCACTAATACCTTGCCAGTCACGCATGATTACCACCAAATATGCAAAAGTGATTTGCATTTTAACCTGATTACTATCAACGAGGAAATAATTACAATAGGTCTATACTAAACAGCGAATGTTATTCGCCCTGATCACAACCTAAGGACACACTATGGATACCATAAAAACACGAGCAGCCGTTGCCTGGGGCCCTGGCGAACCACTTTCTATTGAAGAAGTTGATTTACAGCCACCGCAAAAAGGCGAAGTTCTGGTACGCATTGTCGCCACTGGCGTTTGCCATACCGATGCTTACACATTGTCCGGTTCTGATCCTGAGGGCATTTTCCCAGCTATTTTAGGCCATGAAGGTGCTGGTATTGTAGAAGCCATCGGCGAAGGCGTGACGTCGGTAGAAATAGGCGATCACGTAATTCCTTTATACACGCCTGAATGTGGCGTGTGTAAGTTCTGTACCTCGGGTAAAACCAACCTGTGTCAGGCAATTCGCAGCACTCAGGGCCAGGGGCTGATGCCAGACGGCACCACTCGCTTCTCTAAAGATGGCCAGCCCATTTACCACTACATGGGTACTTCAACCTTTGCCGAACATACTGTAGTGCCTGAAATCGCACTGGCTAAAATCAGTAAAGAAGCGCCCCTGGAAGAAGTCTGCCTGCTGGGTTGTGGTGTCACCACCGGCATGGGTGCTGTACGCAACACCGCCAAAGTGGAAGCCGGCGATACAGTGGCCGTATTTGGTCTGGGTGGCATTGGCTTATCCGTTATCATCGGCGCGGTTATGGCCGGTGCCAGCCGCATTATCGCCATTGATGTCAACGAAGATAAGTTTGAGATCGCCAAGCAACTCGGTGCGACCGACTTTATTAATCCGAATGATTACGATAAGCCTGTGCAGGAAGTGATTGTTGAACTGACTGAAGGTGGCGTTGACTATTCCTTTGAATGCATTGGCAACGTAAAAGTCATGCGTTCGGCTCTAGAGTCCTGCCATAAAGGCTGGGGCGAGTCGGTGATAATCGGAGTTGCCGGTGCCGGCGAAGAAATTTCCACCCGGCCCTTCCAACTGGTAACCGGCCGGGTATGGCGTGGCAGTGCTTTTGGTGGTGTTAAAGGTCGCAGCCAGTTACCAGATTATGTACAACGTTATCTTGATGGTGAATTTAAGCTCAGTACCTTTATTACCCATAATATGGGGCTGGACGATATCAATCAGGCTTTTGATTTAATGCATGAAGGCAAATCTATTCGCTCGGTCATTCATTTCGACCGCTAACGGAGACGGACTATGACGACAGCTAAACTGAATAAGGCTAGCGAACAGCTGGCCTTTGGCGGCCGCCAGATTCGCTTTACTCACTCCTCTGAAGTGCTGCACTGCGAAATGCAGTTCTCAGTATTTTTACCACCGCAGGCCGAGCACAAAGCAGTACCTGCGGTTTATTGGTTGTCTGGCCTAACCTGCAATGATGAAAATTTTTCCGCCAAAGCCGGAGCACAGCGTGCTGCTGCGGAACTTGGCCTTGCACTTATCATTCCGGATACCAGCCCTCGGGGTGAAGACGTTCCTGACGATGCTGACGGCGCTTTTGACTTTGGCCTTGGCGCTGGCTTTTATGTCAACGCCACGCAAAAGCCCTGGCAAAAACACTATCAGATGTATGATTATATTCTGCATGAATTGCCAGCGCTGGTAGAAGCGGAATTGCCGCTGAACGAAGAGCGCGCAATAAGCGGTCATTCGATGGGCGGGCATGGCGCCCTGGTCATTGGTTTAAACAATACTGAAAAGTATCGTTCCATTTCAGCCTTTTCACCAGTTTGTAATCCCACTGATTGCCCATGGGGCAGAAAAGCATTCAGCCATTATCTGGGTGACGATAAAAGTCTTTGGCAGGCATATGACGCTTCTATATTGCTAAGAGCTAAAGTTTCGGCGCCACCGATCCTGGTTGATCAGGGAACCGCCGATAACTTCCTTGAGGAACAACTGAAAACGCAAGCGCTGGAAGCTGCCAATAAAGAGAGTAACAATGGCGCACAAATTCGTTATCAAGAAGGGTACGACCATAGCTACTACTTTATTGCTACTTTCATTGAAGAGCACCTGCGTTTTCATGCTGGCAACCTCTCCAGCAAGCAGAATATTTAGTCACGAAAGTTCTCATACTGCAACGGCAGCTCAATGTCCGAGCCTTTAAGTAACGCGATGGCCTCTTGCAGGTCGTCGCGTTTTTTACCTGTCACACGCACTTTCTCGCCCTGGATCTGCGCCTGCACTTTCAGCTTGGCATCTTTTAATTTCTTAATAATTTTCTTCGCTTCCGGCTGCTCCAGTCCCTGCTTAAAAACAACATGATAACTGTAGTTTTTGCCGCTATGCACAGGCTCGTCTTCCATATCTACACCCGCCATAGAAATTCCGCGCTTGCTGCAATGATTGCGCAACAGTTCCAGCATTTGATTCAGCTGAAAATCAGATTCGGTGGTCAAAGTGACGGTATATTCTTTAAGCTCAATCTTTGCTTCAACCCCGCGAAAGTCAAAACGGGTGCTCAGCTCCCGGGCTGCATTATCCACAGCATTACGTAATTCCACATCGTCTATTTCTGAAACCACATCAAAACTTGGCATAAAAGCTCCTGCATAAGGTAAATATTAACTGTCAAATCATAGCAGTTTTACTCGCCCCAGGCATCGGAAAGCTCACCAATTCCCGCTTCACCGGCAGCAATCGGCATCTGTTCTACCAGAAAGTCGATAAGCAAACGTACTGCGGGTAACAAGCCCCGGCGGTGCGGATATACCAAATGCATATTACCCACAGGCAATCGCCAGTCGGGCAGTACGGGTTGCAATAATCCCTGGGCCACATATTCGTGGCATAAATACACGGGCAGGGCCGCCATACCTTGCTTCTGAGCCGCAGCTTCACGCAACACCCAGAGATCATCAGTAATCAGACGCGGTTTATAGCTGATGCTCATGCTTTCACCTTTTACCGAAGTAAAATCATACTGGTAACGACCACTGGTGTAATGCATAGAAAGCGAAGGCCAGCTAATGAGATCGGTCGGGTCCTGAGGTTTTCCTTTCTGCGCAACAAAATCGGCATGAGCAAATAACGCCATTGGCGAGGGGGCCAGTGGGCGGGCTATCAACGAGGAGTCCTCAATTTTAGAGCGAACCCGCAGTGCGACATCTATCTGATCATCGATCAAATTAACGGCCGCATTGCTTACCACCAGATCAATCACTACATCCGGATATTGTTGCATGAACAAAGGCAGGATCTTTATCAACAGGCTCTGACTTAAAGCATAAGGGCTGCTAAGGCGAACCCGGCCACGAGGCTTTTCCTGTACAAACTGAGTGACCTCTTCGGCCGCCTCAGCCGCTGCCACCAGCGTCTGACAATGCACCAGAAAGGCACGTCCCACATCGGTCAGGCTGAGCTTACGTGTACTCCGATTCAGTAACCGCACTCCCTGAGCTAATTCCAGTTCATTAATGCGCCGGCTTAAGGTCGACTTCGGCATGCCCAGCACCCTAGCCGCCTGGCTGAAACTCCCTTGCTCAGCAACATGAGCAAAAAGGGCCAGATTGGTTAAATTCTGCATACATTAACACCATATTTGGAACAGTGATTCCTACTTTACCCCGCTAGTCCTTAAATTGGAACGGCATTATCATGAGCAGCATCAGTACATAACCAACTACAAAAGGTACAACATGAATATTTTACATTTGAACAGTGGCATTTTTGCTGACCAGTCAGTTTCAACTCAGTTAAGCAACAAAGTAATTTCGCGTCTGCAACAGGAAAATCCACAAGCAACCGTGGTTACTCGCGATCTGATCAGCAACCCGATTTCACACCTTGATGCTGAAATACTAATGGCAGCAGGCACTGAAGAAAACGCCCGTAGTTCGCGTCAGCAAGAAGAGCTGGCTTTAACTGAAACTTTGCTGGAAGAGCTTTTTGCTGCAGATCTTGTAGTCATTGGTGCTCCTATGTACAACTTCACGGTTCCAAGCCAATTGAAAGCCTGGATTGACCGTATCGCGCAGTCAGGTCGCACTTTCCGTTATACCGAAAGCGGCGCAGAAGGTTTATTAACCGGTAAGCGGGCTATTCTGGCTTCGGCTCGTGGTGGTTTTTATAGCGAAGGTGAAGCGGTGGCAATGGATCATCAGGAAAGCTACATGAAGAACGTGCTTGCCTTCGTAGGCATCACCGACGTTACTATAGTTCGTGCTGAGGGACTTAATATCAGTGCTGAACAACGTGCGGAGTCAATTGATAAAGCCAGCACTAATATCGACGCTCTGGCGGCTGGATAAAATGAAATGAACCCGGTGGCAAACCACTGGGTTCACTTCTTACCAGGCTTCTATTACTGGGCTTCAGCAATAATTTCGTTCGCGGTTTTACCTTGAACCCGATCTTTCATTGCGGTTTCAATTTCTTCCTCGGACTTACCTTCGCTCATGCCTTTCATCATCTCGTCCATCATGATGGCGCTTAAAGCTTCAGAAAAACGCTCCTGCTCGGCTTCGTCCAGTTCAGCCATAACGTTTTGAATTGAGCTGTCAAAAGCTGACTCGTTGGTCATGTCCAAAGTCGGTTCTCCGCCACTACAGGCAGCAAGAGCTAATGCAAATATACTGGCAAGCAATACTTTATAAAGATTGTTCATATGCAGATTTCCTTGGTTTATTTGGGCAAAAATGAAGTATATCGCAAATCTGACTCCTTCCGAGTGAAATATATTTCGAAAATAGTGAACCTTTAGCTTCCCTAGTGAGTAAACCTATCTGTTCTCATCACCTAAAAGTACTAGCAAGAAAGTAAGGGGTTTTATGAAAATCGCGACACGACTATATACAGGTTTTGGTATTTTGCTGGCAATGATGCTCGCGATTACCGTTTTTGGCGTTACTCAGGTAGTACAGGTGGATCGTGTTCTGACTGCTGTAAACGAGCAGGATTCAGTAGAACAGCGTCAGGCCATTAACTTTCGCGGAAGCGTGCATGACCGGGCCATTGCCATCCGGGATGCCGTTATGGTGCAGGATCGCCAGGCTGCACAAACACACTTAAATGAAATAGAAGAGTTAGACAATTTTTATCAACAGGCTAATCGTGAGCTGCAGCAACTTTATAGCGAGCGTGCACGCAGCGATCATGAACGCCGCCTGTTGAGCGATATTGAACGCGCAGAAAACGCGACACTGGCTTTAACTGAGCGCACCATTGCTATGTTGGATCGTGGCGAGCATGAACGGGCCACTCGCTTCGTTCTTGATGAAGTGTCCCCCGCTTACTCTGACTGGTTAGCCACTATTAATGCCATGATCGATCATCAGGAAATCAATATTCAGGGTCAGGTCAATGGCGTTATTGATCAAACCACAGGTTTTGCTGCGGCCATGATGACCATCACCCTTATCGCGATTATTGCCGGTATTGTGATTGCCTATCGCATCATCACACGTCTGCTGCGTACTATCGGTGGCGAGCCTGAAGAAGCCGCCGAGCTTATTAAGCGAATTGCGGCAGGTGATTTAACGGTCAGCGTGCGCACTAAATATAAAGGCAGCATTATGGCTGCAGTTGGGCAGCTAGCGCAGGATCTCTCGCTCATGATCAAAGAGACCATAAGTGCTTCCAGCGAACTGGCCGCAGCCTCCATGCAACTGGCGCAAACCGCTGCACGCAATGAACAACTGATCGAGCAACAACAATCTGAGACCGACCAGGGCGCAGCTGCAATTCATCAGATGTCGCAAACTGTGCAGGAAGTTGCCAGCCACACAGTAGAGGCCTCTAACGTAGCAGGCAACGCCGATACCGAGTTTAAAACGGGTGAGCAGGAAGTGGCCAAAAGCCAGAGCTCAATAAACTCGCTGGCCGATGAAGTCAGAGGTGCTGCTCAGGTTATTGACAATCTTTCCGAAGAAAGCCGTAAAATTGGCAGCGTGCTGGAAGTGATTCAGGGCATAGCTGAACAAACCAATTTACTGGCATTGAATGCCGCCATTGAAGCGGCCCGTGCAGGTGAACATGGCCGCGGTTTCGCAGTAGTCGCGGATGAAGTTCGTAGTCTGGCGACCCGTACGCAGCAGTCTACCAGCCAGATAAACGAAATGATTGAGCGCATGCAAGGCGGTGCGTCACAGGCAGTCAGTGTTATGCAGCGTGGTCAGGAGCAGGCATCTGAAAGTGTCGAACAGGCCCGTCGTGCTGGCGAATCCCTGCAAGGCATCAATAAGTCAGTCACTATGCTTAATGACATGAACGCGCAAATCGCTACCGCCGCTGAAGAACAGTCGACCGTCGCTGAAGAGATCAACCAGAACTTCGTGCGCATTACCGATTCTGCTGCGGCTTCTTCGAAGGGCGCCAAAGAAATCAGTGAAGCCAGTCGTGACCTTGAAGCGCTGGCACAATCACTGCAAAATAACGTACGTAAATTCAGCGTCAGCGAGTAATTAGATGCGTAAGGTTATTTTTTCACACGGCAAGGAAAGCGGCCCCTGGGGTACCAAAATAAAACGTCTGGCAGAGATTGCCAGGCGTTTTAAGCTGGACGTTGAAAGCGTCGACTACAGCGACACCATGGACCCTGATATAAGGGCCCAGCGGCTGCTCAACACACTGCATGATGAAACAGCAGAAGAATGTATCTTAGTAGGTTCCAGCATGGGTGGCTACGTCACCCTGCAGGCCGCAAAAGAAGTCCCTGTGGCAGCCAGTTTTGTGTTGGCGCCTGCCATTTATATGCCCGGTTATGAAGACAAAGCACCAAACCATACACTGCAAAACCTGGCGATAGTACATGGCTGGGATGACGAAATCATACCGGTTGAGCATTCCATTCGTTTTGCCCGTGAGCAAAACTGCACTCTGCACCTGGTCAACGACGATCATCGACTCATTAACAGTTTGCCTCAGATTGAACTCTGGTTCAGTGCCTTTCTTAACCAGCTCGGGCTCCAAGCTGATTAAACTCATCCAGCGCAAACTGATCGGTCATGCCGCTCACCATGTCCTGTAATAAACGGCAGCGGCAATACAGCTCCCAGGTCTGGGCATCGGCAACTACCTGCTCAGGCTTGCGCGTTATCTGCAACAAATAAGCTCGCTGGTGTTTACCTGGCAACCTTTTATACAAACGGCTCTCAAGCAATAACTGACGCCCTTCTCCCTGCGTTAACTGACGGAATTCGTCCGTCGACAGTTCCAGTAACGGTCGGTAATAATCGAGCAATCCAGTGATGATTCGATACCCCTGCAACTCCAGGGTTTCTACCTCAGGCACACTGAAAATATGGCGTACAGCAACATTTTTAAGGGTTTTGATTAACTGGTGACAGGCAGAATCGTCTTCGAGAAGCGCCTGATTCAGACTGCCTGCAAAAACCGACGGCAGCTGTTCAATAAAGGTATCGGCGGCATGCTCAACTAAAGCGTGAATAAAACCCACTCTGAGTTTGACAAAAAATTCATGCTTCTTATTAATAGGCTCTTCGTCCGCAGCTTGCAAAGCTGCACTTAATACCTCAGCAAAACTATGGTCGGCAAAATGTGCAGCTTCGGCATCAATACCGGCATTTTCGCATAACTTCTCAAATTCTTGCTGCAAATGCTGGCTCAAATCCTGGTAACTCAGAATATTCTTATCCACACCATCTTCCATATCCGCCAGGCAGTAGGAGATATCATCAGCAGCTTCCATCAGATAGGTCAGTGGGTGGCGGTGCCCGTCTGGCAGTTTAACTGCCTTTTTCAGGGCTTCTACGTAATCAATTTCAGAAGCGTAATAGCCCGGTTTTTTCTTCAAATAGCTTAAAGCTTCATGGGTTTCAGGTTTAGCTTCCGCCGCCAACCGGGTATATTTCAGCACCGACGCAGCCTGGGCATAAGTAAGGTTGAGCCGCTGCAGATTACTAATCAGCCGAATCGCCTGAGCGTTGCCCTCGAAGTTAGCGAGTTCATGGGTCAGCTCGGGCGATAAACCTCCTTTCAATTCTGGCAGGCAATGCGCAAACCAACGTGATATCGCCGCCTCGCCAAAATGACCAAAAGGCGGGTTGCCGATGTCGTGCATCAGGCAGGCCATCTCGACCATGCTTTCCATCGAGCGCTCGTAGCTGAGCAAAGGGTGTCCGGGTTGCTGTTGCTGCAATTTGCGACATAATGTCTGCACAATGAAACGCCCGGTCTGCTGCACTTCCAGCGAATGAGTTAAACGGCTACGCACCGCCGCATTGCGCTCCAGCGGAAATACCTGAGTTTTTTGCTGCAGACGACGTACGGCTGCCGAATTGATAATACGTCCGCGATCGCTTTCATTGGCCCGCTGCAGAGTTTCGTCCTGAGACGAGGGGTAGGGACGTTCTATCGAGAATTTACTATCAAAATCAAACATCTTGTACTCGCCTTGGTGGACGGATGAAGCAAAGTTACTATCCTAAACTAATTAACCATGTAACCAAAGGAGACGCAATGCAACGCTGGACCTTCTACATATCTGGAAAAGTGCAGGGCGTATTTTACCGCCAGTCCACGCTGGAAAAAGCCCGTCAACTGGAAGTGACCGGCTTCACCCGCAACCTCCCGGACGGCCGCGTGCAAGTCATCGCGGAAGGCGAGAAACACCAGTTACAACAACTGCTCGACTGGTGCTGGCAAGGACCTGAAAGAGCCCGTGTGGATGATATTGAGATAGTCCCGGAGCACGCCACCCAGGAATTTACTGGTTTTACCATTCATCACTAATGCTCAGATCACCACTAACACTCAGTATCGCTATGGCTGGCAACCAGATTGACAGCACTGACTGGCCGCAGCATCAGTTCAGTACAGAGTCGTTCAATCGTCCGTCGTACCTGACCTGCATGTTCTGCATGCTGCTCCGGCACATCCACGTCAATCAACAGGTAACTGCCCACCTGAGCGGCTCGTATGGTCGACACCGGCACCTGCGAGTCATGTAACTGCTGTTGTAGGCGTTCAATCAGACTGGAATCAGCACTGATTAGCAGAATTTCCCGCAGCGCTTTCTTCATCATCCCTAAGGGTGTTTTAAAGAAATAACTGACAATTAATAACACCATCACAGGGTCCGCATAGACAGCCAGATGTTGATAAGGCGTCAGACTAATTGCAAAAGCTATGATAAAACCTATAAGTACCGCGGCGCTCAGCCAGGTATCCATTTGCCATTGGCGCACTTCGGCCACCAGTAAAGGCCCATCACTGTCTTTCCGACAGCGCGCCAGATAAGCCCAGGTTATTGCGCAACCTATCACATTGATAGCTCCAAAAATGAGCACCAGATCCATCTCAACAGCACGTCCACCCTGCCATAAAGTCCATGCCGCGGAAAACAGGGAAAGCAGGCAAATCAACAGGAGCACCAGCCCTTTTAACAGCACCGCCAAAGGCTCCGCCGTCATACGACCAAAAGGATAACGTCGACTGGCGGGTTTATTTGCAGCCCGCATCGCAAATAAGGATAAAGCAGCCAGTAACAGGCCTATTAACGAGTAAGCGCTATCAAAGAGGATCATTATGGAACCACTCAGTAGCCCCATAATAAGACCCGACAACGCAAATAACGACGCAGAAAACGCGGAACATAACAAAGCTCGCCTTTGTACCTGATTCGTCGACATAGTACTGCTTCCTCAACCTGGATGTAGAGGCGCATAGTAACGCGGCAAAAAAGGTCGACATAATCGCTCAGTGCTAATAAAATTAGCACTCATGGAGGTAGGTGAATTATGCGAAGCGACCAGATCAAAGCCTTTGTAGCTGTCGCTGACTGCGGCTCTATAACATCAGCGGCAAGAGATACAGGTATTAAGAGAAGCACCCTGAGTGCAAGCCTGAGTGTCCTTGAAGACGAACTCAATGTGCAACTTTTTCAGCGCTCGGGTAACAGCATAGAGCTTACCCCCATAGCCAGAGCTATTCTGCCTGACTGCCGTCGTTTGCTGCATAACACCGAGTTGATAAATCAGCGTTGTGCCCAGCACATGCAAGGCACAGAAACTGAACTGCGCATCGCCCGGGACGACGCTTTGCCTGAAGCATTCTGGCGCTCCACCATGAATCGGCTTAAAGCAGAATTTCCGCTCACGGCGGTATCTGTCTATCTGTTACCGCCGCAGGAATTAGCCCAGTTTGTGCAGAAGCAAAGCGTTGATCTTGCCTTCGGTCTGGAGTATGCAAACGCGGAGCAGACTCTCGGCGAAACACTGGCCCCGGTCCAGATGCACCTGGTAGCCGCTTCCAGTCATCCACTGAGCAGCATGCCTAATATCGAAGAGAGCGACCTGGCCAGTTATACTCAGGTTACTCTGGCCCACCTGGCCAACGACAGAATTATTACCGATGCGCTCTATTCTACTAATTATTTGGGCCTGACACTTTTTGAAGTGATGCGGGACGCGGTTAAAAGTGGCAGCGGCTGGGCCTGGTTACCTGAGCCTCTGATACTTAATGAACTGCAAAAGGGAGAACTCAGTCAGCTTCGTTATCAGGAAGCCACCCTGGGCTTTGTGTATCAGAGCTTCCAGTTAGGATCGCCAGGGCCTGCCGCTACTTTTTTACGTAACCAGGTCATTCACTTTTTGCAGCACAAGGCGAATAATCCCGCATAAGTGAGCCTTGCGCCTTATCAATGCCGGGTTACGCATTCTCAGTTATGCTGCAACTCAGGTTAACGAAAAGGAATCCAGATGAGTACAGTACATATTGCCGCCAGCCCGGATCAGGTCGCCCCTGCTTTATTGATGCCCGGCGATCCGCTGCGCGCTCGCTTTATCGCGGACAATTTTCTGACCGAAGTCTCCCAGTTTAATCAGGTGCGTAACATGCTCGGTTATACGGGTAACTATAAAGGACAGCGCGTGAGCGTAATGGGCAGCGGCATGGGCATGCCAAGTATGGGCATATACGCCCATGAGCTTTTCACTCAGTTCAGAGTTGAACGTATTATCCGGGTCGGTTCCTGCGGTGCCTATACCCGGTCACTGCAACTCTTTGATCTGCTGCTGGCAGATGATGCCTGGAGCGAATCCAGTTTCGCCCAGGCCTACTCAGGCGCTGAAGGGCCGTTAACCCACCCCAGCCCCACATTGAACCAGGCAATCAAGAACTCCGCAGAGCAACTGCAACGCCCACTAATCAGTGGCCGCATTCATTCCACCGACGTATTTTACCGCCAGCAATCTGAAATATTCCGCGAATTGCATCGTCGGCACGGTTGCCTGGCCGTAGAGATGGAAGCTTATGCCTTATTTCATATCGCCGCCGAACTGAACAAAGAAGCCGCCTGCCTGCTGACGGTCTCAGACTGCCTGGAAACCGGAGCCGCAGCTACCAGTCAGCAACGCGAAGCAGCCTTCACCGGCATGATAGAAGTCGCTCTTAATGCGCTTTGATATCCAGCCAGTGTAGTTGCAGCCCTTGCAGCCACTGTTGTAACAGAGCACGCTGATTATCTTTGGCATATTCAAGATAAGGCGCTAAAAGACCCGTCGTCTCTGCATTCATAAAAGCGTGCTGCTCGCTCCGCCAGTGAGCGCCACTCGCCCTGGCGGTAAAGTCCTGCAACTGAGGTACTGCAAGATGTGTGTAGCCGGAATAAAGGGCTTCATGCATGCTTTTCAGATCAAGGTCGGCAAAGAACTTCAAGGCTTTGCCTGTAGCCAGCCAGCGTTTACATAACTGAGCTCTGCCGCCACCAAATTCGGAGTCGCCACGGTACAGAAGCAGGCTCTTGTCATTCCAGGGGAGTTGAAAACGACTCAACTGATAAAAACAATCCAGGTTTTCTACCACCACCAACTCTGTAAATACCTGCAGATCCAGTTGCTCAAAATGCACATCCAGATAAACCCAGCCATGCTCTGCAGCTGGCAAATTAATTCCAACAGGCAAACTGACTTCTTGTTGTGATACTGCGATAAGCACTCGATTTTCTCTCGGCTTGTTACCGACGCCTTTATGCTCAGCATTGGTAACCAGCGCCTGCTGCAAACGATCGCCATGAATTCCATGCGTTATGCTACCGGCCTGACTCAGGCGCAGTAGCGCATCAATACGCTCTAATAAAGTTTTATCAAAATAAAAATACTGCCCTTGTAGCTCACCGGAGCGAATCAAGTCAGCCTGATAACACCAATCCAGAATTTCATTAATATAGCGGGTACGTTTTTTCTTAACCGCCTGGGCATGCTGCATCTGCTTATATAAGGTACTCAGCACTTGTCGCGCTTTTGCCGAAAGCTCTGCCACGCCTAGAGTTCCCCCTGAAACTGAATACTGACATCCTCTATAATTCTCAGATCGTTAAAAATATGAGCAGGGACCTCTTCACGCTGCAGTTTAAATACTTTGCGTTGAGGTACAGGCAAACCCTGATGTTCGGCAAGCACCTGAAACAGCCAGATTTCGGCGTCCCAGTCCAAATTCTGCTCGCTTAGATACTGCAAAGAAGACAGACTGTGGTCACGCTCCAGAGCTTCCAGATAGAAGCTCTCCACGTCATTTTTCAATGCCTGTTGACGAGCCGCGACTTCTTCATCCTTTTGCCCTTCGCCAACCGCCGCGTTTTCGCTCGGCGGCGTAGCACTACTCGCGGGTGCTGGTAGCGCCTTTAGAAGGTCTGTCAATGCCGGGTAATTCTGACTTCGGTCCAGGGCGATAGCCGCTGCCGGGAGTATGGGTGCTGCCTGATTAATTAATTCAGGAACCTGACTACGCCAGGCATAATCGCCAACCTGAAAACCTGGGTGCTGGCGCAAAAAGGCGGCCATGTTACTGACCAGCAGGCTCCGCGCCTGTTGCTCTCTGAACCGTCCCATCAATTGCACCAGACGTTTTTGCACTTCCAGCAAGCTACCGTGATGCTGGTTCATGCGCGTTTGCAGCTGAGTGACCAGCAACTTGCGCAGAGTGGCATTGCCCTCGCCCAGTTCAATCAATTCATTGAAATTAATCAGCGACAAACCGTCCAGTAAACGGCGGATCTGATTTTGTGCTCTTTCGTTTTCGCGGATCTTATCTGCCAGGTTACTGACAAAACCAAAATTGGAATTCAGCCGATGCCACAAACTATCAATAGCTTCCTCAAACTGGCCCGCCAGATTGTGCACCTGCTCGGTTACCAGCTGCAACTGCAACTCTGCGCGCGGGTAGTCACCCCGATACTGAGCTTCACGATAGGTACTCACCCCAGTGCGAATACTCTCCAATTTGTCAGCGGTATCAGCATGAATACTGCGCCGTTGCTCGTCCTCGACCATGCTGGCTATCAGGTTATTGAGCAGATACGACAGCACCAGGCCGCGACTTTCATCCGGCTGATACAACAGACGCGCTTTGACCAGCCTTTTTAAGGCACGCTCAGAAAACTGCGTTTCGTCAATCTCGCCTTTCAGGTAACCCTGCATCAAGGCTTTGCTGTGTTTGCCAATCAGCGCCAGGCGTTCGCTGCCCAGACTCAGCAGATTACTGGCCAGCTGCTGTTCATCCATTACAGAAGCTCCTCCTGCTCGGGCTCTTCACTGACTGGCAGGTTTTCTTCGTCACGAATAAAACGCACCAGTTCGATCAGATGTTCAATTTTACCGGTCACTTCGTAATACTGACGGTCGCCATGGGGCTGACGCAAATAGCCATTTTCCTTCAACCTTTTGAATATTTGTTTGACCTGAGCATCCACTGCGTCGGCCTGAGAATTAAAAAACTTATCGTTCGCCAGCGCCTGCAAGCGTTGCCGCAAACTTTGGTTATCTTCGGTTTTTAAGGCAAATTCCTGCAGTTTAATGGTATCGCCAGCCGCCAGCGCGCCGTCTTTACCCAGCGCTTCCTGCACCAGTTGCATCCATTCCAGCAATGGCAATAAGGCGCTGATGGTTTGACTGAACTGTTGCTTCAGCGTTTCCCGGGCATGGTTATCCAGCTCTTGATAGGCCACAAAAAAGACACTGCCGTCCTGGCTTTGCGCCAGCCTCCGGTTCAGGGGTTTCAGATAATCACTCACCTGTTCTTGCAGTTGCTCGTCCTGCAGGCGTCGAAAGTTCTCGCTGTCGCTAATAGCGCAAATAAAAGCACCGGTTAGTAATTTTTCCAGTAAAGGGCCATGTTGCATCATGCCGACACCTCCGCCTGTGCAGCTTTTTGCTGCAGCTTTTCACTAAGCCTCGAAATACGCGGTTGAATGCGCTTCAGCTGGCCTTTGCCTGGCTGCTCCGGGTGCGGCTCTATTAAATAACGATGCTTAAATAACATCAGCACATCCGACTCAGGATTCGGGAAGGCACCAACAATTTGGATATTATTACTGTCACAGGCGGCAAAAAGCTTTTCTACATTGTGGTACGCCAGCGTACCTATCTCGTCAATCGGCCAGTGCACTACGACATCACTCTCGCCCCGCAGCAAACGGGTGAAGGCAAGCAAAAACTTGCAGAGAATTAAATACGCCATGCCATGACTGGACGATTCCAGCAACTGGCGGTCATTGCGAATCACTAATTCAGATCCGCGTTCGTTTAAGTGCAGCTCTAATTTAAGCAGCGACTCAAGACTGTATTCCTGATCGGCTCGCAGCAATTCCGCAACATCTGAAAGGGTGTCCAGATAGTCCTTATCCGGCAATAAGGCACCGGATTCATTCCAGCTACGAAACAGTCGGGTCAGGTTTTTCAAAGGTTGCCAGAAACCCAGCTCGTCAATAGTCGAGCTGATTTTGACCTCCGAACGGTTGATGCCTTCGAGGTTCAATTCATCGCCAACTACTTCGGTTAAACGACGGCTATACTGACCAACCCGGCGGTTGATATCGTCAAAAACGATAAAGAATTTCTCCAGCGCGCCACCTATATTTTTACCCTGATCAACAATCTGCAATTGCTGATCCTGCAAAATTTTAAGTAAAGCCTGCAACGCCTCTATGCGCTGTTGTTCATTAGGCTGCTCACCCAGGCCTGCATATTCACGATCCATAAGCTGCAAAAAGTCGGTACTGGCTTCGCGTCTTACCAGGCTTTCAAAGTTATCCACCTGCTCTTTCAAAGCACGTTGCAATTTACCCTGTTGCTCAAGCGCGGCATGCGCACGACCCAGGCGTTCGCTGAGATCCAGCGTGCTTATAGTGTTATCCGTTGCAGCTTCACTCAGTCTGAGATCCGCCAGGCGCTGCACCAGCAAGCTCAGGTCCTGCACCTTCACAGTCGCATCCTGCATCTGCTGTTTATAGTGCTTTTGCTGCTGCAGAAGTTGTTTTTCCTGCGCTGCGAACTCACTTTTTAACTGCTCCAGCTGCTGAGTTTTTTCCAGCTCGGCTTTTTTTGCCTGTTGCTCCTGCTGCATCCAGCGCGGGCGGTTGTGCTGCCAGTCGATGCGCATAAAGTCTCGATACTCGGTTAACTCCTGCTGCCGTGATTCGATCTGATGAATCTGCTCTTTATGCTGTTGAATCTGTGCTTTCAGGTTTTGCAGCCTTTTACTATCAACCCCTTCTGAAGCGAGCTGTTCGGCAAAAGCTTTTTCCAGCTCATTCAGCGTTTCTTTGTTCGCATTAAGCTTAGTTTCTATCTGCAGCTCAAGGTCAGCAAGTTGTTCTTGTAAGCGTTGTAATTCATCCTGAAATGTCGCTTTATACTCCAGTTCCTGTTCTTTTTGTTGATGCCGGATAGTGGCCAGTACTTCACTACGCTGTTGCTGCAAATCGGCCTGTTTCTGCTCATACTGTTGCTGCGTTTTTGCCAGTTCTGCATGGCGTTCTTTGACCAGTTCACGCTGGGCTGCCAGCAGTCGTTGTTTGGCATCCCGGGCAAATTCAAGATCCTGCTCAACATGGCGTTTTTGTTGCTGCAACTGATGCAGTTTCTGCTCTTGTTCACTCACCTGCTGACTGGCCTGTGCCAGCTCTTTTTGCTGCAATTCTTTATGTTGACTGGCGCTTTCCAGTCGCTGCTCAACAGACTCCAGTTGTTCTATCATCCAGCTTTCATCGCGGGCATACTCGGGGCTTTCTATAGCCCCCAGATCCAGCTCCAGACCAAACAGGTTTTTTTCTCTACCCGGGTCAAGCTCAGGTGCCAAATCCTGGCGTTGCAGCAAAGGTTCCGCAATCACCTTGCCCAAATTGTGCTCCCAGCCTTCATAGTGCTGACGCAAAAAGTGACGCAGACTACCAGGCGTTGGATTCAGCTGCTTACGCAGTTCAGTCTGCTCTTTTTCAACCTGATGCAAAGCCTGGCGTGCCTGAGTCAAATCACTGTCTTTTTGCACGCGTTGCTGGCGACTCTGCTCAAATTCGCGCTGCGCGCGCTCAACCGCACTGTTACTTAAGTTAAGCTGTTGCTGCGCCTCTTCCATGCGGGCGTCGACCTGCACCACTTCTTCCTGTTCAGCACTGGTCAAAGGTGACAACTGTAACTGGGTCTTCACAGCAGCCAATTGAGCACTGACTTCCTGCAGTTGATTCTGGAACTCCGCATGCTGCGCATCCAGCTGTTGCTGATACTCCTGCTGCAATTCACTCAAGGTAGTTTGTTGGCGATCACGTACCTCATCCTGCTGCTGACGGATTGCGTGAATACGTTGCTGATTTTTGCTTTGCAGCCGCTGCAATGCGTCCTGCAATTTCATTTTATGCTCATCCAGCTTGCGCTGAGCATCGTCATGCTTTTCCATCATCAGTTTATACTGCTCACCAAGTTCAAGCAGTTCTTCACGCCATAAAGACAACTTTTCGGTATCCCGTTGCAGCCCGTCCATGTCCCGCTCCTGATACTTCTCGTAGCGGTCCTGCAGGTCATCTAAGCGGCTTTGTAGCTGAGACAGTTCCGCCTTCACCTCGGCCAGCTCATCGTTAGCTTGCCGCTGCTGAATTTTATATTCAGCTTCGCTATCATTTAGTTTGTGAGTGCACTGTTGAAGGGACTGCTCAGCATCAGCGCGTGCCTGTTTCTGCTCGCCCAGGTCCTGCTCCAGCAAAGGTTTTAACTGCCATAATATCGCCAGGTTATCCTCTACATCGCTGGCGGTTTGCTGCACCACTGAGAACTGCTTCTGCAGCTCCTCCTGATTCATGTACTGACGCATTTCCTGAATCCAGGTGCGAATCCGGGCGGGTTTAAAAGTATTCTCCGGGCGCTTGTGGCCATCTTCTTCCAGAATAGTTGCCAACATGCTTTTTAAGGTATCCATTTTACCTTCTTTGGCATGCACGGCACTGACCAGCTTTTCAATATGACGCAGGCGCTGAGGCGATTGCACTAAAGCATAACGAGCCGCCAGTTGACGCAGCTTAATGCCGTCTTTGCGGTTGCCACGCATGGCGGCAATGTCATTCTGAATAATACTGCGGTATTCACTGGTAGCGCCTATTTTATGGCTGCTATCAATATTGGCCCGGCGCAAGGCCTGTCCCCAGTCGGCGTAACTAACTGCTCTGACGCCCTCCAGCTCTTCCTGCAAATACTGTTCAGGGGCATAAGGTGCATCAACAAACCGGTAATCTACGCCATCTGAACCTTTAGTCAGCACCACCTGGGCACGGTCACCATTAGCCCGGCTATATTCATAAACCACATAACTATTCTGGTAAGGCAGGTAATACACATCAAAGCGATCGCGGGTTTTAGGCACCACCCGATTCGGCTGCTCGCCGTAGAACACCGGCACCATACGTTGCAAGGTGGTTTTACCGGACGCGTTGGTGCCGCAGATATTGCTATGCCCGTCCAGAGCCAGCTCAACGATACCGGGCATGTGCCCGTTAATCATAATAATTCGCAGTAATTGAGACATATAAGTGAAATGCGCTGGTTAATTATTTGTTCCAGTCTACCTCAGTTTAATCGTTCAGGTGAAACCAAGATTATGTAAAAAAAGAACCCGGCCTGTGCCGGGTTCCTTCTGCTGCTTAACAAATAAAATCACTTATCTAAAGCTTAGAACTGGTAGTTCACCGAGGCCCAGAAGCTACGCGCCCGCTCCGTTGTATTGTAATCCGCGCTGCACTGGTACTCACTTTCGCTTTCCGCCAGTAAGCAGGTGCGGCTCGACAAATCCTCATCCAGCAAATTGTTAATACGGGCATTGAAACGCAGGTTATCGCTGAAGCGATACTGAGCCGCCAAATGCAACAATTCATAAGGTTTATAATAAAGCTTCTGTGCTTCCGGCCCCTGCGGACCTGCCACATTAGCTATACCCCGGAAACGCTCTCCGCGCACTTCTGCTAACAGACTCAGACTGAAGTTCTCAGTAGCCTGCCAGCGCAGATTACTGTTGAACATATGTGATGGTGTGTTCACCAGTGGTAAGCCGGCATCGGCACCACTGCGCACTTCACTGTCGGTATAGGTGTAGTTGGCGCGCAGCGACCAGGCATCGGTGAAGGCATAGCGGCCAGCGACCTCAACCCCTTGAGTGACTGCTTTATCGATATTCTGACTCTGGCTGAACCGGGTATAACCTAAGTCTGCCCAGCCCTCACCGATATCCACACAACGCTCATCTGAGCTCACCACTTCACAGTTGGGCAGGTCGTCCTGACGAATGATTTTATCTTCGAAATCATTATAAAAAACCGTCAGGTTAGCATTGAAATTATAGCCGTTGTCGTAATAGGCGGCCGCTTCATAATTAATGCTAGTTTCAGGCTGCAAGTGCGGAGAACCCACCATAGGAAATACCCCCTGGCCACCAAAACCTACAATCCCTGGGAATAACTGATTAGGCTCAGGAGTTTTGTAACCCGTGCTAACGCCCCCTTTAAAGGTCCAATCGGCACCCACACGCTGGGTCAGATAAAGGCGCGGGCTTAACTGGCTACCAAACACCTGATGGTTGTCATAACGGGAACCATAGGTCAGCGTCAGGTCCGGTAGAATATCCCAATTATCTTCAGCAAATACAGCCCACTGACGGTGACGTTGTACAACGCCCTCTTCAGTACCTTGTCCATACATACCAAATACACCATCTTCCATATCTGCATCAAAATACTGCGCGCCGATCACAAAGAAGTGCGCACCTAGCTGGCTTTCTGCTTTGGTGTCTACGATCAGATTTTCAATCGACAACGCGCGCAAAGGGCGCGGTAAAAAGTCAGCTTCCAGCTGAGCACGAATCTCATCTGTTAATTCAGGTCTGTTCACGCCCTGATCTTCCACGGCCTGGTCCCACATGGCCTGCACGCCAGCACGCTCAGTCACATTCAGCGGTAGTGAACGACCCAGGTTTTCACTGGTGCTGCGAGTAATTTGGGTGGTTGTCGTGGCATGCTCCCAGCGACCTATATGAGAAAGTACCAGCTGCTCGCGTTCCACACGTTGATGAGGGGTATAACCTACACGAGGCTGAACCGAGCCATTACTGGCGCGCCATAAACTTTCCGGAGCATCCAGAGTACCTACCTGGCCTTCTGTATTATCATAACGCTGTCGAGCCACATCATAACTAAGAATAAAATCATGGGCTTCAGCCGGGGTAAACGTCAGGTTAACGCCACTGTTCCAGATTTTAGCGCCGACCACTTTACGGTCGCCAAAACTGCCACTGTCTGACCAGGTGCTGCCATCAGGCAACGGCAGTTCGTCCTCATAACCCGGCTCACTATCGCCACGGGTAAAGATGCTGCCGTACAGGCTCATGCTCAACCGATCTTTAATTAACGGTCCAGTCAGATACACATCCAGATTGGAATCATCGCCATACTGGCTGTCCTGCTGTACTGTGGCGCCTGCGGTTACACTGCCATGAAAAGTATCCAGGTTACGACGCGTAATAATATTAATAACGCCGCCAATGGCGTCGGCCCCATAGAGCGTCGACATAGGTCCCCGCACGACTTCAATACGCTCAATCGCTTCCAGCGGAGGCATGTACATAAACTGGCTATTGCCGAAGTTATTCGGCCCTATATTGCCCACATCGCTTTGCCGGCGGCCATCAATCAGAATCAACGTATAATTTGCAGGTAAGCCACGCATAGTCACACTGATATTACCGTTTTTATCCTGTCCGGCACCGACATCAATGCCCTCCAGATCGCGCAGAGCATCGGCGAGTCCGCTATAAGGGCGGTTCTGTAACTCTTCACGACTAATAACGCTAACACTGGCGGGAGCATCAGTCAGTTTTTGCTCAAATCCTGATGCGGTCACTACCATTACTTCCATGCGCGCCAGCTCTTCTTCGCTTAATCCGCCTTTAGCCGATACCGCTCCGCTTCCAAGAACCAGCGCGACTGCCGTCGCGACGGCAGTTACATGCAATGACTTCATTGTTGCTCTCCTGCAATTATTTATGTTGAACCTACGAAAAGATTTGCAAATGATAATGACTATCATTTATATTGTCCACATCAAATACGAATAAATATCATTTAGGTTAAAAATGGTTCGAAATTATCTCGGCTCAGTTCGTCAGTGGCATTGGATCAGCTCTGCGTTGTGCCTGGCGGCATTACTCTTATTTGCAATAACCGGCTTTACCCTGAATCATGCCGCCAGCATTGAAGCTACGCCGAAAGTCACAGAGCATATTGTTGAAATGCCTCAGGCGCTGCTTGAACAGTTGCAGCAAAGCGAACCCGAGGTACCGGCCAACGTCGACCAGTGGATACGCGATGAGCTGAATGTTTCCATTGCCGGTAGCGGCGCCGAGTGGAGCCCTCATGATTTTTATCTGAGCATGCCCAGACCCGGCGGAGATGCCTGGCTCAGTATCGACTTTGCAAATGGTGAAGTGCTGTATGAAGTCACTTCCCGTGGTTGGATATCCTATTTCAATGACCTGCACAAAGGCCGCCATACAGGAGCCGCCTGGTCACTCTTTATTGATCTGACAGCGCTGGCCTGCGTCATCTTTGCGATCACAGGCCTTGTATTGCTACAGCGACATTCATCAAAACGGCCTTCTACCTGGCCCCTGACGTCGCTGGGCCTGCTGGCACCGATTCTTTTACTGCTTTTATTTAGTCATAACGGATAAGGACTTTTCACTATGCTCAAAACTTCCATTATCAGTGCTGCCCTGTTCAGCAGCCTGCTTCTGCCACTCGCCACTCAAGCCAGTACCATGCAGGTTGAGGTCGAAATACCGCGCCTGAATGTGGCTGAGTACCATCGCCCTTATGTGGCGATTTGGATAGCGGATGAACGTCAGCAGCGGGTTACTGATTTAACGGTCTGGTACGACATTGCGATGCGCAACCAAGAGGGTGAGCAATGGTTAAAAGATCTGCGCCAGTGGTGGCGTCGCAGTGGTCGCACTCTGGACTTACCGGTAGATGGACTCAGTGGTGCTACGCGTGCGCCTGGCACCCACAGCCTGACGTTTACTGATGCCGACTATGACTTTTCCAGTCTGCCAGAAGGTGATTACCAGCTGGTCATCGAGGCCTCCCGTGAAGTCGGTGGCCGCGAACTCCTGCAAATCCCTTTTAGCTGGCCGTTACAGCAATCTTTCAGCCAATCCGTACAAGGCGAAAACGAACTCGGCAACATTACTTTATCTATCAATCTTTAAAATTTAACCATTAAACAAAAGGACTTCTCTTATGAAACACAAAATTATTCCCCTTTGCCTTATTCTGGCCGGCGTTTTATCGGCCCCAGCTCATGCGCACCGCGCCTGGGTATTGCCCGGTTCTACAGTGCTCGCCGGCGATAGTCCCTGGGTTACCGTAGACGCCGCTATTTCCAATGACATTTTCCACACGGACTATCGCGCCATGGGCGCAGATTCTATTCAGGTACAAGGTGCTGACGGCGAGTTAATGGATCCGCAAAATCTGCACAGCGGACGTTATCGCACCGTATTTGATCTGCAACTGGAACAACCGGGAACTTACCGCGTATATACCGCCAGTTATGGATTAAGCGCGCGCTGGACCAATGAAGACGGCTCCCGGGGCTTTTTCCCAGGGCGTGGACAACAACCTGATGACGAAGCCTTTGCCCGCGAAGTGCCTCAGGACGCAGACGACTTGCAGGTAAGTATATCCTCACGTCGTATTGAAACCTTTATTACTGCCGGAGCACCGGACTTTGCTGTGATCGAACCGGTAGGTCAGGGCCTTGAGTTTAAAGCTCACACCCATCCTAACGACCTTTTTGCCGGAGAAACCGCCAACTTTCAACTGCTCATAGACGGCGAACCCGCTGTCGGTGCTGAAGTCTCCATTCTTGCCGGTGGCATGCGTTATCGCGATCAGCAGGACGCCATTGAACTGGTCACCGATGAGCAGGGCATGCTGCAAGTAAACTGGCCGCATGCTGGTATGTATTGGTTCTCCGCGCGTTACAGCGATGACAATGCACAGCCACCAGCTACCACTCGCCAGGGCAGCTACACAGCTACCTTCGAAGTTTTCCCGGGGTAATCTATGGATAGTCAGGTCATTGCAGGTGTCCTGATCTCGCTGTGGGCGGTAACCAGCTTCTGGTTACTGCGCCGTCCACAGCAGGCGTTATCCAAACGCCTGAGCGACGCACTGCAGGTAGCAACAAGCAGTGACAACAGTCACAAAGAACCTCTGCTCATTGGTTGGGCCAGCCAAAGCGGACAGGCTCAACTACTCGCTGAGCAGGCGGCGGCTCAACTCTCTGCTCATTTTCAGATACGACTGCAGGAACTGGATGCCATTGATGAACAGCAGTTGAAAGATGTGCAGCAGGCGCTTTTTATAGTCAGTACTTATGGTGTCGGTGAACCTCCGGATAATGGCCAGAAATTTAAGCGCCGCTTTATCAGTTCGGCCAGCAAACTGCGCTTACCCCACCTTAAATATGCGGTGTTAGCGCTTGGCGACAAAAGCTATCCGGATTACTGTGCTTTCGGCGAAGAGTTATACGCCGGACTGCAACGATTGCAGGGCAACCCTATACGTTCCATTATCAAAGTTGACCGCATGCATCGCTCCGATCTGGAACTCTGGTCACAATTACTTCAGCAACAATTTAATATTGAACTACAGGACAGTCATGACTTTACCGACTGGCGCCTGATACATCGTGAATGTATCAATGAAGGCAGTCCGGGCGCACCTCTGTTTCATTTAGGTTTGCACCCCTTGAACGGCCAGTTACCCGAATGGCGGGCTGGCGATCTGATTGACATTCGCCTTCCCGATGGCGATTTGCGCACCTATAGCATTGCTTCCGTGGTGCAGGATGAGCGACTGGATCTGGTCGTGCGTCAGATGCTTTTGCCAGATGGTCGTCTGGGTAAGGGGTCCGGATGGTTAACCGAACGCGCTGACGGCGGCAGCCAGGTGAAACTGCGCATCCGGCCTAACCCCGCATTCAGTTCGGTACCTGTGAAGACTCCCTTAATCCTGATTGGCAATGGTAGTGGTATGGCTGGCCTGCGCGCCTTATTACGTGAACGAAGCCACTTACCCGGCAGTCGTCAATGGCTTATTTTCGGAGAGCGGGACCCATCGTGTGACCGTATTTTTTGTGCCGAAACCCGCTCAATGCAGAGCTGCGGCCAGCTACTCTGCGAAGACCGTGCTTTTTCTCGTGACCCTAAACGTCCACGTTACGTACAGGATATTTTGCATGAGCAGGCGCCCCGACTGCGTAGCTGGTTAATGGCTGGTGCTGCGGTTTATGTCTGTGGTTGTAAAAATGGCATGGGCCAGGCTGTCGATGAGGCACTCAGGGAAATAGTGGGTAACCATGTGATCAGCATTATGCAGGAGCAAAACCGTTACCTGCGTGACCTCTACTGATTTATTGCTTATGCTAGAGGCATAATAAATAAATCAGGGTAGCGCATGAAAATCTGGACTCTATTAACAGCTGTTTTCCTGGTTAGCCTGAATCTGAATGCTTCGGCTAACCAGACGATTACCGCCGACCACGAATTCGAGCTACCGGAAGAAACTCTTCAGGTCGCAGTCAGGATCGGCGCACCCTTCGTAATCGAACGCCCGGATGGCAGCTATGCTGGCATTACCATAGAGTTATGGGAACGCATTGCCAGCCAACTGGATCTCGACTTTGCATATCAGCCTGCAGGCCTGGAATCTCTTCTTTCTGGTATGCGTGATATGGAGTATGACGTCGGCCTGGGCCCACTTACCGTCACGGCAGAACGTGAACGCTTTCTCGACTTTAGCCAACCCTTCCATAACGCAGGCCTGGCGATTGCACTAAGGCAGCAGGATACACCCGGCTGGTGGGCCGTTTCGCAGCGTTTTTTCACCACAGAATTTGCCAGTGTAATGCTCGCATTGGCGGCGATTCTACTACTTTCAGGGGTTCTGTTATGGATCTTTGAACGTAAGCACAATACCGAAGAATTCAGTCGGGATCCGGTTAAAGGTATAGGCTCCGGCTTCTGGTGGGCCGCCGTCACTATGACCACCGTCGGTTATGGTGATAAATCACCGCGCTCCCTGGGAGGTCGTGTCGTGTCACTGGTGTGGATGTTCACCTGCGTCATTATTATTTCCAGCTTTACCGCATCCATTGCCTCCTCGCTGACAGTTAATCAACTTGCCAGTAAAATAGAAGGGCCGGGCGAGCTAGACCGGGTACGCGTCGGGACGTTACCTAATTCTTTTACTTCCGATTATCTGGACCAGCGGTTTATCAGATACCAGGCTTACGCCACACTACCCGAGGCCCTCGAAGGTCTGGCCGACAATGAAATTGATGCTGTGGTATATGACGCACCGCTACTGAGTTATCAGTTACGTCAGCGTTTCGGCAGCGACCTGATGCTTCTGCCCAATACCTTTATGCCGCAAAACTATGCGCTCACGTTGACCGAAGGCAGTGACCTGGTTGAACCGGTGAACAGAATCTTGCTGGATGTTACGTCGAGCGCTGAATGGCAACGGTTACTGGATAACTATCTTGGCAACTAAGCGCGCAGAGCGGCGACGTACCGCGCTGACACGCAGGCTGACAACACGATTGCTGGTCAGCATTTCACTATGGTCGACACTGCTGGTTTTTATTATTACCGGCATCAGCTTCTGGCAAACCTATACGGAAGCTAAAAGCGAACAACTCAGCAATATGGTAAATACAACCTCCCAGCGAATTGAGCGCGAAGCCAAGATATTTCGTATTGCTGAACAAAATGCCGACATTCTGGCAAATGCTTTTTTGCAACGTTACCAGCGTAAACAAGGCGATACTTCGTTAGTGCAACAATACGAAGACTGGTTTGAAGAGACTGACCCTGGCGTAATGCGTCTGCGCGCCGCTTTTTATGAAGGTTTAGCAACCGAACAGCAATACTGGCAATACCTCAGTGCTTTTGCGGGGCCACGGAACGAAGCTATAGATACAGAGCTTCAATCACGTATCGTCATTGCACTGGAAACACTAGCGCAGTATGGCCCGGCATGGCAACATCTGGTCGCCAACACCCATATCAGCATGCCGGAAAATGTGCTCCTTATTTACTCTCAGGACAGTGCCTGGGGGTTGCTTGCTTCGCCCACCCTCGACATTACCGCCTATGCAGTGGTGCGCTCGACTCTGCAATCACATAATCCTGAACGCGAACCCAACTGGACCGGACTGTATTTCGATGAGTCGGCCCGGGAGTGGGTCATTACTTACCAGCGACCCACTGACCTGCAGGGGCGCCATCTGATAAGCGCCAGTCATGACATTTACCTGACTGACGTTATGGAACGTCTGGTTCGCAGCGATCGTGATGGAGTCTCTCATATGATCTTTAATCAGAATCGTGAACTGATAGCGACACCCGAAGACTTGTCATCCTCCATGCAGAAAAAAGGCATTATGAGTCTCGACCAGTTACAAAACCCAATCTATGAAGAAGTTTACCAGCTGCTCGAAAACAACCCGCCGGCCCATAATACTCCGGTGCAGATCCTCGAAAAGGAAGCGAGCGATAACTTCGTCATTGCGACTATGATTGCCGGTCCGGAGTGGTGGCATGTGACTATTTTCCCGCGCCAGTTGATTCAGCAGGCATCCATGCAAACTCCCCTGCGGGTAGCCGTGCTCAGTCTGACCTTGCTGATCATGGTGTTACTGGTGGTTTACGTGTTCGTAAATTACAGAGTTTCTATGCCTTTGCGGCAATTGTCTAACGCCGCTAATCTGGTCGGCCAGCAGCGCTATCAGGAGGTAGCCGATGGTGAGCATGAACTGACCGGGAAAAAGAGTGAAATCGGTCTGCTCGCCCGTTCTTTTCAGGATATGGCGAAACGCATCCTTGAGCACCAGTCGACTTTAGAACGAGCCGTACAGGCACGTACCGCAGCGCTCGCCAGCGCTAATCAAAAACTGGATGCGATAGCGCACATGGATGGCCTTACTGGCATTTTAAACCGGCGTGCTTTCGATCGCGATCTGGAACTACAGCTCAGTCGGCCCGCACCTGTTAATTGCGCTCTTTTGCTTGCTGATGTCGACCACTTCAAAGCTTTTAATGACAATTACGGGCATCAGGCAGGCGACCATGTGCTGCAGGACATCGCCAGTACCCTGAACAAGCCCGACAATGTAAGGGTTTATCGCTATGGGGGAGAAGAGATTGCCATATTAGTGGATGCCGAAACAGCGGAGCAGGCAGAAAAAATTGCCCACCAACTATGTCAGCGCATAGAGGCTCTTAATATTGAGCATCAACACAGTGAACATGGCCTGGTCACACTAAGTATGGGGGTCACTATGCTACGACCACAGGACACTGCTGAAGCTACTATTGAGCGGGCTGATAAGGCACTCTATCAAGCCAAGTCAGCAGGACGTAACCTGATACGATCAGGCTAAGTCCTCATACAGGTGCCAATGCCGTTGCTGTATCTGTGAAACTAACTGGCGCAATTCATGTTCAAGCATTCGGTCTTCCGCTAGCAGCTCTATTTGCTCACTTAACTGCGTCAGCATCTGCCGCACATCTGACTGTAAACTGACCTCGTCGAGTTCAGCCTTAGCCATGCGCAGGCGTACACCCTGCTGCACACTCATCAGGCTCGCCGCCAGCACCTGCTCGGTAAGCTGCAGAATACGCAGGCAATCGCGCGCAGCTATAGTGCCCATGCTGACCTTATCCTGATTATGACACTCCGTGGACCGCGAAAATACGCTGGCTGGCATGGTCAGTTTAAGGGCTTCCGCCGTCCACGCTGAACAGCCAATCTGCACCGCTTTAAAACCATGGTTTAAAGTGCTGCGCTCAATACTGGACGCCGACAAGTTAGGCGGCAAACCCTGATTATATTTAGTGTCCATAAGCAATGCCATCTGCCGATCATGCAAATCAGCCAGGTTTGCCACCGCCGTTTTCATGGCATCCATCACCATCGCAATATGGCCGCCGTAAAAGTGCCCGCCATGCAGCACCTGCTCGCCTTCGCCATCAATAATAGGATTATCATTAGCGCTGTTCAGTTCGTTCTCAATGGTTTCTCTGAACCAGGGCAGCGCATCCCGCAGAGCCCCTATCACATGAGGAGCGCAACGAATCGAATAACGATCCTGCAAACGCTCTGAGTTACGTGGGTAGGACTGATGATTCATATCTTTACGTATCCAGCCAGCTACCTGCTGCTGACCGGCATGCGGCTTAACGCTGAAAAGTTTTTCATTGAAATGATTGCTGTTACCCAGCAACGCCAGGCTAGCTAAAGCAGTTATACGGCTGGATAAACAGGTCAGATAATCGGCGCGCTGATACGCCAGGCAAGCCAAACCTGTCATCACTGCAGTACCATTCATAATAGCCAGCGCTTCTTTGGGCCTCAGCTGCAAAGGCTGCAAATCGTTTTCCGCCAGCACTTCAGCCGCCGGTCTTATTTGCCCCTCATAAAACACATCACGCTCACCACAAATCACAGCGGCCACATAAGATAAAGGCGTCAGATCACCACTGGCGCCCACACTACCTTCCTGCGGAATGCGCGGAATAATATTGCGATTTAATAATTCACACAAACGCTCCAGCAACCCCCAGCTCACGCCGGAATACCCCTGAGTCAGTGACGCCAGACGCGCCGCCAGAATAGCCCTGCTTTCCTGCTCGTTAAAGTAATCGCCCAGGCCACATCCATGGAAACGCAGCAGGTGTAACGGCAGCTCATTCACCTGATGCAAAGGAACCGCCACAGTACAGCTATCGCCATATCCGGTAGTAACCCCGTAAATCACTCCATCTTCAGTCAGCAGTTTATCCAGAAAAGCGACACCCGCTGCAATACGTTGCGCAAAAGCAGGATCCTCGGACAATGCTACAGGGCAGCCCTGGGTCGCTACGGCATCAACATCTTTAATAGTTAATGGACCCTGACCAAAAATAACGGCAGTTTGGGTTTTGCTCACTACGCTCATTCCTTCTTTTTGCGGCTATCTGACAGACGTCAGATATTTTAAAAATCAAACCATTGTAACGGATGCTGATTTAGTCTGAGTAAAGAAATACGTAGTTAGCCTAACCAGGATCACCAAAACCTGCCGACAACCAACAGCCATAGCGGTTATCTGATTGCCGCCGCTCGCCGGGTGCAGTAGCATATAGCTATCAGTTCTCAATCGGTTTATGTAATGCAGGATATCTGGCAACAACGTCGTTCTGGCCCTAATCAGCAACGTCAGGGTGATCTTCGTACGGTATGGCAACGGGATCGAGCCCGTATTCTGCACTCCGCCGCATTTCGCCGCCTGCAATCCAAAACTCAGATTATGAATGTGGGTGAAAACGACTTTTACCGCACCCGCCTGACGCATTCGCTGGAAGCTTCACAGATAGGTTCTTCACTGATTAATCAGCTGGAGCACATAAGCAGTCAGGAACAGCGTACCTTACTACCTGACGACAACCTGATGGAAGCCCTTTGCCTGGCGCATGATATTGGCCACCCGCCTTTTGGTCATGGTGGTGAAACCGCGCTTAATTTCAAAATGCTGGGCGCAGGCGGTTTTGAAGGCAACGGACAGACATTTCGGATTGTTGGCCGGCTGGAGTCTTATCACCAGCAGCACGGCATGGACCTGACCCGCCGTACTTTATTAGGTTTGCTGAAATACCCGGTGCTGATGCCTGAATTAACCCCACCAGACAATATGCAAAACCCTGGCAGTCTGGCTCAGTGGAAACCTGCCAAAGCCATATTCAGAGATGATGCTGACCTGCTTGACTGGGTGCTGGCACCGTTATCAGAAACAGACAAAGCATTATTTCAAAGTACCGAACAACTGCAACAAAGCCCCTGGCAGCGCTCGCGTTACAAGTCTTTCGATGCCTCTTTAATGGAGCTGGCGGACGATATCGCCTATGGCGTGCATGATCTTGAAGATGCCGTGGTGACCGGTACTCTCGCAGCTGCCGACTGGGATCAATTTATGAGCCCGGTGGTAACTCAACTCAGTCCAGCATTGCGTGAATTGCTCGATGAGTTAAGCCTTCAGCTGTTTTCCGACACTCATCATCTGCGCAAAAATGCGGTCGGGGCACTGGTGAATATTTTTGTCACCTGTATTCACATCACCGAAGCCTTACCAGGCGCCAGCGAACCATTAATTCGTTATAACGCCAGCCTGCCGGAAGAAGAAAGAAAACTGCTGGATGCGCTCAAAGCGGTGGTTTTTGAATACGTCATTAATCAGCCGTCAATTCAGCAACTGCGTTATCGTAGCCAGAATATGCTACTGAACCTGTTCAGCGCTTTTCACACCGAACCCACCCGTCTGTTGCCCCGCAATACCCGTAAACGCTGGGAAGAAGCATTTCATGAAAACGGCGAACAGGCTGCCAATCGAGTGCTCTGCGATTATATTGCAGGCATGACCGATGACTATGCAGAGCGTATGTACCTCAACCTGTTTCGCTAATATTGTGTAAAGGTGTCAGTTTTCAATTCCTTTACTATAGTGAGGGTACACATTTTGAGTTGAGAGGTAGCTATGAAAAAATTACCGCTTTTTCTCAGCCTATTAGTAAGCTGTATTCTGATAGCCTGTTCTCCACCACCCGAGTATGATCCGGGACAAGAACCAGACAACGACGATCCAACCTTGATGCAGGAAAGCGAACGACCCGATCAGGTAGAGGTTGTCGATTATCATCCAGACACCACGGATTGCGAGCTCACTATGGGCTATGAAGCCTGGGAACCCTATCAATACCTTGATATCGGTGACATCCCGCGAGGCCTTGATGTCGAAGTAGCTGAAGCAACCATGCAGAGCATGAACTGTGAGCTCAATTTGCAGCAGGGCAGCTGGGTTGACTTATTAAGCTGGCTGCAGTCCGGCGACATTGACTTTGTTATGGGAGCCTCAAAAACCGAAGCTCGGGAAGATTTCGCGCATTTCTCAGAACCTTATCGGGAAGAGCAATTTGTGCTCTTTATTCGTTCAGGTGAAGAACACCGTTATTCCGCATCGACACTTGAGGGTTTCATCGAAGAAGAACGACGCATTGGCATCGTTAACGAATACTATTATGGCGAAGAAACCCATCAGCTAATTAACAATGAAAACTACCGCGATAATTTTGTCGGCGCCATGATGGGCGAATTCAATCTGGTGCGTTTGCTGGATCTTGATGTCGACGCTTTCCTGGAGGACGAAGCAGTGGGGTATTCGCTGATACGCCGCAAAGGCTTACATGAATATATCGAGGCCTATCCAATTGAACTGGATGCCTCTGATATTTATGTCATGTTCAGCCGTGACTCTGTAGATGAAGATCGCGTAGAAGCTTTCAATGAAGCCCTGCAGGAACTTCATGACAGCGGTGCCTATGACACCATCATGCAACGCTATCTGAACTAACTTAAGCCCAACTCCCAGTCTTTCCATACCGGTTGCAGGCCTTGCTTCTGCAGAGCCTCTGCAACCTGGAGTGGCGACCGATTATCTTCAGTACTGAATTGCTCCAGAGCAATCGCCTGATCAGCATAACCGCCGGGCTGAGTTTTCGAACCCGCACTAAAGTGAGTCGCCCCCAGAGTTGCTGCATGATCTCTGAAATAAGCCGACTCCCGAGTCGACAAACTCAGTTCCAGTTCCGCATCAAATAAACGAAATGCACACAACAACTGCACCAGTTGCCGATCATTAACTTCGGCTGCCACCTCGACGCCACCAGCGCAAGGCCGCAACCTTGGGAACGAAACCGAATAACGGCTACGCCAGTAATGTTTCTGCATATAACGCAGATGCATTGCTGTCGCCACACTGTCAGTACGCCAGTCGGTCAACCCAAGCAAGGCTCCGAGCCCGATTTTATCGATACCTGCCTGACCGATACGCTCAGGTGTCTGCAGCCGCCATTTAAAATCCTGTTTACGCCCACGCAAATGGTGTTCAGCATATACCTGCTCATTATAGGTTTCCTGATACACCAGCACAGACGCTACCCCGAGCGACCGCAGTTCCGCATATTCGGCCTCACTCAGCGGTTGTACTTCCATAGCAATATGGCTGAAATAACGGCTGATTACGGGCAACATCGTCCTGAAATAAGCCATGCCCACTTTACGTTCGTGTTCACCGGTCACCAACAAAACGGAGTCAAAACCCTGTTTTTTAAGCGCCCGGCATTCAGCTTCCACCTCCTGCTCATTGAGGGTTTTCCGCTGAATAGCATTGCTCATCGAAAAGCCACAATAGGAGCAGTCGTTGGCACACAAGTTAGACAGATACAGCGGAATAAAAAGCTGCATAGTATGGCCAAAACGACGCCGGGTTAACTGTGCTGATAGTTGTGCCAGCGGCTCCAGATAAGCGTCCGCCGCAGGCGAGATCAACGCCATGAAATCTTCCACCGTTCGTTTACCCTGACGCTGCAAGGCCTGCTCCACATCGCCCTGGGTACAGTCCAACACACTTTGCTGTACGGATTGCCAGTCCTGCTCCTGCCATAACGCATAAAAACTCATAATTACTCCAGAAAAGCGGTCAGAGGACTGGATGCAGAAGCCCCGTTATGGCGACCGGCCAGGCCGGCTTCAAAAGCCTGACGCCCTGCACTTACCGCCTGAGCAAAGGCCCGGGCCATGACCACAGGGTTGCCTGAGCTGGCTATAGCGGTATTCACCAGCACCGCATCCGCACCCAGTTCCATAGCTTCGGCAGCATGACTAGGTGCTCCAATACCGGCATCCACAATGACCGGCACCGATGCCTGCTCAATAATAATTTGCAGGAAGTCGCGGGTTTGCAGTCCCTGATTGGACCCGATCGGCGAACCTAACGGCATCACAGCCGCACAACCTACCTCCTGCAAACGCTTACATAAAACCGGGTCTGCGTGGCAATAAGGCAATACCGTAAAACCCTGTTTAACTAGCTGCTCAGCCGCTAATAAGGTTTCCACCGGATCGGGTAATAAATGTCTGGGGTCGGGATGAATTTCCAGCTTGACCCAATTCGTCTGCAATAACTCACGTCCCAGCTGCGCGGCGAAAATGGCCTCTTTAGCATCTTTCGCACCTGAGGTATTGGGCAACAGGTGCAACGGCAAGTCAGCTGTTGCGCTCAACATGTCGTCGCTTTGCATATCATGCTCAATACGTTTTAACGCCAGCGTGACTATTTCGGTACCGCTTGCCTCGAGCGCCGCACGCATGAGCGAAGCGGATCCGAATTTACCACTGCCGCTGAGCAGCCGCGATTGCAATTCAACACCATCAATCATCCATGTCATTTTGTTAACCTCCCGCGACGGCTTGAAAAACCGCGACCTGATCCTGTTCCTGAATACCTACCTCCTGCCACAGACTACGAGGTATCACTTCATTGTTAACCGCAACCGCAACTCCTTGTATTGGTATATTCTGCTGCTCAAGCAGGGCGCTGATGCTTAACCCGGTGCTAATTTCCAGGCGCTGCTGGTTAAAGATTATCTGCACTGGAAACCTCCTGATGATGAAAAGAACAAGCTGGGCAATCATTGATCTGAGGAACCGCAAAGGACTGCCATTGCAGCTGGTGACCGTCAAATAGTTGTAACTGTGACCACTGCACCTTTTGCCCCAGCAAGAAACGAATTGCCTGCAGGCCCTGCAAGGCACCTAACATGCCGACAACAGGCCCCATCACACCGGCACTGGAACAAGACTCCGCAGGCAAATCCACATCCGGATACAGACAATGGTAACAACCCTTGCCTGACTGCGGATGCAAGGCTATATACTGGCCCTGATAACCAATAGCGGCGGCACTGAAGAGTACCTGTCGATACTTTTGGCAACTTTGGTTGACCAGTTGACGGGTGGCCATATTATCTGTGCAATCCAACACCGCATCTATGTCACCGCCCAGCAATTTTTTTGCATTGGCAGCATTCAAAGCCTGCGCAACGGCCTCAATACGGACATTCGGGTTCTGACTCAAGAGTCGCTTACGGGCAAGATCGGCCTTGCTTTGCTTTAACCCTTCCAGATCGTAGAGCGGCTGACGAGGTAAATTGCTTAATGACAGGCGGTCATGATCAATCAGTATCAGTTCGCCTACACCAGCACCCGCCAGGTAACTGGCGGCTACTGAACCCAGGCCTCCCAGCCCGACAATAACCACTCTCGACGCCTGCAAACGCAGTATTCCGGCTTCCCCACAATCCGGCAGCATGAGCTGACGGCTATAACGTAAAAAGTCTTCATCCGAAAGCATCTGTCAGCTCCTCGACGGCCTGAGTTATATCAGCAGCCTCAGTAATGGCCCGAACGACAGCCACACCATCCACTCCCGTTGCCAGCACAGGTTTTACCCTGAGCAGATCAATGCCACCAATAGCTACCGTGGTGTAGTCGCCGAGCAAAGCTGCATAATCCGCTAAACGACCCAGGCCCTGCGGCTGACTGGGCATTTGTTTGGTAGTGGTCGGGAATACATGACCCAGTGCGATGTAGGAAGGGCGCAATGCTTTGGCGCGCAGGATTTCAAAATAGCCATGCGTGGAAATACCCAACCGCAGGCCTGCCTGCTGTATTGCAGGCAAATCCGCATCGGCCAGATCTTCTTGCCCAAGGTGCACACCATAGGCCTGATATTTAAGGGCCAGTTGCCAGTAATCATTAATAAAAATACGGGCCTGGTACTGCCGACCCAAAGCTACAGTCTGCGCGATCTGCTGCTCCAGTTTCTGCGCCGACAGCGGGGTTTTAATACGCAGCTGCAAAGTACGCACACCTTGCTCCAGTAGCTGCTGTATCCAGTCAACCGAATCCACCACTGCATACAGCCCCATTTGCTCAGGCGGCATCAGCGCGAACGGCTGATCGGGCAGCGAGGACTTCTCATTCAGTGACCAGGGATAAGCGGCGAAATGCGGTGCCGCAACGGGCCACAAATGATGTCGCACCGGACCGGTTCCCTGTCCTACCGCTTCGGCATCATGCAAACCGGCCGCTACGTAGGCATTTGCCATTACCAGCGCATCCTCCAGCGGATAATTAAGCGCCAGCGCGCTGGCTAACACCGACGCCAGTGTGCAACCGGTGCCATGGCCATGCGCATTGGCTATGCGCGGTTGCTGGAACCTGACAACCCGATCAGCACTGACCAGTAAATCAGTCACCTGAGGCAGGTCTGTATTCAGATGACCGCCTTTCACGACCACCGCCTGAACACCTGTCTGCAACAGTTGCCGGGCTGCCGTTATGGCCTGTTCCTCATTGTCGACCGACACCCCTGTTAATAACTGAAGCTCGTTGATATTGGGCGTGACCAGCTGGGCTCTCGGCAACAAATGCTTATGGATAGCCTGCAACACGGCGTTATCGGCCAGGCGATAACCACTGGTGCTGACCGCAACGGGATCCACCACCAGCCAGACGTCGTTTATGTAGTTGAGCAGAATCTTTATTTGCTCTTCGCTGGCTAGCATGCCGGTCTTAATAACCCGGGCTGGCATATCAGCAGCCAAAGCCTGCAACTGAGCCTCGAACATCGCTGCAGAAGTCGCTTCAGCGGCGGTGACCGCCACTGAGTTCTGCGCCGTTAAGGCAGATACCACACTGCAGCCATGCACCCCGAGGTTATGCATGGCATGCAGATCCGCCTGAATACCCGCGCCACCACCGGAGTCTGAACCGGCCACGGTCCAGACTATCGGCCGGGTCACAATACCTCCGGCTTCAGTTCTTTAATTTGTATGGATTCAGCCAGCGCCACCTGATCGCGCACTTCCTGACTGATGCGCATGGAGCAGAATTTAGGTCCACACATAGAGCAGAAGTGAGAACTTTTATTGGACTGCTGCGGCAAGGTTTCATCGTGATAACTGCGTGCCGTTTGCGGGTCCAGCGACAGGTTAAACTGATCGTCCCAGCGAAATTCAAAACGCGCTTTGGACAGGGCGTTATCGCGTATCTGTGCGCCAGGGTGACCTTTGGCCAAATCGGCAGCATGGGCAGCGATTTTGTAGGTAATCAGCCCCTGTTTCACATCTTCTTTATTGGGCAAACCCAGATGTTCTTTCGGAGTCACATAACACAGCATAGCGCAGCCAAACCAGCCAATCAGTGCCGCACCTATGCCCGAAGTAAAGTGATCATAACCCGGTGCAATATCTGTGGTCAGCGGGCCCAGCGTATAAAAAGGGGCTTCATCACAGTGCTTAAGCTGCTCGTCCATATTTTCTTTGATTTTCTGCATCGGCACATGGCCTGGTCCTTCCACCATCACCTGCACGTCGTATTCCCAGGCAATACGCGTCAGTTCGCCCAGGGTACGCAGTTCGGCAAACTGGGCTTCATCATTGGCATCGGCCACAGAACCAGGGCGCAGACCATCGCCCAGCGATAAAGCAACATCATAAATAGCGCACAATTCACAAATTTCACGAAAACGGGTATATAAGAAGTTTTCCTGATTATGCGACATGCACCACTTGGCCATAATAGAACCACCACGGGATACAATGCCGGTCAAACGCTTAGCCGTCAGCGGCACAAAGTCTTTTAATACGCCGGCGTGAATAGTGAAATAATCCACGCCCTGCTTCGCCTGTTCCAGCAAGGTCTGATAAAAGACCTCCCAGTTCAGGTCTTCAGCCACGCCATTTACTTTCTCCAACGCCTGGTAAATAGGCACAGTGCCGACCGGCACCGGACTGTTACGTAATATCCATTCACGGGTTTCGTGAATATCTCGGCCGGTGGACAGATCCATAATAGTGTCCGCGCCCCAACGAGTCGCCCAGACCAGTTTCTCGACTTCTTCAGCTATCGAAGAGGTCACCGACGAATTACCAATGTTGGCATTCACTTTAACCAGAAAGTTGCGTCCGATAATCATAGGTTCGCTTTCCGGGTGGTTAATATTGACCGGTAAAATAGCACGGCCCGCGGCGATCTCGTCACGCACGAATTCAGCGCTGATTTGTTCAGGAAGCACAGTGCCAAAGGCCTCACCACTGTGCTGCTGCTTTAAGATCTCACTGCGTATGCGGGAGCGGCCCATGTTTTCACGCACAGCAACGTATTCCATTTCAGGCGTGACTATACCGCGCCGGGCGTAATGCAGCTGAGTGACGCCTGCTTCCCCAGCTCGCTCTTCAAGCCAGGCTTTGCGCAGCGGCGCCAGACCCGCGGTCACATCAACGCTGGCATTTTCATCGCCATAAGGTCCTGAGGTGTCATAAATAGGAATAGACTCGTTCGCTTCGTACTGCGGATTGTCCGTGCTGCCACTGACGGTGGGGCTTAAATTTATCTGGCGCATAGCGACACGAATGTCAGGTCGCGAGCCCTGAATATAAATACGTTCAGAAGCGGGGTAAAAGTCACCCTGCAGATGATTGATAAAATGTTCAGCGGCTTCACGGCGCTGACGGCGGGTTGGTGTAGTCTGGATAATCGACATAGCAATTTCACCTTTAAATATTGAAGGACGAAAAATTGCTTGCCAGGAGTGTACAACGAAAAAACTGACGCACTGATGGCGTCTGTTCTTACATGTTCCCTTCGCAGGTATTAGCCTGATCAGGTTCAACGGATCCCGCTTTCACGGTCTCAGCCCTAAGGGCACTCCGACAAGTTGAGTGCCCAGTATAATCAGGATAAAAGAAAAAACAACAGCTAGCCGATGACGTGATAACCGGACCAGTCCGGTTGCAACGGCTGCTGTTTGCCGTCATGGGTCAGCTTGATATGAAAGCCCTGCAACAGGTCCACCGCCAGACAGTCATCCACGGCTAAGAGATCGTCTTTGTGGGGTTGCACACTGTCAGTCAACAAGCGCCGCCGACCCAGCTGTTTGGCCTCTTGTACATTTTTTGCCACACATAAAGTAAAATCATGAAACTCAGGAATGCGTCCCGGGTAATAGCCGCCAAAATTTACAAACCAGAGCTTATGTTCCTGTTCCACGGGTTCCTCGACGACCTCAACCTGATAACCATCTACATGATGCACCGCCAGATAGCTGTCCAGGTGCAAGCCTTTCACAGTGCCAAACCACTGCCGCCGCAACTGTTCATAAGTGTCTTCCATCGACTCGCCAACCACAAAACGTATGTCGTGCAATTCAATGTTAGCGCCCGGTGCCGTGCCGCCCAGATAAACCATGAAAAGCTGCATTTCAACTCTGCCTTATTTGAATTTTTTTAACGCGGAACAGACACTGCGATGATCTTCTTCAGGAAAAATATTACGTAATTGTTGCTCCTGACCTTCGCTGAGGTTCCCCTCGCATTGCAGCTGATACCTATTGTATTTATTGACTACTTTAATGCGTCCCTTGCCCTGGGTGCCCTGCAGAATATGGTCCACTTCCTGCAAAAAGTCTTTTCTGAAGGAACCTTTACTAACCTTCCATTCGCCGTCTTTTACACGTATTTCAGCAATCGCGTCCGAGCCCATAAAAAGCATATAAAGAATCACAAGTGCCACTATTAATATTGGTATCCAAACCGGCATAAAACCTTCTCTTTGTAGCGTTACCTAATTGAATCCCGGAGACCGGGCTGAAGGCCAAATTGTAATATGCTTTTGGTAAAGAAAGAATGCCTGATGCCGATTTGCCTTTACGAAAATTTTTTTATTGTGATAAATTACTTCCTTTGGATACTTCGCGCTTGAGATACAACCCCCATAACTAAAACGAGTTAACAGGACTGACAATGCAACTAGCCGTACTGGTGATTTTTCTACTCGCTGCGCTTACCCCATCACTGAACAGTAGACTACAGGCCCGCACTTCTTTACTTTTAGCCTTAGTACCTGCTGCGCTAACCGTCTGGTTTGCATCCCACATCCCGTTGATTGCAGGCGGCGATATAGTGGTGCATGAGTATCCATGGATACCAGGTCTGGATATCTCGCTGACCATGGTACTAGATGGGCTGTCGCTGATGTTTGCCATGCTTATTTGTGGCATCGGTACCTTTATTGTGTTGTACGCTGGCAGCTACCTCAAAGGACATCAGGACTTAGGCCGTTTCCTGACTATTTTACTTGCCTTTATGGGATCCATGTTAGGTCTGGTACTGGCCGATAACCTAATCACTATGTTCGTGTTCTGGGAACTGACAAGTATCACCTCCTATCTGTTAATCGGCTTTAACCACCAGAGTCCGGACGCTCGTAAAGCGGCCTTACAGGGCCTGATAGTCACAGTGGGCGGCGGTCTTGCGCTGCTTGCCGGTATTGCACTGTTAGGCACAGCAGCCGGTAGTTATTCATTACAGGAAATATTTAACAGCTCAGAAGTGCTGACCGAACACCCGCTTTATGTGGGCATGTTAATTTGTTTATTGCTGGGTGCTTTTACCAAGTCCGCTCAGTTTCCGTTTCACTTCTGGCTCCCCAATGCCATGGCCGCACCCACACCGGTAAGCGCTTACTTACACTCAGCAACCATGGTAAAAGCGGGTATCTACCTGATGGCCCGCCTACACCCCGAACTAGGCGGTACGGAACTCTGGGTCATCACCTTAACCAGCTTCGGTGCCTTCACCATGCTAACCGGTGCCTTCATGGCCCTGCGCAGTACCGACCTGAAAAAATTACTGGCCTATTCCACGATCATGGCCCTGGGTACGTTAACCTTCCTGCTCGGTATAGGTACCGAACTGGCCATGATTGCTTTTGCTGCTTACCTGCTCGCTCACTCCTTGTATAAGGGTGCGCTCTTTATGCTGGCAGGCATTGTCGATCATGAAACTGGCAGCCGCGACGTGCGTCACCTCGGCGGCTTACGCAAAGTATTACCCGTTACCGCCATCTGTACCCTGATAGCGACTTTATCGCTGGCCGGTATTCCGCCGCTGTTCGGCTTCGTCGCCAAAGAACTGCTGCTCGAATCCATGCTGGACGGTGCACTGAGCTTTATTCTGATGGCCATGGTCATACTCTCTTCGATATTTATTGTGGTCGTTGCAGCCGTAGTCGCTATTCGTCCTTTCTTCGGCGCTTACAAAGCGCCCAATGAACATGTGCACGAAGCTCCCAGAATGATGCTGGCGGGTCCTGTGGTACTAGTACTGCTGTCACTGGTTGCGGGCTTAGTACCTGCGCTAGCCGGTGACTTCATTACATTGCCTGCTTCTCATGTAGTGGCCGGCTATAATGTAGAGGGTTATCTGGCGCTCTGGCATGGTATTAACCTGCCGCTGATTATGTCTATTGTCAGTGTCGGTCTGGGTCTGCTGTTGTTTAAATTCTGGGATCCTGTTCGCGAGTCACTCAAGGTATTAGACCCTGTTATCAAACGCGGCCCTGAAAGTGGTTACTTCCACTTTATGGACGGCATTGTGAAACTGGCAGACTGGCAAACCCGCCAATTGCAGGATGGTTCGATGCGCAACTATCTGCGTACCATTATCCTGACCTTTATCGCGGTTACTGGTTACACCCTGTTTGCCCGCTACCAGATACACTGGAACTGGGACGTTAATTTCTATTTCCACGAAATAGTCACGGTAGGCATTCTGGTCGCTGCCGCATTAGCTGCCTGTATCACAACATCCCGCCTCGGCGCCGTAGCTGCCATGGGTGCCGTTGGTTTCACTGTGGCTCTGATATTTATTCTGTTCAGCGCACCTGACCTGGGTATTACTCAGATTCTGGTCGAAACACTGACCGTTATTCTGCTGGTACTGGTACTGTTCCGGTTACCCAGCTTCTCGAACATTTCAACCATGGCAGAGCGCGTTCGCGATGCTTTTGTAGCTTTACTGACAGGTAGCTTAATTACGTTACTCATTATGATCACCATTGATGTGCAGCTATTTGAGCCAATCTCCGGTTACATGATTGAAAACAGTCAGCCACTGGCATACGGACGCAACATAGTAAACGTCATTCTGGTTGATTACCGAGCGTTAGATACCTTAGGCGAAATCTTCGTCTTGGCACTGGCTGCCATGGGTGTATATGCCATGATCAAATTCAACCCGGAGACCTTGCCGGGAGCCAACCATTACGCGGGTACTCTGATATTACCTCCCAAACAATTACCGGAAAAAGATATCGTGCACTCGCTGGATGAAATCCACCAGCAAATGCTGGAAGACCAGAACATTGTCGAAAGCCAGGAAGAGCGCGAAAACGGCGATGACCATTCTGAAAAGAATAGTAACAAGCAGGAAGATGCAGATAAGGAGGGCCGTTAAGATGATGAAGCCAGGCACACTGATTCTGCAGGTAGCGGCCCGCTATCTGGTTCCGTTACAGCTATTGTTCTCGGTATTTTTGTTATTGCGTGGCCATGACGAGCCGGGCGGCGGTTTTATAGCCGGGTTGGTGGCCTCGGGCGCCTTTGCCATGTATCTGTTCACTTTTGGTGCCGCAGTAACCCGGGATTTGATGCGAGTTGACCCACGTAACCTGATCGGTATCGGTCTGTTTCTGGGAATGCTCTCTATTTTCCCCGCCTTTTTTTACGGCGACCCCTTCTTAACAGCGCAGTGGTGGGACATCCCACTGCCTGGAGGAGGGGAGTTTAAATTTTCTACGCCGCTGATTTTTGATGTCGGCGTTTATCTCACTGTCTTTGGTTCAGTCATGCTTATGCTCATTGCATTGACTGAAGCAGAAGAACACTAAACCAAGGAGAGATGATGGAACCCATGATGGCCATTGTAGTCGGCCTGCTCTACGCTGCCGCCGTCTACATGATGCTCAGACGTAGCATTGTAAAACTGGTAATCGGCTTAATGCTACTCTCTAACGCAGCAAACCTGCTGATATTTACCTCTGCAGGAATGACCCGGGGGGCGCCTCCGCTCATCCCTGAAGGCGCCATGCTACCTGACGGTGTAGTAGCAGATCCTTTACCACAGGCCTTGATACTGACCGCCATTGTTATCGCATTCGGCGTGCTGGCTTTCGCTGTGGTATTGATTCACCGCGCTTATAACATCATTCGTACCGACAACCTGGATCAGATGAAGGATACCGATACGTGACCTCAGAAGTTGCTCTTCCAATAATTATTCCGCTACTCACTGGTACTCTTTGTGTCTTAGCCTGGCGTTCCAGCATGGCACAACGCCTGCTTTCACTGCTGGGTAGCTTAACCTTACTGGGTGCCAGCATCTGGTTGCTGACCAGTGTGCTCGAATCCGGCCATGTCGTTATGTATATGGGTAACTGGGCCGCCCCTTACGGTATTACCCTGGTAGCCGACATGCTGGGTGCCATTATGGTGGTGCTCACCGGCATGATGGCGGTCGCCATAGCTGTTTATTCGCTGGCCTCGGCTTCCCAGGCCCACGAGCGATTTGGTTATTACCCGCTGATGCAGCTTCTGCTGGCAGGTGTGGCCGGCTCCTTCTTAACCGGCGATATCTTCAACCTGTATGTCTGGTTTGAAGTCATGCTGATCGCTTCGTTTGCCTTGCTAATTCTGGGCGGCGAACGGGCGCAAATGGAAGGTGCGGTTAAGTATGTAACCCTGAACCTGCTTTCTTCAGCTATTTTCCTGAGCGCCATAGGCCTGCTTTACGGCCTGGTTGGCACCCTGAATATGGCAGATATTGCGGTGAAGCTGGGCGAAGCTGAACACACCGGCATGGTCGATGTGATTGCGGTAATGTTCCTGATTGCCTTTGGTATCAAAGCGGCAGCTTTTCCATTGTTTTTCTGGTTGCCAGCGTCTTACCACACCGGCCCGGTTGCCGTTTCAGCGTTGTTCGCAGGCTTGCTAACGAAAGTTGGGGTATACGCCTTATTCCGGGTCTTCACCCTGATCTTCAACGAAAACCCTGACTTCACTCACCAGCTATTGCTGTGGATGGCGACCCTCACTATGCTTACCGGGGTACTGGGAGCCGCGGCTCAGTTTGAGTTCCGCCGTATTCTGTCTTTCCATATCGTCAGTCAGATAGGTTACATGTTACTTGGCCTGGCCTTATTCACGCCATTGGCCATCGTTGGTGGTGTCTTCTATATCATGCACCACATTATAGTGAAGACGAATCTCTTCCTGATTAGCGGTATAGTGCATCGATTGCTCGGCACTTATGATCTGAAAAAATTAGGTGGTATTTATAAAGCACGGCCCGTACTAAGTATTCTATTCCTGGTACCCGCCCTGTCACTGGCAGGTTTGCCGCCGCTTTCCGGCTTCTTTGCCAAGTTCATCATCATCCGCGCCGGTATTGAAGCCAATGCCTGGGTAGTAACCGGCATCGCCTTGCTGGTTGGCTTGCTGACACTTTATTCGATGATAAAAATCTGGGCTGAAGTATTCTGGAAAAAATTACCGGAAGGCACCGACGATACGGCGCTGGTACATGGTAAAACCTCAACTTCACTCATGTTGATGTATGTTCCTGTCGTGCTGTTGGCGGGCTGTACCCTGTTTATAGGCCTGAATGGACAGCCCATTTACGCCATGGCAGAAATGTCGGCCAGCCAGTTACTGGACCCTTCGCAGTACATTGAAGCCGTATTGGGAGGTGCGCAATGATCGCATTTATCTGGAACCTGTTGCTGGCCCTGATGTGGGTTATGCTAACCGGTGATATTGGTGGTTATAACCTGATATTTGGCTTTTTTGTCGGTTACCTCGTGCTTGCAGTGATGCAGCGCCAGGTGCCGGTACTGCGCGGTTATACCCGGCGCTTGCCTAAGCTAATCCGCTTTATTTTCTTTTTCATTAAAGAACTGATTATGGCGAACATGACGGTTGCCTTCGATATCATCACCCCGGTCTGGCATATGAAACCGGGTATTGTTGCCATGGAGCTGGAAGCCAAAACTGAAGTCGAAATTACCATGGTGGCGAACTTTATATCCCTGACCCCCGGCACACTGAGCCTCGACGTATCAGATGACCGCCGGGTGTTATACGTCCACGCCATGTTCCTCGATAACGAGCAGGAATTACGTGACAGCATTAAGTATATGGAGCGCCGGGTTCTTGAAATCCTGCGCTAAGCAAGAATCACAGGAGGTTCTGTGCAGATAGTCATTTATATAACCTTTGCGTTGCTTAGCATCGCATTAATATTTACTTTTATCCGCCTGTTGCTCGGTCCGACACTACCTGATCGGGTGGTAGCACTGGAGCTGTTGCCTTCTGCTATCGTAGTCATGATCGGCACTTATGCCATATACACCGACATCGCCAGCTTTATTGATGTAGCTGTAGTTGTTGCCCTGATGGCATTCCTGGCAGCCATAGGTTTTGCCCGCTTTCTGGAACGCGGAGGTCCTCGCGATGATTGATATTGTAATCAGTATTTTTATGCTCAGCAGTGCGCTCTTTGTGCTGCTAGCGGCAGTTGGTATTTTACGCTTACCCGATCTGTTAACCCGCATGCATGCCAGTACCAAAGCCGGCGCACTGGGTATTGCCTTGATGATGGTCGCGGCCAGTCTGCATTTTGCTGACCTCGTAGTCATGGCTAAAGCCATTGCGGTTATCCTGTTTATTTTCATGACCGCGCCGGTTGCCGCCCATGCTATTGGTCGTGCTGGTTATTTTGTTGGTGTGCCAACCTGGGATAAAACCATTAAAGACGAACTCGAAGCCCGTTATGATCCGGACTCGCATCGGCTACGCAGTGGCTTGGAAACGGAAGAAGAACTGGAAAAAATGCCGATTAAGGCCAAGCCGAGGATACGGATAACGCCCAAGAGTAAATAACCTCCTGAGTCATCGACTCTGCAGAAGCCAGCCTATTCAGGCTGGCTTTTTAGATTATGACTCTGAATTCATCCGCTCAACAACTTTGAAGGCGAGCCGTCAGGGGTGTATAAATAGGGTATGCAAAAATTTAATGTCGATAATAGTTACCAACGGCTGCCAGACAGCTTTTTTAAACGCACCACTCCGACACCGGTGGCGGACCCGCAATGGATAAGTTTTAACCAGCCACTGGCTGATCAGCTGGATCTTCCGCAACAATACTGGGCCAGTGACGAAGGCTTGCAGCTTTTTGCCGGCAACAGCCTGCCCGATTGGAGTGATCCCGTCGCGCAAGGATACGCTGGCCACCAGTTCGCTAATTTTGTTGCCCAGTTAGGCGATGGTCGCGCTATTTTACTGGCTGAAATAATAGACAAACAGAAACGACGTTTCGATATTCAGCTCAAAGGGGCAGGCACCACCGCTTATTCCCGCGGCGGGGACGGCCGCTCACCTATTGGCCCAGTCATTCGTGAGTACTTACTCAGCGAAGCCATGCATGTACTAGGTGTGCCTACTACCCGGGCACTGGCTGCTGTCGCCACCGGCGAAACCGTACACCGTGACGTGCCTCAACCTGGCGCCATTTTAACCCGGGTTGCCAGCAGCCATATACGCATTGGTACCTTTCAGTTTATCGCCGCGCATCAGGGCACGGGCAAGGTTCAGGTCCTCGCAGACTATGTAATTAACCGCCATTACCCCGACTGTAAATCCGCTGAGCGGCCCTATCTTGCCATGCTTGAAGCCGTTATTCAGAAACAGGCTGAACTGGTCAGTCACTGGATGAGTCTGGGTTTTATCCATGGCGTTATGAATACCGATAACATGAGTATTAGTGGCGAAACTATTGATTATGGCCCCTGTGCCTTTATTGATAACTACCACCCTGATGCACTGTTCAGCTCAATCGATCGCGGTGGCCGTTATGCTTACAGCAACCAGCCTAAAGTCGCGCAATGGAACCTGGCTCGACTGGCCGAGTGTCTGGTGCCCCTGATAGATAAAGACGAAGAAAAAGCCGTAGAGCTGGCCACTGAGGCCTTAAAGACCTTTAGTCAGACCTACGAAGATCTGTGGTTAACTCGTATGGCCGCAAAAATTGGCATTCGTGAACCTCAGCCCGAGGACCGGGCTTTGCTCAACGAACTGCTTGATTTAATGGCTGACGATGAAGTGGATTTCACCCTTCTCTTCCGGGCACTTTGCGATTCGTTGGAAGCTGACCACTGCCTTGACCTCTTTAAACAGCAAAGCGCCTGCAAAACCTGGCTGCAAAAGTGGCGCCAGCGGCTTAGCCAGGAATCTGCCTCCGGCGAAGAAACAGCCTTGCAGATGCGCCTTATTAATCCGGCCATTATCCCGCGTAATCATAGGGTACAGGAAGCTATTCTGGCCGCTGAACAGGAAGGGGATTTACGGCCTTTTAATGAACTGAAGGCTGCACTGGCAGAACCTTTTAGCGACAACCCGGAGTATCAGCATCTGACTCTGGCACCCAAGCCAGAAGAAAAGGTGCAACGCACTTTTTGTGGCACCTGAGGAGTCAGGCATGAGCGATAAACCCAATCTGGTCGTGCTAACCGGTGCCGGCATCAGCGCCGAAAGCGGGCTGTCGACCTTTCGTGACAATAACGGTTTGTGGAATGAATATTCCGTGTACGAAGTAGCAACACCTGAGGCCTGGCAACAGAATCCGGAACTGGTACTGGAATTTTACAATCAACGCCGCCGTGAAGTCAGACAGGCACAACCAAATGCGGCACACCAGGCAATCAGTGATGCCGAAGCCGACTTTGAAGTAACGGTAGTAACCCAGAACGTCGACAACCTGCATGAACGCGCGGGTTCCTCTCAGGTACTGCACGTTCATGGCTTGATAACGCTTGCTCGCAGCAGCATTAATGAACAGGTTTTTGAACTGCACGACAAAGATATTCAGCTGGGTGACCACTGTCCGGCAGGCAGTCAACTGCGCCCGCATGTAGTCTGGTTCGGAGAAATGGTGTATCACATGGACGCAGCCGCTCAGGCCATAAGCAAGGCTGACTACCTGCTGGTGATAGGTACTTCGCTAAGCGTATTTCCGGCGGCAGGTCTAGTGGATGAGGCGCCCGTTGAAGCCCATAAGGCCTTAATTAATAAAGAAGCAGACAACGTGCCACCTGGCTTTGAAGTCTTCCAGGGAAGCGCCGCTCAATTAACCCCTCAGATACTGCAGGCCTACCCAAAACAGACCTGAATCATTCATCATCCGTTTTCGCGATCACCTCAAGCCCTTCGTGACCTTCGACTATCATCACTTCAATAGGCTGACAGCAGATCTGGCAGTCCAGTATCTGCTGCTGATCAAGGTCATTGATAGGATCGATTTCTATATCGTTAACAGCCATACAATAAGGGCAATTAAATTCCTGTTGCTGCGCTAAACTCATAAGTTCTCCTCACCAGCCGGTCAGTCCAGCAAACCCCTCATTCCAACAAATCAGCATCGCGAAAGCGGGTGAAATCCTGCTGCTGCTCATCCCCCCACACTTCCTCGACAAACTGATAGCGGCCCGAGTTCCGTGTATAGAAACGATAACGAATGGGATTTTCCCGATAATAATTCTGGTGATAGTCCTCTGCCTGATAAAATTCATCCAGGGCTGTCACCGGCACAATAATAGCTTCGTCAAAAGGTCCTGTTTCCGCCAGGCGCGCAATAGAGGCCTTAGCCAGTTGCCGCTGCTGCTCGTTGTGATAAAAAATTTCAGGTCGGTACTGGCGACCCCGATCAACAAACTGCCCCCCGGCATCATTCGGGTCCATCATGCGCCAGAACGCTTCTAACAAACCGGCGTACTCAATCACCTCAGGGTCATAATATACCTGCACAGCTTCAGTATGGCTGGTACGTCCGCCAGCTACCTGCTCATAAGTTGGGTCAGGCGTCTGCCCACCGGTATATCCAGAGATAGCTTCATGGACACCAGGCAACTTTTCAAAACCTTCTTCGACACACCAGAAACAACCTCCGGCAAAAGTGGCGACTGCAAATGCTTCCAAATCACGCTCCGACTCAGCATCCGAGCCACTGCTGCAGCCGGAAATCAGCATAAGCAGCAAACCGCTAAGCACCATATACAGATTATTTTTCATAACTTCACTCCGGGAACTCATTCGATGCTTGTGAATACGTGACAACGACACAAAAAGAACAGTAAACCAACACACGACTCTTGACAGAAGTGTTATATTATAACAATAACTCAGTTTATCCGCTGATACATTCAGCATAAGGAATTGCCCGTGAACAAAGACTTATTCGGAGCCTGGCTTTCTGCCATCTGCGTTTGCCACTGTGTATTGACTCCTTTCATACTCATTTTTACCAGTAGCGGTTTGCTTGGAGTCTTATTCGGCAGCGAACTCTTTCATTGGTTTATGTTAGCTCCCGTAACCATAGTCGTCATTCTTTCTTTTCCTTCAGCCTGGCGTATCCACCATAATCTCTGGCCGGGAAGCCTCTCTTTTGCAGGCCTGGCGTTACTGCTGTCGGCCCTGGCCTTTCATGGATGGCCAGAAATTGCACTCACCATTCTTGGGGGCAGCCTGCTATTCAGCGCTCATATTATGAATCGCAGGTTATTATTAAAAGCCAACATAGGGTGCGGTGGTTTGCCTCTGAAGAACCCGGACGCAACTTAAAACAGTCCGCTAACAACAAAGTGAAAAGTTACACATCTCTGCTAGGGTTTAAGCAGGAGGTGTTTAATGAAAACCCTGAATCATCATGAACTGGGCCTTTTTACCGATCTATACGAGCTGACCATGCTGCAGGCCTATTACGATCAGGACATGCATGAAAACGCTGTATTTACGCTATTTGTAAGGGAGCTCCCCGCTACCCGTAATTACCTTCTGGCCTGCGGCCTGGATACCTTGCTCGAATACCTGGAAAACTTCAGCTTCAACGCGGACGATATTGATTACCTGCGCTCATTAGACAAGTTCTCGGATTCCTTTCTGGACTGGTTACACAACTTTCGTTTCACCGGTCAGGTGAGAGCTATGCCGGAAGGTACCCCCTGCTTTGGCCATGAGCCCCTGCTTGAAGTCTCAGCACCCCTTCCACAAGCCCAGGTAATTGAAACCCTGGTCATGAATCAGATGCAACTGCAAACCGTGCTGGCGTCTAAAGCCAGCCGTGTCGCCAATGCCGCAGAGGGTCGTTCAGTACTGGATTTCGGCCCCCGTCGTATGCATGGCATCGACGCCGCTGTTAAAGGCGCCCGCGCCTATTATATTGCGGGTATCAACGCCACTTCCAATGTACTGGCTGGTAAGCTCTACAATGTGCCGGTAGCCGGCACTATGGCCCATAGTTATATCCAGGCACACGACGATGAACAGAAGGCTTTTGACAACTTTATAAAAAGCTATCCACAAACCGTATTGCTGGTAGACACCTTCGACACTTTAAGTGGCGTGCAAAAAGTTATTCAACTGGCTGAACGGTTAGGCGATAAATTTGCGGTGCAGGGCATTCGGCTGGACTCTGGTGATTTAGCTGAGCTCGCCCACAAAGCACGACAACAACTGAATAAAGCCGGCTTGCAAAAAATGCAGATCATGGTCAGCGGCGGTCTGGATGAGAGCGCCATCGAGGACTTAGTAAAAAGTGGAGCCCCTGTAGATGGTTTTGGCGTTGGCACCGACATGGGCGTGTCACAGGATTCGCCAGCACTGGATATCGCTTATAAGCTCTGTTACTACGCCGGGAAAGGACGCCTCAAATTATCCAGCGGCAAGCCTATTCTCCCCGGCGCCAAACAGGTCTTCCGGGTCTCCGATAACGAGGGTTATTGCGGCGATACCATTGCCCGAGCCGATGAAAAATTGCCAGGCCGGCCACTGCTTCAGGAAGTGATGCGGGACGGTCGACGCTTAGCCAGTCATACTCAGGATCTGGAGGATATTCGCAATTACAGTCAGGCGCAGGTACAGCAGCTACCAGCCAGATTCAGACGTTTACAGAAACAGGACACTCCCTACCCGGTGGCCGTCAGCGATAAACTCAGTACCTACCAGCATCAGGTCAGCGAAGCGGTAAAAAAAGGAGGATACGATGAATAAACAACTACAGACAGGCGATGCCTTACTGATTGTCGATGTACAAAATGACTTCTGCCCCGGTGGTAAGCTGGGAGTGGAAGATGGCGACACTATAGTACCGGTACTGAATCAATGGATAGCACAGGCTGAAACGCACCAGCTGCCGGTATTTGCATCCCGCGACTGGCACCCTTTAGGTCACCTGAGTTTTTCTGAACAGGGTGGCCCCTGGCCCGAACATTGTGTTCAGGATACTCCCGGCGCCGCTTTTCATAGCGACTTACAATTACCCAAAAACAGCATTTTAATATCCAAAGGCGCGCGCTTTGATAAAGACCAGTATTCTGCCTTCGACGACACAGGCCTGGCAGAAGAGTTACACAAACGAGGCATTAAGCGACTTTGGGTTGGTGGACTGGCCCAGGAAGTCTGTGTTCAGGCCACCGCCTTAGATGCCCGGGAAGCTGGTTTCGAAACCCTACTGATACAAAAAGCCACCCGGGCTATTGATGCGAAAGACGGTGAACAGGCATTAAAAAAAATGCGCGACGCCGGGGTGATACTTCAGGACTGATCTGAGTGTGCCTGCTGCAGAGCCTTTTCATAGACATCCTGATCTGACTCACTGAACAGAACGAAAACAATGCTTTTGACCGTGCTCAGTTCGTTGAGCGAACTGACAACCGTCTCAATCGCCACTTTCGCGGCAGGCTCTATAGGATAACCAAAAGCGCCGGTTGAAATAGAGGGAAAAGCGATCGAGGAGATGCCTTTCTTGTCAGCCAGTTTCAGTGCATTGCGGTAACAATCTGCCAGCAACTCATCCGCCGGTTCGTCCTTCCCATAAACAGGACCCAGGCAATGAATGACGTATTGATTAGGCAGCTGATACGCATCGGTAATAACCGCCTGACCCGGTTTAAGTGGGGCCAGTTTCGAACTTTCCTGCTCCAGGTCCGGGCCCGCGGCCTTATGAATAGCGCCAGCTACACCGCCCCCAGTAAGCAGCTGGGCATTCGCTGCATTGACCACTGCTTCTATACCTTTCTGGTCGGTAATATCACCCTGTACGCATTGAATATTAACGCCCTTAATTGTAACTTCAGCCATACTTAACCTCCGTTAAAAACTATCTTTAAGGTTAGCTAAAAGTAACTAAAAATCAGCATCACAGGATATAAAGTGCTAACTTAATGAGACTACTATATTAAGGATAATTTCAACATGCCGGCTATCGTGACCTTTACTATGAACCCAGCCGTGGACTTGTTCGGGGTAACTGAGGAAATTTTTGACGACAGTAAAAGCCGCTGTCGGCAAACGGCTCTGGAACCTGGCGGTGGTGGCATCAATGTAGCCCGCAATGTGCGCCGTATGGGCAGCGAATCCCTGGCTATTTTCCCAGCAGGCGGACTTAATGGCGAATTATTAAAAAGCCTGCTGGAAAAAGACAACACCCAGTTCAAAGCCATTCCCATTAGTGCTGACACCCGCATGAATTTCGCTATTACCGAGCGTAAACGCAGCATCATGCAACACTTTGTATTTCCCGGTCCCGACTTAAGCACTACAGAATGGGATGCCTGCCAGCAGGCGGTTCTCGACCAGCCCTGTGGCTACCTGGTACTCAGCGGCAGCCTGCCTGACAACGCGCCGCACAATTTTTATGTTGATATTACCCAGCAGGCGAACCAAAAAGGCTGCAAAGTTATGCTCGACACGTCCGGAGTGGCGTTACAGGAAAGTCTGTACCAGGGTGCTTACCTGGCCAAGCTGAACCGTAAAGAATTCGCTTCACTGGGTTATGACGAAAACGATGATATACCCACTCTGACCCAGCAAATGCGTACGCTGGTCGACAAAGGCGCCGCCGACGTGCTCATCGTCACCCTCAGTCGCGGCGGAGCCGTGCTGGTTGCTCAGGACGGCAGTGAATATCAGTTTAGCGCTCCCAAGGTACATATAGTTAGCCATGTCGGCGCAGGCGACAGCTTCATGTCTGCCCTGGCGCATCAGCTTAATCAGGGCGCTGATCTTAAAACCGCCTTTAAATACGGCGTCGCAGCCGCCTGCGTCACCGTCCAGACCGAGGGCAATCAACTGACCGACCTGGGCTGGTTGCAACGTATGCTGGATGAAATCGGCGAAGCATAATCCAAGCGAAGCATTGACGATACTGTTAGTCTGAATACACTGAATGCGCGAACACAACACTGTTAAGAGGTATTCCATGAAAGCCATAAAACTAGGCCAACCCGCCGGTCTTGACCAACTGAAAATGGTAGATATAGCCGATCCGGGTGAACCAGGTCCTGATCAGATTCGCGTGAAAATCCATGCAAGCTCACTGAACTTTCATGATCTCGGTGTGGCCTTAGGCCATATACCTGCAGACGACGGTCGCATTCCGTTATCAGATGGTGCTGGAGTGGTCGAAGCGGTGGGAGCAGGAGTCTCCGACTTTAAAGTCGGCGACCATGTAGTCTCAACCTTTTTCCCTGACTGGCTGGACGGCCAACCTGCCATTGCCAACTTCTCCACGACACCAGGCGACGGCGTTGATGGTTTTGCCAGCGAATATGTAGTGCGCAGCGCTACTGCTTTCACTAAAGCACCAGAAGGTTACAGCCATGCTGAAGCGGCAACCATAACTACAGCTGGTGTCACCGCCTGGCGTGCGTTAATCGACAATGGCGGACTCAAAGCCGGTGATACCGTATTGGTGCTGGGTACAGGAGGCGTTTCTATCTTTGCCCTGCAAATTGCTAAAGCCATGGGAGCCCGGGTTATCGCCACCTCATCGTCCGACAAAAAACTGGAGCGGGTGCGCCAACTGGGTGCCGACCACACCATCAATTACCGCACACATCCCGAATGGAGCAAACAGGTACTGGAATTCACCCATAACCGGGGCGTTGACCATACCATTGAAGTAGGCGGCCCCAATACCCTGAACCAATCTATCCAGGCAACACGCATTGGCGGTCATATTGCTCTGATAGGGGTATTAACAGGGGTATCCGGAGAAATTGCAACGGTAGCAATGATGGCCCGTCAGCAACGTTTGCAGGGTTTGATTGTTGGCAGCCGCCGACAACAGAGCGACTTTGTGCGAGCGCTGGAAAGCAGCGACATTAAGCCGGTTATCGACAAATCCTTTCCGCTGGAAAAACTACCTGAGGCTTTCGCTTTGCAAAAAGCCGGAGGCCACTTTGGTAAAATCGTAATCGAATTTTAACGCGCAATTTATATACGGAGACTACTATGCAGCAGGACATACTGGATTACTGGTTCGGCGATAAATCGGACACAGCGGCCATCGCTAAAGCACAACAGAAGTTATGGTGGTCGAAAGACGAAACTGTGGATGCTGAGATCCGAACCCGTTTCCAGCCCCTGCTGTCAGCGCTGGAGGAAGGTTTGCTCGACGACTGGGCGGACACCGCCGAGGGCACACTAGCTCTCATTATTCTAAGCGACCAGTTTCCCCGTAATATGTTTCGCGGCAGCCCACTGGCGTTTCACTATGATCCCTGGGCATTGCAGTTTTGCAAAGAAGCCATAGCTAAGGGCTTCGAGAAAGAACTCAGTGTCATGCAAAAGGCCTTTTTATATATGCCACTGGAGCACTCCGAAAACCTTGATGACCAGGAAGCTGCCGTTGCCCAATTCAGTGCCCTTCACGAAGAAGAGCCAGGCGAAGAAACCGCCGTGCTACTCGACTTTGCCAAACAGCATCATGCCATCATTCAACGCTTTGGCCGTTACCCCCACCGCAACGAAATACTGGGCCGCGAATCCACCGTCGAGGAACTGGAGTTCCTGAAACAACCCGGCTCATCGTTCTAGCCAGCAAACACACATGTTAAGGAAACAAACCATGACTCGTTTTTTACTGATCATTTCACTCCTGTTCCTGAGCTTGCAAAGCGCCGCCAACGAAGCTGAGCTGAAGACGGAGATAGAGCAAACCTTAGAAGAGTTTTTATACGCTGCCAGCGTCAACGATGCGCAGGTACATGACAATTTCTGGGCTGAAGAGCTTGTCTATACCAGTTCGAGTGGCGAGCGCTTTGGCAAAAACCGGTTAATGGGCGGGGTAAATCAGGGTAACACCATTGAGGCCGATGAAGTCTCAGCCTGGTACAGCGCGGAAGATATTCAGATTAATCCAGTAGGAGAAGTCGTTATTCTGAACTTCACGCTGGTATCAACGCCCGCTAACGAAACCCAAGGCGACGTCAATCGCTTTTTAAATACCGGCGTCATGATACAGCGCGATGGCCGTTGGCAGGCACTGAACTGGAATGCTACTCACAAAGCGGGAAACTAAAGTCTGGCACAAACTCGATTCATGTCGATATTTATAGAGAACTTAAACATGACCTGGCGAGCCACTTCGCCTTATAACGAGTTACCAAGACATTGCGCAACGACAGCAATGCTATCAGCGGGTATTCCTAGCCGATATAAATAGCTAATAAAAAAGCGGCTTAAAAACGCCGCTTTTTAGTCAATCAACTGCAAAGTTACCTATCGAAACGGTCCAGAGTCATGACTTTAGCCCAGGCGTTGACGAAATCCTGGGTGAACTTAGCTTCAGCGTTATCTGAGGCATAAACTTCAGCCACAGCGCGTAGCTCAGCGTGGGAACCAAAAACCAGATCCACCGGCGTGGCGGTCCATTTTTGCTCACCTGATGCGCGGTCAAAACCTTCATACAGACCCTGCTCAGACTCAGACTGGGCCCAACGCGTAGACATATCCAGTAAGTTAACAAAGAAATCATTGCTCAAAGTGCCGGGACGATCCGTAAAGACACCATGTTGCGTGCCCATTGCGTTGGCATCCAGAGACCGCAAACCACCCACCAGTACGGTCATTTCAGGCACCGACAGGGTCAGTAAGTTTGAACGATCCACCAGCATTTCTGCAGGCGACAAACGACCAGACTCACCGTAGTAGTTACGGAAACCATCCGCTCGTGGTTTCAGCACTTCAAAAGCCGCTACGTCGGTTTGATCCTCAGTGGCATCGGTACGTCCTGGTACAAAAGGCACTTCAATATCTTGCCCGGCATCAGCGGCTGCTTTTTCAATCGCTGCTGCGCCACCCAGTACAATCAGGTCGGCAAGCGAAATGCGTTTGTCACCACGCTGAGAGTCATTGAAGTCCTGCTGAATCAATTCCAGCGCATTCAGCACCCGGGTCAGTTCATCGGGATTGTTTACTTCCCAGTTGATCTGCGGTTCCAGGCGAATACGGGCTCCGTTCGCGCCACCACGCATGTCACTGCCACGGAAAGTTGACGCCGAAGCCCAGGCCGTTCTGACCAGTTCAGGAACTGTTAAACCTGAATCCAGCACCGTCGACTTTAACTGCGCAATATCCGACTCGCTCACCAGAGTATGATCAACAGCCGGTACCGGATCCTGCCAGATTAGTTCCTCTTCAGGTACCAGATCACCCAGATAACGTGCACGAGGGCCCATATCGCGGTGAGTCAGTTTAAACCAGGCACGAGCAAATGCATCTTCAAATTCTTCCGGGTTTTCTTTAAAGCGCAGAGCAATTTCACGATACGCAGGATCTTCTTTCAGCGACAAATCCGTAGTAAACATGATCGGTGCATGTCGCTTGCTGTCATCATGCGCATCCGGCACTAAATTCGACGCCTGACCATCCACAGGTACCCACTGCACGGCACCTGCCGGGCTACGAGCCTGCTCCCATTCAAAATCAAACAGGTTGTCTAAGTACTGGGTTGTCCAGGCTACCGGATTAGCTGACCATGCACCTTCCAGCCCACTGGTAAAGGTATCTTCAGCGTTTCCTTTGCCACAAGTATTGACCCAGCCTAAACCCTGTTCTTCAACACCGGCTGCGGCAGGCGCTTCTCCCACACACTCTTCAGGATCATTTGCGCCGTGCGCTTTACCAAAAGTATGGCCGCCAGCAATAAGGGCTACCGTTTCTTCGTCGTCCATCGCCATGCGTCCGAAAGTTTCACGGATATCATGGGCGGCCGAGATCGGATCATGGTTGGCGTTCGGACCTTCCGGGTTTACATATATAAGACCCATTTGTACGGCCGCCAGGGGGCGTTCAAGTTCACGTTCGTCACTATCAGGTCCGTGTTCATAACGCTCGCTATCGCCAAGCCATTCAGTTTCACCGCCCCAGTACATGATATCAGCCTGCCAGTCATCTTCACGCCCGCCGGCAAAACCAAATGTCTTAAAGCCCATCGACTCCAGTGCCACATTACCAGTTAGCACCATAAGATCAGCCCACGACAGGCTGCTGCCGTACTTCTGCTTAATTGGCAATAATAAACGGCGAGCCCGGTCCAGGTTAACGTTATCCGGCCAGCTATTCAGCGGTTCAAAGCGTTGTTGACCACCACCCGCGCCACCGCGGCCGTCGCCTTCACGGTAGGTACCGGCGCTGTGCCAGGCCATACGAATGAAAAAAGGTCCATAATGACCATAATCGGCTGGCCACCAGTCCTGCGACGTCGTCATCAGCTCTTCAATATCCGCTTTCACTTCCTCTAAGTCCAGACTTTGAAAAGCTTCTGCATAATCGAAGTCTTCGCCCATCGGATTTGATCTTGAATCATGTTGACGAAGCGGTGCGAGATCCAATTGATCAGGCCACCAGAACTTATTCGAACTGGGGTCCGCCTGAGCCATAACCGGTCCCGACAGCAGAGCAGCCGACATCGCCAGAGTTAATAACTTAGGTATGAGTTTCTTATTCTTGAGCATCTTAATTTCCTCGTTAAGAGTTTCTGCATTGCCATTACACTATAAAATATTAATGAAATGTTGCAGCCTCAAAAAACAGATTGTCGTCATCGGAAATACTGAAATGTCCTGGAAATCGCACACTTAGCTGATTACAATCAAACACTCGTTTAAATGCAGGAAGCATCTTCACATGCAGTTTTCAGAAGTTCTCAGCCAGGTAGCAGCAGACGCCGAACACGACTTTAATCTCCCCGAGGGTTGGGCCCAGGGACGTGCCTTATTTGGTGGTTTAACCGCTGGTATTGCCTATCAGCATGCACTGCAGGCTGTCGAATCTGAGCAGCCACTACGCGCAATGACCGTCTCTTTTGTCGGCCCATTAGCGCCCGGCAGGGTTCAGTTAAAACGGCGCGTTTTACGCAAAGGCAAAAGTGTTACCCAGATCAGTGTTGATATCATGCAGTCGGGAGAAGTTGGCTTAAGTGCTTTGCTGACCTTTGGCCGCTCACGTGCTTCGGTAGTGCGGGTTACTGAAACTCCGAAAGCTCAGATTCCACCAAGAGAGCAAGGCCCGGCTTTTCCAAAGTCAGAGCTAAGCCCGGAATTTACCCAGCACTATGATTACCGGGTCAGTGTCGGAGGTTTACCCTTCAGCAACCAACAAACGCGTGAATTTGGCGGTTGGATGCGCTACTCGCAGGAAGACAGTCCCATTAACATTGGCCTGTTCTTAGGATTGGTAGATGCCTGGCCACCAGCGGTATTGCCGCATCTGAGTGAGCCCGCTCCGGCCAGCTCGCTGACCTGGACCATTGAGTTCCCAGAGCCACTACCTGCTAATAAAAGCAGTCACGACTGGTGGCAATATAAAGCCTATATCGATTACGCCGCCGATGGTTATGGCCACACCCAGGCCCACATCTGGGACAACGAAGGCAAGTTAGTAGCTATTAGCCGACAGACCATAACGGTGTTTGGGTAAGCCCGCTATAATCATTTTTTCGATTACTGGCATAGAGTTTTTGCACTTATTGAATGACGCGTTAGGGCGTAAGATGGCTCGCTAAGTTTCTATCTTGGCTTTTACCCGAGCCACGGCCCCTCTTTTCCGGGTAATCATGGAGTTCATCAGGCATGTCCGCATTATTCAGTAGTTATACTTTAAAAGACGTCACGCTTCGCAACCGTATCGCAGTGCCCCCAATGTGTCAGTACATGGCCGAAGAGGGTGTGCCCAACGATTGGCATCAGACACATTACACCAGTATTGCCCGCGGCGGAGCCGGTCTGGTTATCGTAGAAGCCACCGCAGTATCCCCGGAAGGACGTATCACACCAAACTGCACCGGCCTTTGGAACGACGAACAGGCGGAAGCTTTTAAACCCATAGTTGCAGGCATTAAAAAAGGCGGCGCTGTAGCCGGTATTCAGATTGGTCATGCCGGACGCAAAGCCAGCTCAGAACGCCCCTGGGACGGTGGCGACCATATTGCCGAAAATGACCCGCGTGGCTGGGAAATCATTAGCCCCTCTGCAACAGCCTTTGGTGCCAATCTGCAACGCACACCGACAGCTATGAGTAAAAACGATATTCAGCGCGTGCAACAGGATTTTGTGGCATCTGCTGAACGTGCTCGTGATCTTGGTTTTGAATGGCTGGAGCTGCATTTTGCCCACGGTTACCTGGGGCAAAGCTTTTTCTCTCCCCATGCCAATCAGCGTGACGACGAATACGGTGGTTCTTTTGAAAATCGCGCCCGTTTCTTAATTGAAACCGTACGTGCCGTGCGCGAAGTATGGCCGGATAACCTGCCGCTTACCGCCCGTTTTGGTGTAATTGAGTTTGATAGCAATGACGAAGCGCAATTAAAAGAAAGCGCAGAACTGACTAAATTATTAAAAGCTGAAGGCCTGGATTTTCTCAGCGTCAGCATCAGCTTTTCCACTCCTGATGCGAATATTCCCTGGGCACCCGGATTCACGGCACCTATTGCCCAGCGCATTCGCGAGGAAGCTGGTATTCCAGTAACTTCAGCCTGGGGACTTGGCGAACCTGAAATTGCTGAGAAGGCTATTGCTGACAAGCAAATGGATCTGGTCATGGTCGGCCGCGCACACCTGGCGAACCCACATTGGCCTTATCACGCCGCTAAAGTACTTAAAGTAAGCGACCCAAGCTGGGTATTGCCGGCCTCCTACGCACACTGGCTTGAGCGCTACTAAAACAGCCTAATGCACTGAATGTTCCCGCCTGGCCTCTATCTGGTCAGGTGGGATAACAGTTCCAGCAATCGGTTCCAATGCCCACTGAACCTCAGTCACCAGTCTTTCCAGCCCATGCTCGATCTGAGCTTCTGAAGTCTGTTCAGTAAACACCAGTGTCACCTGTAAACTCTCCGGAAAACGCTGATAATCCACGTCATGAGTTAACCAGCTAAAGCCCGTAACTCTGGGTTTAGCCTGCTCACATACCTCAGTCAGTGCCTGAATAATAGCTCGTTCCATTTTCTGTTCGTTATTGCGCATGCCGCTCCACCATGTTCTATCTCGAAATCTACTAAAACATTATCACTTAATGTGCAGGTAGTCGCTAACACCCGCTTCTTCCACAAAATGCCTGTCATGGCTGACCAGCACTAAGGCACCGGGGTAGGCGCGGATGGCCTGGGCTAGTTGTTGTTTCGCCTGAATATCCAGATGGTTATCCGGCTCATCAAACAGCAAAAGCTCGGGTTCCGGCTGCAGGGTGACCATCAACATGGCTAATTTCATGGTTTCGCCCCCGCTTAAATAACGGGCTTCCCGGTTCACCGCCTCAGCCAGTAAACCCGCCTGAGCCAAAGCCGTGCGCGCATCGGTAACACTCAAACCTTCTGCGTAATTCATCAGGTTGTCCAGCACCGAACGGACCGGATCCACCAAAGAGAACCGCTGATCCAATACATGCACCCGGCTATTCAAGATGAGCTGCCCAGACTGCGGCTTGAGCTGTTGCGCTAAGACTTTCAATAAGGTCGACTTGCCGCTGCCGTTGGCCCCTCGCAAATGAATTTTGTCGCCCGGCGCCAGGGTGATATTCAGCGGCTGCTGCGAACCATGGGGCAACACCAGATCTTCACAGCTCAACAAGCGCTTTTTGCGTAGCCCCTGGCTTTCGTTAAAACGCAGCTGCACATCCTGCATGGCCGCAAGTCGCTGCCTGGCATCCGACAGTTGTTCACTCGCCTGGGTTTGTTGTCTTTGCATCTGTGTCGACAGGGTGCCTGCAGTCTGTTGCGAATTTTCTTTGGCAAAATCCAGCATCACTTTAGCCTGCCCGCCTTTGGCACGATCAGACTTACCTTTTGACTGGCGTTTCTGGGCTTTTTCCTGAGTGCGCTGCAATTGTTGTTTGAGCTGCTTTTTATGTTTTACTGCATCTTTGAGTTGCCGCTCTGCCGCCGCGACCTGAAGCCCGGCTAACTCAGCATAATCGTCATAGTTACCCTCATACGACTGCAAACCCAGGCTACTGAGTTCACTGATGCTTTCTACATGCTGCAGCAACTGACGATCATGACTGACCACCAATAAACAATGGCCTGGCTGGGCGGCAAACTTTTTGCACTGCTGTATTAACCAGTCACGACCCGGTGCATCCAGATGATTACTGGGTTCATCCAGGATAAGATTGACCGGGTTATCACCAAAGGCCTTTAATAAGCGCAGGCGCATCCGCTCACCACCGCTTAAAGCCGCCAGCGTTTTATCAAAACCCGCCGCCGGATCCCATAAGTTAAGCGCCAGCAATTGTTGTTTCAGCTCTTCAGCAAAGATCCAGCGTTCGCCCACCAGCTCAAAGTCCGCTTCGTCGACACTACCTTCAGCAATGCGCTGCAAAGCGCTCAGAGTAGGTGCGGCGTTTAAGTATTCAGCCAGACTCTGCTCTGAAGTCATGTCGCTTTGCCCCACATAACCAACAGAGCCGATACGATGCACATGACCACTGATTGGCAACAATTCAGGCTCAGCCGCCGAGCCGGCAAGCACAAGCGCCAGGCTCGATTTGCCGCTGCCATTAGGGCCTACCAGCCCATGAAAGCCCGCAGATAAAGTGAAGTTAATAGATTCAAAAGCGACACTGCCGTCGCTCCATTGCAAGGAGATTGATTGCGCACTGATTGTCATAAGCCTGACCCACTAATCCTGTTGAAAGAAAAAACGTTTTCAAAGGTTTAGTTGTTCATGGCTGCAGACTCCGCAAGAAAGGATAAGAAAATAATAGCTTATTTTAAGCCAATGCTAAATTACACGCACAAAAAAACGCACCCGAAGGTGCGTTTTTGTCGTTGCAATAATTACACTGCTACGATGTTTTCAGCCTGAGGACCTTTAGGGCCCTGAGTCACTGTGAATTCAACAGTTTGGCCTTCAGCCAAAGTTTTGAAGCCGCTGCTAGCGATAGCGCTGAAATGTGCAAACACATCAGCTCCGCCTTGCTGCTCTAGAAAACCAAAACCTTTTGCTTCGTTAAACCACTTTACAGTACCAGTTACAGTATTAGACATAATTAATATCCTGAAATTAAAATATAATGAGCTCAAAATCATTTTGAGCGGAATTCGGAGAGATAAAGATTAAAATATGGAAACTACAGGACGGAGATAATTACGAATAATTGTGCAACGAAGTGAAGATCTTAATAATATTTACTATCCAACGCCGCCTACAATACGCTGATCTGAAGGGAAGTCAAGCCCTCATTCCTATTTATCGTCAACCGCTTCTTCTTTTCAAGGTTTTTAACGATTGACCGTATATAACTGATCAGACCAAAAATTCATATCCAGTGGTTGAGTTTTAACCACGATTACTTTACAACAGGTATATGAAATAGGGATATAGGACACGCATGCTACGGATAATTAATGTATTTTTCTTGCTCACACTTAGCTTCCAGGCGCTGCCAAACCAGGTTTTGCAAGTTACAGAAGAGCAACCACGTATCGAAATCGCGCCGCAGCTACACCAATGGCGTGAAACAGAAACTGTCACCATCAATAACCTGGAATTATTAGCAACACAAACGTGGGAACGTGTAGGTTCAGGTACGAATAAAGGTTACATAGAAGACGCTTACTGGTATCGCGTCGACCTCCGCAATGCTCAAGACACGCCACAAATACGTTATCTGGAACTCGCTTACCCGCTTATTGATTACGTTGATGTCTATATAGTAGAACGCAATAATGTCGGCGTTAATTACCCACAACCGCTTGCACACTTCGCTACCGGCGACAATAGAGCCTTCAGCAGCCGTCCTATTCAATCAAGAACCTTCGTTTTTCCACTCAACCTATCAGCCCAGGGCGACTATCGTATTTATTTGCGTGCACATTCAGCAGGGGCGCACCAGATTCCCTTAAGGTTGTGGACCAGTGAAGCTTATATTCAATACAGCAACAACGATGCCACGATTCGCGCGATTTATTATGGCTCACAGCTCATGCTCATCGTATTTATGCTCGGGTTATGCATGCTCATGCGAGAACGGGTGTATCTGTACTTTAGCGCGTCGCTAATTGGCTTATTAACGCTGCAAGCCTCATTACATGGGGTCATTTTTCAGTACATAGTCCCGGATTTTCCACGCCTGAATGAATATATAGTGCTGATGAGCGTGCCTTTCACTCTGGCGGTTATGACCTTGTTCACCAGCGACTACCTGCAGCTACGACAAAAATCGCTGCGCTGGTACCGTTTATTAAAAATTGCCACCTGGGTCTCGCTAGCGGCATTGCTGGCCATTTTTCTGCTCCCGTACCAAAGTGCAACCGTACTGGGACTTGGACTCTCAGTACCAGTTTCTGTGATGATGATCTCGGCTGGCCTGGCCTCATGGTCTTTAGGCACTAAAACCGCTCGCTTATTTACCATATCCTGGGTGGTATTGTTAACTGGCTGCCTGGTTCTCATCGTTAGCCAGCTGGGTGCCGGTTCACTCCCACAGGTTTCCCAATACGCGGTACCTGTAGCTTCCAGCATACAAACGCTGTTACTGGCTTATGCCCTTGCCGACCGCTTCCAGCAGGATCGTAACGAGAAGGTTAAAGCGCAGGACGCCAGAATTGAGGTCTTACAACAACAACGGGACATTCAAAGAGATCTGGTGCTAAGCGCCAGCCGGAACCAGGTTACCGGCCTTTGCAACCGACAAATCTTTGAGCATGCATTACATAAGTTCCTCTCAGCGGACAGCGGCAAGACCGCCGCGATTGCCTTATTTCATTTAACAGGCGTTGGTGACCTGAATAAAACCCTGGGCCATGAAAATAGCGACGACCTGATTAAACAACTGGCAACCCGCCTGAATCTGGCCGCTCGTGAAATACCCGGTATTATCGCTCTGGATCGTCAAGATGAGATCATGGTCAGTAACATCGAAACCACCACCTTCGGTTGTATTGTGCAGAACCTGGACCAGAGTGAATTAGTTACCAGGGCCACTCAACTCAGGGACATTTTGCAGCAACCCATAGGCTGCATGGGCTTATCTATTGAGATGTCTGTACAAACAGGTTGTGCAATCGCGAAGAAAAACTCAGACGTTTCCGTGCTCCTGCGCCAGGCCTTCATCGCCTTTGACCAGGTATTACCACATGACAATCATATAATGCTTTATGATCAGGGCATGGATGCTTACAGTCCGCGCCGGCTTACGCTGATGACCGAACTCAAACAGTCACTTCATAACAATGAACTGGAGCTATATTTTCAACCTCAGGTCGATCTGAAAACCAATAAAGTCATTGGCCTCGAAGCGCTTGCCAGATGGACTCACCCAGAGTTTGGATTTGTCCCTCCGGATGAATTTATACCTATTGCTGAACGCACCGGGCAAATCCGGGCCCTGACCAGCTGGGTTATCAAGAGTGCCCTTGCTTTTAACTCCCAACTGCGCAGCGCAAATATCGATATAAATATGTCCGTCAATGTTTCCGCCGAAGATTTAAACGATACCAGCTTTCCCGGCCAAGTGGCCATAATGCTCGAAGAAAGCCAGGTACTCGCCCAGAACTTAACACTGGAAGTGACCGAAACCGCCGCCATGCGTAATCCGGAAGTAGCCGTCAATGCACTTACTGCACTGTCAAAATTAGGTGTCAGAATATCCATTGATGATTTTGGTAGCGGCTACAGTTCACTCACCTATCTGCGCAGACTGCCCGCTCATGAAGTAAAAATAGACCGCTCCTTCGTATTGGAAGCTCACCAGTCCAGTGACGCTGAGACCATCATTCGCACCATCATTAATATGAGCCATGAACTGGGCTTCAAGGTCGTTGGCGAAGGGGTAGAAAACCAGGCCATGGTAGCGCTATTGAAAACCCGTGGTTGCGACTACGGGCAAGGCTACTACTTTGCCAGGCCCTTGCCAGAGAACCAAGTCGTGGATTGGCTGGAGCAGTATTAATACAAAAAAACGCATCACCGGGTTACCGATGATGCGCTGCTTCTTGTACTAACTCGTACGGTCTGTTTAAGCTAGCCGTTATGCACTTTTGGTATCGCGAATATAGTCATTCACAAACTGCTCAAGAATGTTGAGCGGTACCGGGCCACTGCCCAGCACTACATCGTGAAATTCACGAATATCAAAGGCATCGCCAAGCTCAGACTGTGCTTTGTCACGCAGTTCCAGGATCTTGATCATGCCAATCTTGTAGGCTGTGGCCTGGCTTGGCATCACGATATGACGCTCCACCATCTTCACGGCATCGGCGCGAGCATTCGGGGTATTCTCGACATAAAACTCAATGCCCTCTTCGCGAGTCCATTTTTTGTCATGAATGCCGGTATCAACCACCAAACGCACCGCACGCCACAATTCCATGGCTAAGCGACCGAAGTCCGAGTAGGGGTCTTCATACATGCCAATTTCTTTAGGCAGGTACTCGGTATACAGCCCCCAGCCTTCACTGTACGCGGTATAACGTCCAAAGCGACGGAATTTAGGAATGCCTTCCAGTTCTTGCTGAATAGCGATTTGCATATGGTGACCAGGAATACCTTCGTGGTAGGCCAGTGCTTCCATCTGATAGGTCGGCATGGATTCCATATCGTACAGATTGGCGTAATAAATACCCGGGCGTGAACCGTCCATCGATGGCTGCTGATAAAACGCCTTACCCGCTGACTGCTCACGGAAAGGTTCCACCGCTCTTACAACCATGTCGGCTTCTGGCTTATTAATAAACAGCTCATCAAGGCGTTCGCGCATATTGTCGATGTAAGCGGTCGCTTCATCCAGGTAACGCTGACGGCCTTCGTCCGTTGCCGGATAGATAAAGTCCTGATTGTTGCGCATGTGCACAAAGAATTCGCCCAGGCTGCCGTCGAATTCGACCTGCTCCATGATCTCACGCATTTCTTCGTGGATACGCGCGACCTCGTCCAAACCAATTTGATAAATTTCATCAGAGGTTAAGTCCGTGGTGGTCGTTCGTTGCAGAGCATTGTTATAAAAGGCTTCACCGTCCGGGAATTTCCAGGCACCGTCTTTGGTATCTGCTTGCTCAGCAATGTCTTCTACCGCGCTGATCAGGTTCTGGTAGGCGGGTTGCACCGACTGCAGCATAGCCTGCTCAGCGGCTTCCATCAGTTCGTTGCGCTGAGTATCGTCAATGTCCAGATCCTCAACCTTATTCGAGAAATCAGCCCACAGGGTACTGGCCTCACCATCGTCAAATGGCGCGCCCGTGATAATATTTTTACTATCGTTAATCACATAGGGATAGACAAATTTTGGCGCGATAATGCCCTTCTCAGCACGAACCTGAAGGTTCTCCGCCAATTGCTCAAATAATGCCGGCAGCCCATTCAGTCGGGCGATGTAGTCTTCAGCATCCGACACTTCGCCAATGCTATGCTGATTGATCAGCAGGGAAGCCACACTGGAATGCAGACCAAACATCTGGTTGACCGGGTAGTTGTGATGACGCCATTCAAAATCCGCGATGTCGTTTTGCAAACGTTGCTTCATCAGCAACCAGCTTATTTTGGTCTGCTCATCCAGCTTTGACTCTTCAAGTGCCATCACCCGTGCCAGCTGCGCTTGTTGAAACTCAAGATTTTCCTGGGCACGCTGCTCAGAAATATCGTCCCATTTGTCCTGATCGTCCTTAATGCCCAAACGAGACTGATACATAGGGCTGCGCATGACCATGGCCATGAAAATATCTTCAAAGAGTTCGTTGGCCTTTTCCGATTCACTTTCCACCGCCGCTTGCGTAGCCGACTCAGCCGCCGTGTACGACCCGCCATTTGTAGTGGTGGCATCGTTCGCGGCATCAGAGCACGCCGTTATCGCCAACGCCAGCGAAACCGCCAGCGCAATACGTTTATATTCGAACATCCGTTATCTCCTGAAAGGTGTTTTCGATTGCTATCGTTTATATCACAAGAGGCCTGTATGTTGGAAACCAGAGGGCAGAGGCAAGCAGAGGGGCAATTGCACGAATAGCGTGTTATAAAATGGGCAGCCACTCAGCAAGCAAAGCCCGTATGCAGCACACAGACGACGCCACACTAAACTACTACCGCGAACATGCCCGCGAGGTATTTGAGCGCTACGAAGCGGTTGAACAAAGCAGCATAGCCGCACATTTTCTTTCCAGTTTGCAGCCCAACAGCCGGGTGATCGACGTAGGCGCAGGCTCTGGTCGAGATCTAAGAAAATTAATGGAGCTAGGTTTTGACGCCTACGGCGCAGAGCCCGCGGATGAACTCCGCCAGCTGGCCATTGATAAGCATCCACAACTTAAAGATCGTTTATTCGCAGGCAGCTTGCCTGGTGGACTAACAACCTACAGAAAATACGACGCCGTCGTCTGCTCAGCCGTGCTTATGCACATCCCACCCAACCAGTTATTCGACGCTATCTTAGCTCTTCGCGATGCACTTAATGAACAAGGCCGGCTGCTGATTTCAATTCCCGCGACACGGCCAGATATTGACGAAAATCATCGTGACCACAACGGCCGACTCTTTAGCCCAGTCACCCCGGACCAGCTCAAGCTCCTGTGCAAACGCCTGGCCTTTGAGTGCATCGCCGAACACATCAACGACGACGCCCTTGGCCGCAGCGAGACTACCTGGCATACGCTGCTTTTTGTGCGTCAATAAGCTTCAACCTTTGGTCACTAAAGCGCCTTTGGTGTGAAAGATCTCACGATGATATGCCATGTAATCCTGATGTTGCTCCAGCAACGGCACCTTCATGTCTTTATCAATGCCCAAAGTTGCATATTCGCCAAGCTGATCAGATATCAGAATCCGGCCTTTATCCGAAAACGACACATAATTTAAATCAAAGGCTTTGTCGAGATTCGGTGACAACAGCAAACCATTATAGGGGTCGAGTCGCTCACCATTATCTGAAACCGCCCAAGGTTTAATATGTGAGGCCAGTAGCAAAGATATATTATCGTAACCAGTCACGGCACACTTCTTCCATTGGCTGATTACGCGCTCACGGAATTTGCCCTGACCACGTCGCGCTTGTACCAGCACCTTTTTTTGCGTGTCTTTTAACTCAGCATCCTGTTCGATGCTCTGCACATCTTGTTCAATGCTCGCATCGGTGAGTTCATCCAAGTATTGCCGGTAAAGATTGAGTGCCGCTGAGTACATGCCGTTACCACGAGTATTGTAATTAGTGAACTGCGGCTCGTTTACAGCGTTTTTAGCGATACGGGTAAGCTCAAAGTAATCGGAAATGGTCAGCAGATTGCGATTCAAAAGACCGGCGTCGGATAACCAGTTCGAGATAGACCCTTTCAGAGCATTACTATAATTAGATACCGTCTTTTCAGACTTACCAATAGCTAATGCCCAGCGCTTAAAGCCTTCCTCGCGGGTATCCAGGTTCTCACTTAATGCCAGGCCCAACCTCGCTGAGGAAACTGGATCCTGCAATAACTCAAACAGCTCTGGGTCAAGAAACGCATATTCAATGATATCGTGGAGAGACTTTTCTGACGGAGACTTAAGTTGCTCATAGTCGCCTTCCTTGCCGGAGCGAAGACTATGGTGCCAGAAGTCCGACGAACGCAGATAGAAAAACGGATTAACCGGATTCAGCATATCCGCTTCAGTTTTTAGTTTTTCGAAATGCCAAGCAAAGCGATTCTTAAGCTCATAAGTAAAAGGAATCTTGTTTTCAGTGAGCCTACCTTCTTCAACCAAATCCATCACCGCATAAAGCATGCATACCTTATGCGGACTCGCCCTCCCATTTGTTCTATTGGGTCGCACATTCTGAAAAGCTTCAAGATACTTGGAAAGTGGCATGCCTAATTCCGTGATAATCCATTTGAGATCACAGTACCAGGCATAGGTGCTTCATTCTAGCGAGCTTTTTACCGCGCCCTTATGTAGCGATCTAAGTGAAATTTAATCAAATTCACTTCTTCCGAAGTCAGCACTAACTGCTGAGAGCTTATAAATGATGGGATAGCTTTCGGATTAAGAACCCAGATACTAGCGCTGAAAGTATTCTTGCTCGAACGAATATACCAACCTGGAAAAGTTACCAATCCACGCACCGAATATCTGTTTCCTGTAGATTCTTTAAGAAGTTCAGCTAACCATGCTGATGCGGCGCTGACTTGTAGAACTGGGTTCATAGGCAAAGGCTTATCATTTCGATGAACTTCAAGCCCGTCAAAGTGAAGCTCTGTTTTACCTCGGTCCGGTTTACTCAAGGTCTTAGTCTCTACGACATATATACCTGAACCATGAATCACTACGTGGTCTAGATTAAACTTATCCCCAGGCACATCGTGAAAAACGTACGCACCATCCGTTCTTAAGCGTTCAAGAAACTGCCCCACGGCCTTCTCACCCGCAATACCTTGTTTCAGTTGCTTGATTTCACGCCATACTCCACGGAATCGAAAAGCAAAATACGCGATCACACAAACAGCTAAAACCGACATTAACAGTGGTTGCGGAGGCACATCAACATACCAGCGATACCACTCCACAATGGCCATAAAGACAAATAAAATACAAATAGGTATCGGAACCAAGACTCTATCTAAAGCAAGGTCATACAACCGCCTTTCCAAAGACTCTGCAGGGTTATTCAAAGGTTTAGCTTTCAATGGAGATTTCACAATTCGTTCCTTGAAGTGAGGTAACTACCTAGGATTATTGCGGATTCTTGGGTGGTTGGGTAGCTTTATAACTTGCAAAGTTTGCTAATAAAAAAGCAATTCAAATAGATCCCATAGCCGCTTTTTAAAAATAATGTCTAAGTCTATCGTTTAACTAACAAGCATCTATGTGTAGTTGTCCCCACTAGAACGGACAGTTTAACGCTTCCAATGAAAATCTATTTCCTGAATTCAACTGTGAATGAATACAAAGAAATACCACTATTTATTATTTTTTTCTCCACTCGATTCACCTACCTATTCGGCAACCACTACCCGTTTCACAAAACAAACCTTAGACTCCTCAACAGATCCCTTATCCTCGTACCCACAAATCTGATAACCGTTCTTGATGAGCATGGTTAACATCGCTGGATACTGATTCATGGACTTCACGTGGATATGGCGATAGCCCTGTTGTGTGGCCCAAGCTTCTTGCTGATTTAATAACGGCTGGGCGATGCCTTGACCTCGGTGTTCGGGTATGACACCGCCGAGCCAGCTGTAGAAGTTGGCTTCATCCATTGCATAGCCAAGTTTGCAGCCTACTGGCTTTTGACCGCTATAGGCGACTAAGGCCAGGTAATCTTTGTTTGATATCCGATCTAAAATGGACTGAATTAAATTACGGCTGTGCATTTCAGGTATGGCTTTGAGCACCTCAGCCACATCACCTACTGAAGCAGTTTTGTAAGTTATGCTCTGCTCTTTACCCTGTAACCAGGTGCCTGGTTCTTTGTCATAGGGCGCTAGTATGAAACCTGTATCAGAATTGCCGATGCTCATAGCACTGTCCATTCGAGGTCAAAACCAATAATGAGTGTTTTCATACTGATAGTATCAGTATGAAAAGCAGCTGCCAGTTTTACTGCTGCAAATCCTTCAACAGAATAAAATGTTCCACTAACCGGATCATCAGTTCTTTTTGCTCTGGCAAGCTCTCGGCGACTAACAGTGCCAGTGCTACCAGTGTGTTGTCATTAATCAACTGCTCCACGGGTTTGGCTAGTAAGTGCTGGTTCATGCGCAGATACCACAAAAACAAAAAGGAGCCGGAGCGTTTGTTGCCATCAGCCAATGGGTGGTTTTTTATGACAAAATACAAAAGGTGCGCAGCTCTGCTTGCCACATTCGGATAAAAGAGTTCATCGCCAAAGCCTTGCTCTATGGTGGCGATTGAAGATTCAAGCCCATTGCCGCGCAGTTGACCAAATAGCTCCGTCGCTTCACCTTTGGCTATCAGGGTTCGTTTGAGCGCCTGAATGGCTTGCGTGGCTTGCTCTAAATCGAGGGACTTCATTTCTGATTGCTTCGCGGATACTTCCGCGAGCTGCTGCCCATCATAGCCCTGCAACAGGCTCCAGGAGCGCGCGTAGTCACTGATGACCGCAGCGACCGCCTGACCTTCATCGCTCACTAAACCTTGATTTGCAAGCGTTCGACTGAGTAAGTCCAGTGCCTGCTGAAACTCAATGCCGCGCTCTTGTAAGCGACGTTGGTTCAAGGTGTAGCCTTGGACTAGATGATCTTTGAGGGTTTGCGTAGCCCATTGGCGAAATTGAACACCGCGCTGCGACTTGACCCGGTAGCCTACTGAGATAATGACGTCGAGCGAATAAAGCACGACAGGCTTATCTGAACGAGCAATATGCATTTTTTGCATATTGCTTTCTTTCAGCAATTCGCCTTCTTTAAATACGTTACGCACGTGCCGCGAAACTACAGACTGGTCTCGGTCGAACAACTCGCTCATTTGCAGCTGACTCAACCATACCGTTTCTCGTTCCAGCGCCACTTCCAACTGTGCTTTGCCATCCGCGCTGGTAAATAATTTAACTTGCTGTTGCTCATTCATAGCTTCATCCTCTTCCCTGGTGTTATCTACACGCACCTAATTTCCCTCGTACCCCGGCGCTATGGCCAGGTTACTGGTGCTCATTAAACTATGTCGGTTGCGCAGCCATAGCTGAAATTCCGGGCCTTTGAGCGATGCGTTTTGGCTGCAGTCTACGTTCCAGCGTCGTAGCAGGTAGCCGGCCATGGCGGCGCGCACATTGACTTCGCTCATGCCATTTTGCATGCCGTAATCAAGTTCTATCGCGGCCGGATACTGAATATTGGTCGGGTGTGGCTCGAGCTGCAGGGTAATGGTGCGATTCCATTCATGATCCTCGTCCGGGCCTTCAAAAGGTTTGGCCTCGGTGGCACGGTTAACTTCATGAATGCGCGTTAACACAAAGTCCCGAAAGCTCTCTGATTTACGGTCAAATGCACGCACATGCCAGCGCAGGCCGTTGTCGACAATCGAATGGGGCACTATGACTCGTTTCTGGTTGCCACTGGTCAGCGAGGTGTATTCAATTTCAATGGCGAATTTGTTCAAGGTGGCCTGCACCACTTTAGCGACCAGAAAGATGTTCGGTACATTTAAGTTCGACGCCGGTTCAACCGGGTACTGCACATCGCCGATGGCATCAAAACCATCGGAAATATTATTGGCAAGTTTGGCCAGGGTGCGCTGGGCGTCATGCTCGAAAAGCGGCTTAAATGCTGCGGTTTGAAAATAACGTTTTTGTTTTACGTCGTAACTTAAGTTATCCGGGGCCAGCTCTTTGTAGAGATTAAAATCCCGTGAGCCTGCGGATAAACCTACAGCAAACTTTTCTACTAAATCAATGCGGCACAGCGAGCCTTTAAACAATAAACAAAAGTCGATGTAGGCAAGGCGCTGTTTCTGGGCGTAAGTGATGTCGTCTAACATGGTCCGTCGCTGTTTAAGTGATTATGAACCTAGTGTGGGTGATTTTAGTTCGGGTGTAAAGCACTCACTTTTATGCGCGTAAAAATGCGTATATTTACATTTTAACGCGCATTATTTTGTGTCTAAGCCACCACCCAATGCAGCATACTCGCTTGCTTGCCTAATACCTCAACGCTGCGATGTTCAGTGGCGGCCTGGCCAGCCAGGCCGTAGCATACATGGAGTGGCAACAGATGTTCTTCCCGCGGGTGACAATAGCGGGCGTGGGGTGCCTGCTGCCAGTTGGCCAGTTGTTCGTAACGCTCAGCTTCGCCTAAGGTGGTGTTGCAGCAGGTGTCTTTGAGCCAGCTCTCAAACTCAGTATTCTGGCTGTCTTCCTGCACTCCACTTTGGTAAAAAGCGCGCATGTTGTGGAACGAAAAACCTGAACCTATTACCAGGATGTTCTGCCCTTTTAATGCATGCAGAGCGCGGCCTAGTTCAAGGTGTGAACGGGCATCCAGTGAGCTGAGTAATGACAGTTGCAGCACTGGAATATCCGCCTCCGGGAACATGATTTTGAGCGGTACAAAGACGCCATGATCCAGTCCACGACTGGCGTCTTTGCTTGCTGCCAGACCTTCGTTTTGCAGTGTCTGCACTATGAAATCAGTAAGCTTTGGTGCACCCGGACTCCGGTACTGAATACTATAAGCGGCTTCAGGAAAGCCATTGTAATCATAAATCAGGCTCGGCTGTGGACTTGATGTGACGGTCGCTTGCGCGGCTTCCCAGTGCGCACTGATAACCAGAATTGCATCAGGCTTCGGCAGTTGCTGCGCTTTTTGCTGCAGCGCTTCAATCATCGCCTGATGGCCGGGGTCGGCCAGCAAAGGCATGGGGCCACCACCGTGAGAAATATAAAGGATGTCAGTGCGCACTAATATTCTCCTGAGTAATGAAAATGCACGCTTTTGATCAGGTTCGCCGGAAAGCTTTGATGAATTCATTATATCTGAATGCACAACAACTAACTTTTAGCTCTGCCTCGCTTCAGCCGGTAAGGGCGCATCCACACTGAACGAAAGATCATCATAATAAAATCGCTTAAACCGCCGAATTAGAGCAATAGATATCTCATCTTCTTTGGCCAATCGACAAATAACATCCATTCCCGCAGCACGAAGAACATTGGCATGACTTTCAAGCGCTGATTCTGCCGCATCAAGGTCGCCGTCGTAGTCCACAACCAGGGTTCCTAAAAGGTTCACCCGGTATCGTTCTTCTTCGCCAATTTCATCAAATGGATGAATTTCTACATACATACCAGATAATTGGTTGGTAGCCTTTTTCGCTTTCTTGCGAAGCACGCCTTTAGGATCAGCCTCGTTAAGTCTCCGATTAAACTCACTAGGAAGAGCCGGCCGCGAATAGCGAGCAGCCAACCAATCTGAAAAATTCCTGACATCATAGTCTTCAAATGCGCGACGGCTATCCGGACTTCGGCCATTAAACCAATCTTTCGGAATGAATTTTTTATCAAATGCTTTGATTTCTATAAATTTTTCTTTAGAAAGATCGTTACCTTCTGTCCGTTGCAGAAACTTAGTATGAAGTAACCTAGCGTTTTTATTGTGCTCAAAGTTACCATCTAAAGCTTCAAGATCAGCGCGTGCAAAATATACTTCAACGTATGGTTCAAGTTCTGGATTGTTATTGGCAATGTCACACGACTGAGACGATACCACCGCATAAAACTTGAAGTCAGCTTGAAACCCACAGTTTTTGGCAAGCTCTATTGCATCGTCATCGTTGAGAATTGAGCCTTGCCGCCATCCATTTTTTTCAAGCTCGCGTCCTGTCATATTCGATTAGTCCATCAAGCAAATGGATCAGCCAGCGATTTCCCGCGCTGCCCATGCAAGGTTAATCGATTCCCGGCAAACAAGATTAAATCCTTATCTACCTGTTTCAGCAGATCAAATAGCGAAAGTTCATCAATCACTGGCTCGCGCAGTTTTTCATTTGGTACCGACAATCCATTTTTTGTCCATTCATTAGCCGCAACCTGGAGCTCATAAATGCGATCCAAAGTATTAGCTCGCGGAACACCGCCCCCAATCCAGTTATAAATTGTTTTTCGGGTTGTACCCAATATTTCGGCAAGCTGATCTTTAGTCAGACCAAAGGTTTCACATATTTTTTCAACCGCAATCGCCAGTGAATTACCTTGCTGTACTACGAAGGAAACATCTGCACCACTATGCGACTGAGCATAAGTAACAGTGAACTTTCCTCCCGAACCATGCATTACACCTGGAATAGATGATTGCAAATCATTTTGCACTAAAGTTATAGGTGGTTGCGCTAATCGTCTACTGAACATCAACCCATTAAGGTCTTGTGCATCTAAATTGAAATCGGCAGCGGCTACATCCATTTTGTTTCCCTCGCATAATCTTTAGTCGCCTTCCAAAAAGCTGCTCTTGAGGCATCATGCAACGCATCTAGCTTATCGAGAGCCTGCTCACAACTAAACTCGATGGAGTCGTCGCCGGCTTCCCAAACATGGTCAAAATCTAAAATCAATCTCTCTGAAGACACCGCGTCACGCTGAATCTGTACCGGCACATTGTCGATATCTGGTGGACACGTTAAAGGCATTTCACCAAACCATGAACGGATCGAAAGTGTCCCTTGCTGTGTATTGATATAATTTTCAGTTTTTAAATGCCGTGTTTTTCCAATGCCTTCTGTTATTGGCGTTGGTAGAAACTTTTCGTCAACTAAATTAATAAACTGCTCTGTCTCATCGATGGTAATTAAATCGCAATAACGCAAACCAATTCGCAGAAGCAGGGAAGGTTCCACAATTTCTAGTACTTTTTTAATTGCGTTTGCGCAAGCTTCTGAAAAACCCTCAAATCGTGGATACGCAGTCGTGAAATAGACAAGTCTATCCTGGCTGATATCAATAGCGTTCTTTTTGTCACTTGACGTAAAAGACCAGCGACTAATTGACGATACCTCTAATCCGTCAGCCTTGACGTGTATAGACTGTTCGGTACTTTTACGAAATGTAGGGTACTGCTTCCGTAACTCCTCCTGAAGTTTCGGAATATATTCCTCTATCTGCAGAACTTGAGAAAATCGAAATTCTGCCAGAACCAGCTTAAGCGGCTGATTCTCAAGTTTTCTGTAGTCAGTCACACCCGTAATCCTTGTTGTTTGGCTAACAGCGTTTGGCTAACAGCGGCTCAAAATTATACATAAAATTACACACTGCTGCTATCAATGTATGTGACATCTAAGACATTAGCAAGTTTCAAAAATTTGCACCAAACCCTAAGCCATCTTGCGGATCACCACCTCAAACTCTTTCACAACCTGCAACTGCTGCCTGGCCAGGGTTTTGAACTGCTCGCTAATAGCCGAGTGCTTTAAGACACGCTGCCAGAATAGAATAGCGGCTGGGTAGGCCTGCTCCCAACAAACCCGAGACACTGCCGGGTCCATGTGAATCTGAAATGCATCTGCAGGCAGGTCGCCGGTGGGTTTCGGTGAATAATGCATCGGTAACATGTCATAGATGGGCGCAAGCTCGTAGGGGCGGCCGCTCATATTCAGCGCCGAAACATTACCCAAATGCATATCCGAGTTTGCAATCAACTGACCAAATGCCCAGGCGACTTTGCATTGTGTTGCCGCTTTTTCGGTAATGACTTTCTGCTGGTGAAGCCCGTCGGCAATGACTGGCCAGTTTTCACTCGCCCTGCCCAGAAACTCCGCATCTAAACTAGCAAAGGAGATCACGCCGATACGGCCACCTTGCGGTGTCCTGTCAAAACGCTCTGATGCCAGTAAGGTACGCTGGCTGACTTCAAAGCTGCGGTTTGGCGCCGCCATATTTGGCCAGGCTTGATTGAGAGCACCAGCTGCCAGTGCTTCTGCATGCAATAAGTCAGCCCAGCGACCAGGCACCGATTCAATCTCGCGCTGCTCTACGCGACCAGTAAACTTCACCAGGCAGTCGCCTTCGTTTAGCCGGGCGGTAAATTTGGGTTGCTCGCCCTGGGCTGATGAATCGAAATGCTCGCCGCGGGCAATAGCCTCAGCCAAGTCGCCGGCCTCCTTGTCGCTAGATACCGCGGATGGCTCGTTAGCTAACCAACGCTGGTACGCTTCATTCCCCACTAACAGGTTACCGACATGGTCCTGCGGATACTTGACTAAAACCGCAAGGGTTACATCTTCACTCCACTTCGCCGGATTCGAATCTAACCTCTCTCCATTACGGCGTAATTCATGGGCGAATGAACGACCAAGAAAACCCTGTGGTCACATGTCCGCTAACCACCATGGCAGCGACTCATAAAAATGCCATTCCGTTTTAGTCTGGCCAGTGGAGTTAACCCGAAAAAATTCCACTAAAAACGCATCCTGCGGATAAACCACATGCAGATTGGCAATTTTTGTCATGCTACCATCAGGGTTAACACGATAAATGGGGAAAACACTGTCATCAGCCCTTGACTGACCAGCCAGCAAAGGAAGAGCTCGTGATAAATACCAGCGAGTTGAGCGACCTTTCCCCGCCCGAATGACCTGCGCCCCCATAGCACTTAAACGCCGCGTGACAGTCGACGTATCCAGGTTGAGTCGCTGAGCGAGATCAGCAGAGGATGCAGGGCCAGTCTGCAATATTGAAATAATGTTACTTTCTGCATCACTCATACTTAAAATCCCGGTAAACTCTTATTAATCATGGTTGAATTGCATTTTAAATCACGCTTCACGCATCAATCAATATAACTGTAATCACATGAATTTAAACAATAAATATACATTAAGCCTGAACAAACGCAGAGATTCATGCATCAAATAAAGAAAGCTGTTTAGATGTTATAGCAAAGAACCACAGTAGTGGCTACGGCAGGCTCGACCTGCCGTAGCGGTGTATAGGGTTATTCGATGTCTTGGATCTGCTTATCGATCAGTGAAATATTTACCAAATTAATCAGTAGCTTAGACGGGTATATTCGTTAATTTTCTAACCAAACCCACCAGTATACTCATCTTTTGTTTTCTACTGGATGTGCGGGACTAGCGCTTAATTAGTGCTTGCGCGAATATGGTTTCTAATGGCTTTAGATCAAGCTCATAACCAGCGACATTTGCGTCGATCCACGTTTCTCTGGAGATTTTTGGCCATTTTAATTCATAACCAAGTGTAAATAGCAGCTCTTCAAAGAAAAAACGTTGAACACGCCCGTTACCTTCCCTGAATGGGTGCAAGATATTCATTTCACAATACAGATCTGCAACCTTGGTAATTAAATCCGATTCATTATTTGAAAGGGTTAACGCGGGGACTGTGGCAAACAGCTTTCTTGCCTCAGGTTGGATTCGAGACCAAGTGCAAAACCTAGTCTTTCCTTTTGAAATGTCAACTTCGCGTGGTTTACCAGCCCACTCATACAAGTCTTGAAAAAGATGGTGATGCAGGTACTGAAAGTGTTTGAATGAGAGGGTTGTAACTGAGAGTTGCCGAGATTCATACGTTCTGTAGCGCGTTGCAGTAAACTCAGCTTCTGCTTCAGCAAGTTTGTCCGCATCTCTGATATTTAACAGGTTGATTAAAACATCTGAACCTGGGTAGCAGTAGCTATCGTGCTCAACACCCTACTTATCGCGCATACTGGCGTTTTAGATCTGCGATAGACTTATGTTCGCTGCCTTTTTTCAACGACAGCCCTTCGTAGCTCAGGCTGACCTTATAATTTTCCATATCAGGGCTAAATTTAGCCTTGCGCTCACCGGTAATTTTGGTTGCTGTGTTTGACATAAATACGCTCCTAACTTTCGTTATATTTTAACCTATTAACGGCGATATTTCCATCTGTGAGCCACTCTTAAATGCTTCGGACTCCGTAGAACGATTGCCCGCAAAAGATTGATCGAGCTCTGGCTATTTTTCTTCGATCCTGAGGAGTCGACAGGTAACCCCAAGGACAGATTCGATATGGGATGGTGACGTTATAGAGTTATGAACAAAGAAAAACCCCGCAACGGCAGGCGCGGCCTGCCCTACAGCGAAATCGTAGGGCAGGTTCCACCTGCCGTTGCAGCATGTGGGATTATTCGATGTTTTGGATCTGCTCGCGCATCTGCTCGATGAGGACTTTGAGCTCGACGGCGGCGTTGGTGATGTCGGCGTTGATGGACTTGGAGCCGAGGGTGTTGGCTTCGCGGTTGAACTCCTGCATCATGAAGTCGAGGCGACGACCTACGGCTCCGCCTTTGTTAAGGGCGATGCGGGTTTCTTTGATGTGCGAGTCTAAACGGTCGAGTTCTTCAGCGACGTCGGTTTTTTGCGCCAGCATGACCATTTCCTGCTCTACACGCTGCGATTCCAGTTCGATTTTTGCTTCTTCAAATTTGGTCAGTAAGCGCTCGCGTTGCCATTCCAGCACGGCGGGCATTTGCTCGCGCACCTGGCCGGCTTGCTTAGAGATAGCATCCAGACGGTCCTGGATCAGCTTGCCCATGTTAGCGCCTTCGCTCGCGCGGTTGGCGATGAAGTCTTCCATTACCCGCTCAAAGCCAGCCATCATTTCCTGCTGAATAGTATCCATATCCAGTTCAGAGCTGCTGATCACGCCCGGCCAGCGCAGCACGTCTAACGGGTTAATGCCCGCATTACCGCCCTGGCTCTGAACCCACTCGGCGCCACGCAATACGGCTTTGGCCAGCGGTTCATTAACCACCAAGTCAGCATCGGCGCCTTCGCTTGGGGTAAAACGCAGATGGCATTCTACTTTGCCGCGTTGTAACTGCTTGCGCAGCCGTTCGCGTAAGACACTTTCCAGGCCGCGAAACTGCTCGGGCAAACGAAAATAGGTTTCCAGATATCTTTGATTCACTGAGCGTAATTCCCAAACGGCGCTGCCCCAATCGCCTTTCACTTCTTCACGGGCATACGCGGTCATGCTGTAAATCATATTTTCATTCCTGTTTTTCATTTCCAGATATGGTGCCAAGTATAACTGCGCTACTGGTCAATGAACAGAAGCAGCCCCCGCAGTCATGGCTAAAAGTATTGAAAATGCCTATAATAGGCGCGTTTTCCCATCCACCTATGAAGCATTGAGGTTCCTATGCGCCCAGACGGCCGTACTGCACAACAAATTCGCCCGGTTACTATTACCCGTAACTACACTCGCCACGCAGAAGGCAGCGTACTGATTGAATTCGGCGACACCAAAGTGCTGTGTAATGCCAGCGTTGAAAAAGGCGTACCGCGCTTCTTAAAAGGCAAAGGCCAGGGTTGGGTTACTGCCGAATACGGCATGCTGCCACGGGCTACTCACACCCGCTCTGGGCGTGAAGCCAGCCGCGGCAAGCAAGGTGGCCGTACACTCGAAATCCAACGTCTGATCGGTCGTTCACTGCGTGCTGCTATCGACTTAAGCGCGTTGGGTGAGAACACCATCACTGTAGATTGCGACGTAATTCAGGCCGACGGTGGCACCCGCACTGCCTCTATTACCGGTGCCTGTGTGGCTATGGTCGATGCCATCAATCACATGCGTAAAAGCGGCATGATTAAAGTAAACCCACTGCAAACTATGGTCGCGGCTATTTCTGTAGGTATCTACAAGGGCGAGCCTATCAGTGATTTGCAGTACGAAGAAGATTCAGCTGCCGACACTGATATGAACGTAGTCATGACTGACAGTGGCAAAATCATTGAAGTGCAGGGCACCGCCGAAGGTGAACCTTTCTCTATCGACGAAATGAATGCGCTGGTAGAACTGGCCCGCCATTCGATTCGTGAACTCAACGACCTGCAAAAAGAGGCGCTGAACTAATGAAAGACTATCAACGCGACTTTATAGAATTTGCTTTAAGTAAAGGCGTGCTGAAGTTTGGTGAGTTCACCTTAAAATCAGGCCGCACCAGCCCTTACTTTTTTAACGCCGGCTTATTTAACAGCGGCGCTGATTTAGCCCGGCTGGGACGTTATTACGCCACTGCTTTAGCCGACTCAGGCATTGAATTCGACGTGCTGTTCGGCCCGGCTTATAAAGGCATTCCTATTGCCAGTGCCACGGCTATCAGCCTATTCGAGCACCATCAGCAGGATGTGCCTTATTGCTTTAACCGCAAAGAAGCCAAAAACCATGGCGAAGGCGGTAACTTAGTGGGTTCACCCTTGCAGGGCCGCATTATGCTGGTCGATGACGTGATTACTGCAGGCACCGCAATTCGCGAGTCGATGGACATAGTGCAGGCGAATAACGCCAGCCTGGCCGGGGTATTGATTGCTCTGGATCGTCAGGAACGGGGCAAAGGCGAGCTGTCTGCGATTCAGGAAGTTGAGCGGGATTACAATGCCCAGGTTATTGCTATAGTGACCTTAACCGACCTGGTTACCTACCTGGCTGAACAGCCGGGGCAGGAAGAGAATCTGGCGAAAGTAAAAGCTTATCAGGATTTATACGGCATCTAACAAAAAGGGCCCTGCATGCAGGGCCCTTTTTACAGATTCAATGTAACTGTGTTATTCGCAGGTAACAGCCACCGTTTTTGGTGACCATAACGCGTAAGTAAAGCTTCCCGCCAATCCATTTACAAAGCTTTGCTCAGTACGGACCGTGCTCCACTGTTTATCCTCACCTCTACAAGCATAGTTCAGATCAACCGGATCGCTTGCTTCGTAAAGTGCCAGCACAAAGTTATGGTGCCACTGACTCACCTCTGGTGAGGTCACTGCTGTATCATCACGATCAAAGTGAATAGTTGAACAAGCACTTAACGTCAGCGCAACCGCTGCTGCTGTAATCATTTTTTTCATGGTCAAGCTCCTTCTCAACACCAGACTCTGGCAGTTAATGGTGCATAGATTCCAAGTGTCACGATGTTGAGAACACCATCAACCGGAGTGTGTAGCGACTGCATCTGGCGAGGTTCATTGCCACCACATACTTCTGCCACATCTATCCGGTGTTCACCTGCCAGGCCCCATAAAAAGAAAGGCTTTGACTGCTGATAGTCCGGTTCAGAAACAATTTTGGCGCCCTGTTCCGGCTGGATAGTCACGCTAGAGCACGCCGTCAACGCCAGAGCGGCGCCGACGATACAGGCTTTTACTGCTGATTTCATACTTAGATATCCCTATTTTTATTATTAACGTTGTTCCTCTGGCTGCCAGGCTACGCCTATAGTGGCGTTGGTCACCTGACAGCGACCCTGCGTCGGTTTGAACTCAGTATCATCAGTACGCTGCATGAGTAAACTAAAGTCTTCCTGCAACAGCTGAACCTGGGGCCGCCCTTCACATAGGCGCTGCAGATTGTCATACACACCTGTGTCACCCAGGAAACGGGTGGTCGTTGATTCAGGGCGGTAACGAGACTGCTCTGCCAGCAGAATATCACTGACACCTGAATGGCTTATCCTACCGCTACTTTTATGGCGGAGGAAGTGAAAGTTACCAGCGACCATGTTTTCGTTACCCTGGCTACTTTCCAGCATAATAACACCGCCGCTTCCACGTACCGCAAACTGTCCGCTGTCGGTATTCATGAATAGCGCGGTATCACGGTCAATACCCATAGCTAGCGGAGTAGCGGTATCAGCAGCAAGACGCAGCATACGGGCCTGACGCCCACGCTCTGAAACCTCGGTGTCGATAACGCCATAAGGATATAAACCCAGGCCGCCCATAGCATGATACGTAAGGCTGTCCGTTCCTAAACCGCGCGGGCAAGTGCCGTCAATTTCACAACCTATCGCGGCTGGACGACGTGCGTGAGATCCGCCTTTCATCGCTTCGCGGCTATTGCCACTGGTAACCATGGTGCCTGAAGACATAGCTACGGCCCCTGCACCGGCACCGCCAACGACCAGTTCACCGGCGCGCATCGCTGCATGAATACCCACCAACAATTCTGTAGGCTCGTCATCGCGGAGAAAAAACGTCTGTCGCGTCAGGCTTTGATTGCCGTCGTTAATAAAGAGCGCATCGGCTTCCGCCACTAACTCTTTCCAGGCATCTTTATTGGTACAAAATGCCTGTTGCTGACGATGGAAATTCGGATACACCCGGGCCCGATCGTAATTCCCCGTGGTGCTACGACGCAGTGAGTCCAGACTTTCACATAACCCTTCGCGCTGAGCGCGGTTTAGCGTTGCATCAACCGGCAGCCATTTAACCTGAGCGCCGGCAGCGGCAAAAGCCTGTTGGTAAAGTTCGATATCACGAAAGGAGTCTCTCGCAGAAGCGGTTACCACAAGGATTAAAGGCTCTTCATTTCCGCTATTCGCTGCCGCCATGGCCACAAATTCACGTAGCAGGTTTGCACTGGAACCTTTGGTTTCTGCCAGGTTCACCTCTTCGTTCAGGCCTTTCAAACGGGGCATTTCCAAGCTATCCAGAAGACGATTATATTCCGCTTCAGTAATTTCTGAGAGCAGATCCAGGTAGGCACGTGAACGCAGGCGATCGACAAAACGATACTCTGGCACGACGCCATAACCAAAATAGTCTGCCATTTCTTCCAGTACCAGCGTCAGGCGGTCACGAATTTCGTCTCGTTCGCGGGGCCAGATAGCACGGCGCATGGCTTCTTTGCGACGCACGTCACTGAGGTTAAATAAACGCGCGGTGCGCATGTCGTTAGCCTGGATCCAGTCCTTTGAACTACAGGCGTCCTGGTTCATGCTGGAACAAATCTGCGGCTCATTCCCCATCAGCATCAGGTTCCAGTTCGGTTCATTGTCGTCGTCGGCACTGGCGGTAAAGCTTACCCCCAGTAATAGCGATAGAACCGCGACCCATTGCATGCCTGTATTTTTCATATCAACCTCATTTCAGTACTACACTGTGGCTGAATACCACCACACCAGAAAATGACCATAAATTAAGCAGATGGTTCAGCAGGGCATAATACGGTGGCATCGCCTACATTTCCACTAAACTTCAATGCCATTCGGTAGTAAAGTGTAGCGCTGAACTGCCAATAACTACTGTGACTATCAGTCTATGTTCCATATCGCTTTATACGAACCACGAATAGCGCCGAATGCTGGCAATATTATCCGCCTGGCCGCCAATAATGGCTGCAGCCTGCATATTATTGAGCCCATGGGGTTCGATTTTGAGGAAAAGAAATTACGCCGTGCCGGGCTTGATTACCATGATCTTGCCAATGTTACCCGTTATCCTGATTATGCGGCTTTTGTTCAGGCCATGCCTAATCAGCGTATTCTGGCCTGTACAACCAAAGGTAGTCGCCCGTACACCGAAATCGAATATCAAGCGGGAGATATACTTTTGTTTGGTTCTGAAACCAGTGGCCTGCCCGACGCGGTGCGCGATAATATTCCACCCGACCAGCGTATTCGTATACCTATGCAGTCAGATGCCCGCAGTCTCAATCTGTCGAACGCCGTGGCCATCATCAGTTACGAAGCCTGGCGTCAGCACGGATTTGACGGCGGCGTCTAATTCTGTTCGAAGAAATCGAATATAGACCTGATTGCCGGTTCACGAATATTATCGCTCTCCATGAGAATTTCATGGTAACTGCCTCTGACTTGTTGTAGACGGCTCAACGGATGCGTCAGCAACCTCATGAAGTCCTTTTGTGGCTCTGGTTTTACAATACGGTCCTGCTCCGCCTGCAAAATAAGCAAAGGCGTTTTAATAACAGGAGCGACCCTTGGTAACTCCTCCATCGCCTCCATCGACTGCATCAGCCACTGCCAGGTTGGCCCTCCCACCTGAACCTGCGGATTGTCCAGATAAAGTGCACGAAACCACTGATAACGTGCCTGGCTGTGGGTCAATTCATTGGCTTCAAAAGTGCAGTCGCTGTAGTCCTGCATGCCGGTGACATAACGTGGACGGTTGCCTGCCAGCTTTGCGTTCAGCCAATGGCCCAGGCGCACGAAAGAATTAACAATCGTCGCAGGTACTGGCTGAGTGTGCACGCCCATCATAGGGGCACTCAAGGCCGCGGCCCGAAACGGGTGCGGATAACTGGCCATGTATAGCGAACCTATAGCGCCGCCCATGGAATGCGCCAGCAGGTAACAGGGCTGTTCACCAATAAGCGCTTTAAGCTCTAGCATAAAATCAGCAAAGTCGCGCACAAAATCGTCAAAGTGCTCAACATGACCATGTTGAGGGTGGTCACTGATACGTTCAGAAAAGCCCTGGCCGCGATGATCGATAGTGGCTACCGAATACCCCTGCGCGGCAACTTCCAGCATCAATTCTTTATACTTGATGTAACACTCGATACGACCGGGCGATATCACCACCCAGCCACGGCTTTTCGGATGCTGATAAAAAGCGTAGTGCAGCTTCACTTCATCGGCCGCCGTAAAGCTGGCTTCCTGCACCTGCTCCCAGAAAGACTGCAGCTCGCGGTCCGCCCACAGGGCCCATTCGGGATGATCATCGCTGGGACGCTTAAGCAGCCACTGCTTAGGATCGTTAATCACATGCTGTCCTTGTTCGTGTTTTGTGTTGCGCTATTTTTTCTTAGTTACATTCAATGGTAAGCAGAAGGTCGCTTCAAAGCCACCCTCAGGATGGTTGCGCGCTTCAATATCCCCACCTAAAACCGTACTTGCACGCTGACAAAGCGCCAGGCCAAGCCCCACGCCAGCGCCATGGTGGCGGGAAGGGTCGGCACGGAAAAATGGCACAAAAAGCTCGCCAAGTTTACTTTCATCCACACCCGGCCCTTCATCGAGTATTTTCAGGCAGCACTGTGTGCCTGTTATATCAGCGGTAATAAATACCTTACCTTCTTCAGGCCCATACTGGAAGCCGTTGCGGACCAGGTTTTCTATCGCCAGGCGCAACAAAATCGGGTCGGTTTCAAGGGTTGGTAAATCTTCTTCAGGTAACAGCAGACGCCCTTTGTACTCGGGGTGTTCATATATAAGGTCCCCACGCAGGTCGTTCAGTAAATGACCCAGGCTAACTGGTTCCCGCTCTAACTGGCTAATGCCGTTCTCTAACCGCGACAGCCACAGGATACTGTCAATAATGCCAGCCAGCCGAAAAATATCCTTTTCGAGTTGTTGCCAATGGGTAGAATTCTTAACGTCTTCAGTTTCCAATAGATCCAGCGCGACCTGCAAGCGCGCCAGGGGGGACCTCAATTCATGGGAAACGTCACTTAACAAGCGACGCTGAGCATCTCTTGATGTGGCCAGCTCTATAGCTGTGGAGCCTAATGTACGAGCCAGTTCACCAAGTTCGTCGCGACGTCTGGGCAGACGACCAAGATTAGGTTCAGCACTGCCTGCTGCAATTTCACGGGTTGCTGTACGTAGTCGCTTCAACGGCATTACAAACCAGACACCCAGCACCAGAGCGCCGAAGCCACTGATCGCTACTGCCATCCACATAATGTTGGGCAACCAGTCCTGGAGATCCTGGTTTTCCAGTTCTGCCAGTTCGTCCACGGTTAATGGGCGACTGATAACCAGATGGGCACTGCCCATAGGAAAAGGGCCAGCAACCATGTTACCGCGCACCGGCATTTGTAAGGGAGTGTCCTGATTTAATAAACGAATAGCTGCGGCGGCGGTTTCCTGCGCCAGACCAGGAGTCAATTCCAGGCCTGAATCCTCGGGTCCACCTTTACGGGCAACCACACGATAGTCACCCACCAGTAAACGGCCTGGCTGCAACAACTCGTAGTTATCAGACTGACTCAGAATAGGGCTCAGTGTACGTTCAAAATCACTGTCCATCATCTCTGGCTGTACCGGGCGCGTTAAATATAGCGCCGACATGAAGGCACCTGCTAAAGCCAACAATAATAGAAGCCAAAAAAACGCTAACAAACGCAATGTTAACGATTGGTACCACCGCGTTCGTCTGTTTCCTTGCATTTAGGCTTCTTCTGCTACTCGGTAACCTCGTCCCCGCACGGTTTGAATGCGCTCAGGCCGATTCGGTAATTTTTTACGGATATTGCTAATATGCACATCCAGCGAACGGTCAAATGGACCTAACTGACGACCTAAAGCCAGGTTAGAAAGGCTTTCTTTGGTAACCAGCTGACCATGATGAGTCAGTAAGCAACGCAGAATATCAAACTCTGTCGGTGTTAACACCAGTGATTGCTGATCGCAGTTCACTTCTGCGGCCGCTGAATCCATTACAAAGCCTGCAAAATGTAGTTTCTCTTCGGTTGGAACCGTATTGCTGGTGCGGCTGCGTCTTAACAAAGCTTTAATGCGCGCTACCAGTTCCCGTGGGTAAAAGGGCTTCGCCAGATAATCGTCTGCGCCCAGCTCCAAACCTACTACACGGTCAACATCTTCACCACGAGCTGTCAGCATAATAACGCTGGTATTCACTTCACGCTGACGTAATTTTTTAAGTAACTGCAGACCATCAATTTTAGGCAGCATGATATCCAATAAAATAAGGTCAAACTCGCCGTCAGAGGCAACTTCAAGCCCCTCTTCACCATCTTCTGCGGTTGTCAGTTGCATGCCGTCGCGCGCTAAATATTCACGAAGCATCGAACCCAAATCAACATCATCATCAATCAGTAATATATTTGCCATGACAGTATCCTTAACTCTTCTTAATTGAGTGTCATTTTCGTTCTTTACACTCTACAGCTTTTTAGAAAGATCGCTGTACAAATCCGTCTGTTTTACCGAATATTTACGTTTTTAGTTTTCGTGTCAAGGTGTTGCGACCCCAGCCTAGAATTTGCGCAGCCTGTTGGCGGTGACCGCCACTAGCTTTGAGTGCAGCCTGCATGGCAAGTTCCTTAAATTGTTTTTCAAAAGGTTGTAAAGCATTTGCTTTTTTGCCACGAAAAGCGCGGTCCAATTCCTTTTGTAGAGTGGTTGCCCAATTATTTTCATTAATGGTTTCTGTACTGGTTAGAATATCATCGGGCAGATCGCCAACATCGACCTCATCGCTCGGGGCCATCACTGTTAACCATCGGCAGGTGTTCTCCAGTTGCCTTACGTTCCCCGGCCAGGGTGCCGCTTTTAATGCATGTAACGCCTGCGTGGACAGACGTTTTACCGGCATATCCAGCTCCACTGAAGCCTGAGTTAAAAAGTACCGGGCCAGTGCCGCAATATCATCACGCCGCTCCGCCAGTGTGGGCAAGCGCACGTGAATAACATTCAGACGGTGATATAAATCGTCACGAAAGCGACCCGCAGCTACTGCTTTACGTAAATCCTGATGCGTGGCTGCAATAATGCGAACATCGGTACTGACCAGTTGATGACTGCCCACCGGGTAGAACTGCCCTTCCGCCAGCACGCGCAAAAGCCGGGTTTGCACTGCAACCGGCATATCGCCAATTTCATCCAAGAATAAAGTCCCGCCATCGGCTTGCTGAAAACGCCCGATACGTTTTTGCAAAGCTCCGGTGAAGGCCCCTTTTTCATGGCCAAAAAGCTCTGACTCTATAAGTTCTGCAGGAATGGCCGCCATGTTCAGCGCCACAAAAGGTTTATTCGCGCGTTTGCTGTGTTTGTGCAATGCATGAGCAACCAGCTCTTTACCCGTGCCCGACGCGCCAGTCAGTAACACGCTCACACTGGAGCGCGATAGCCGTCCCACGGCGCGAAATACTTCCTGCATAGCAGGGGCTTCGCCGATAATATCGGTCACAGGTTCAGCAACAGCCGCTTTCGAATTATGTTTTCTGGCTCTGACCGCGCGCTCTGCAACCTGCAGCACTTCATCTAAATCAAAGGGTTTTGGCAGGTATTCAAAAGCTCCGCCTTTATAGGCGCTCACCGCACTATCCAGATCTGAATGAGCGGTCATAACCAGTACGGGTAGTCGTGGTGCTTTGCGTTGCAGTTCTGCCAGTACCTGCATGCCGTCCATACCTGGCATACGTACATCGGTGAGCACTAAGTCAGGCCATGCCAGGCTGCGTTCAGCCTGATTGCAACAGGCCAGGAAACCTTCTGGATCAGCAAATACCTGAGTTTCCCACCCCGCATCACTGAAGGCGCGTTCCAGCACCCAGCGTATTGATTCGTCATCATCCAGAATCCAGACCGAACTGCTCATGCTATCGATTCCTTATCTGCATAAATTTCTTCTTCTGAGTAGGGAATATAAATTACAAATTCGGTATGTCCGGGGCGACTATTCACTTCAATCTTTCCTGCATGCTGGTGTACCAGAGACTGTGCAATAGAAAGCCCCAGCCCGGTGCCGCCTTCACGGCCACTCACTAACGGATAAAACAAGGTGTCTTTTAGCAGCGGGTCGATACCCGGTCCGCTATCGACAATTTTTACCAGGGCACACTGCCGATAACGTTTGCCATAAATAGTTTCCTGATGCACTACACGAGTGCGTACTGTGACATTGCCTTGTTGTCCCACAGCCAGCACCGCATTTTTGATAATGTTAAGCAGTACCTGCTCCAACTGATGGCCAGCTACCCGGATTTCTGGAATGCTGGGGTCATAATCTTTGATAAAAGCGACCCCTTCGGGTTTATCCAGCGACAATACCTGCAAGCTATTTTCAATCAGCTCATGCAGGTTCTTATTCTGTCGCTGACCTGGCTGATTGGGGCCCAGTAGCCGGTCTACCAGTTCGCGCAGCCGATCCGACTGGGTAATGATAAGCTGCGTATATTCTCGTAACCCCGCTTCTGCGAGCTTTCCCGCGAGCAATTGTGCGGCGCCACGAATGCCGCCTAAGGGGTTTTTAATTTCATGGGCCAACCCACGAACTAGTTTTTGCGCGGCCGCTAACTGATGCTGTTGAGCCTGTTCCTGATTCAGGCGACGAATAAGGTCCACCTGACGTAATTCCAGCAATTGCCCGCTCTCACCGTTATCCAGTTCACAGGGCGATACGACCAGTTCCACAGTCATTGTCTTGCCATCATGCAAAACCAGCGAAACATCACTGTCGGACAGGCTTTTCTGCTGCTGCTGGGCTTCATGCAGGATATGGAAATCGAAACTGGAATATTGGAAAAGACTCTCCAGTGGCGCGTCTTTGAGGCGTCGGGAACTGCCAGCCAGAATACTTTCAGCAGAAGCATTAGCAAAACGGATAAGTCCGTTGCTATCAATGATAAGTATCGCGGTTACCATTTGTTGTAAAATAGCCTGCGCTGTCATTGGTGGCTCCTAAAAATAGCACGCACCATTCTGGTGCATCCCCGTTCTCTCTGCAAGGCAATCTGCAAGGTAATATCCGTAAGTCAAAAAAAAAGCCGACCATACACGCAGGTGCAGGCCGGCTTCTATCTGTACCTACGAATTACGCGCTGTAGTACATATCAAACTCAACTGGGTGAGTTGTTTTGTTCAGTGTTTCGACTTCCTGCTGTTTCAGATCGATGTACGCATCAATCATTTCGTCAGTCATAACACCGCCTGCGGTTAAGAAGGCCCGATCTTTGTCCAGTTCCGCCAGAGCCTCGCCAAGTGACGTGGCGACCTGTGGAATTTCTGCAGCTTCTTCCGGTGGCAGGTCATATAAATCCTTATCCATAGCGTCGCCAGGATGGATTTTGTTCTGAATGCCGTCCAGACCAGCCATCATCAGCGCCGTAAAGGCCAGATAAGGGTTAGCCACTGGGTCCGGGAAACGAGCCTCAATCCGACGTGCCTTAGCACTAGGTACTACAGGGATACGAATAGAAGCCGAACGGTTACGCGCTGAATACGCCAGCATTACCGGAGCTTCAAAACCTGGAACCAGTCGCTTGTACGAGTTAGTAGAAGGGTTAGTGAAGGCATTCAATGCCTTAGCATGCTTGATGATACCGCCAATGTAATACAGTGCGGTTTCAGAAAGCCCGCCATATTTGTCACCGGCAAACAGATTCTTACCGTCTTTAGCCAGAGACTGGTGCACATGCATGCCTGAACCATTATCGCCAACGATAGGTTTTGGCATGAAAGTAGCTGTTTTGCCATAGGCATGGGCTACGTTATGCACTACATATTTGAAAATCTGCATCTCGTCTGCTTTTTTCACCAGCGTGTTATAACGCGTAGCAATTTCGTTCTGACCCGCTGTTGCTACTTCATGGTGATGCGCTTCAATGACCAGCCCCATCTCTTCCATGGTTTCACACATCAGGCTACGAATATCATGTGACGAATCAACCGGTGGTACCGGGAAGTAGCCGCCTTTGACGCCAGGACGGTGAGCCAGGTTACCTTCTGCATAGTCAGAACCTGAGTTCCATTTAGCTTCTTCTGAGTCGATCTTATAAAAAGAGCCGCTCATGTCAGTATGGAAACGAACGTCATCGAAAATGAAGAATTCCGGCTCTGGACCTATTAATACGGTGTCAGCAATACCAGTAGAAATCAGATATTCTTCAGCGCGTTTGGCTACTGAACGCGGATCACGATCGTAACCCTGCATAGTATCCGGCTCCAGAATATCGCAACGGATATTCAGCATCAGCGCGTCAGAAAAAGGGTCAATAACCGCAGTAGAAGGATCCGGCTTAAGTACCATGTCGGATTCATTAATACCTTTCCAGCCAGAAATAGACGAGCCGTCAAACATTTTGCCTTCTTCGAAGAATTCCTCATCAACTGCCGATACAGGAATAGTGACGTGCTGCTCTTTGCCTTTAGTATCAGTAAAGCGCAGATCTACAAACTTAATTTCTTTTTCTTCGATTTGCTTAAGAATCTCTTGAACGGACATGCCGATCCTCCAGGTGTGTAAAATAAACTTGTTACTAAGATATTCAAAGACTTAGTCAGTCAACTACCAATAAGCGTAGCAAGCATTGCACCAACTTTGATAACTATATATAAAACAATAGCTTAAAAATAATATATCGCCAGTGACTGTGAATCACCCGCCACAAGCGCACCATTTTGGTGCGCAACTGCACCAAGTAAACTCATCCTAACAGTTATCGGAGCATTGCTCCGCATTTAAGACAATGATAAAGGTAGCTTTATAAACTTTTTTTAACATATCAGTATGAAACGGACTCGAATTAAACAACAGCGTATTTATGCAGTCATAGCAACCCTACTGGCAGGCTTTGCCCTGACTGCCTTTTTTAGCTGGTATGTACTACATAATAGTTTTCAGATCTGGCAGCTTAACTCCATAGCTGAAGCGGAGCGACTTAGCTCTGAATTACATTATCGGGTTGAACGCGAGCGCGAACCCCTAATTAGTGCGGCTATTCTTTATGAAGGTTCCGAAGAAGTGACTCAGCAGGAACTGATTGAAGCTCATCAGCAATTTATTAGTATTACTCATCGTGATAGTCCAATTTCACTGGCTTTTGCAGAGCCCAATGAGCAGGGGCAATTCATAGTACGTCAGGCGGCGGGCAATCTGCCATTTCTGCCCGAAATGACCGGTTACCCGGTCCCCGGGGAGATAGTCGATACCTTGTTAAAGGCTCAGGGATCATCCCCGGAGCTGATCACCGGCGCCTTATTTTCACATCAGGAAACCAGCTACCTGAGCATGGCGCTGACCTCCAGTAATGCCGGTGAAGCGGGAGTGCTGCTGGCATTGATTGATTTCGACGGTATCCTGCAGCGCGTGACCCAGAACCTGTTGCTCGACGGCACGACCCTGGAAGTTTATCACCCGCTTACTGGCGACTTTAACCATGCCACGCTACCCGCCTTGCGTACCTCACCGGAGGCCGAACACCAGGTCGCTATTGATATGGGTGACTACCAATGGCAACTCAATTGGCTATTTGATGCTGACTACGACGGTTATGCCGATGAGTCATTTTATATTGTGATTATGATCATTGGTCTTTTTATCTCGTTGCTGATGGCCTTTGCGGTACACCAGGTGCTGTTTCAACAAGACCAAATACAGCTTCAGGTCGACTCAAAAACACGAGAGCTTAAAGCCACCTTCCGTGGCTTGCAACGTGCACAACGCCAGCTTATTCAACAGGAAAAAATGGCCTCACTGGGCAGTCTGGTTGCCGGTATTGCGCATGAGCTCAATACGCCGATTGGCAATACCCTGATGGCTTCCTCACTGATAGAGGATCGCGTTCATAAGCTACAGAAAAAGCTTAATCAGGGAGAAGCTCTTGGTATTGCCGAGCAGCATGAATTCTACCAGGTGCTGTACGAGGCCAGTCGCCTGATGCAGCAAAACTCGCACCGTGCAGCTGATCTTATCAACAGCTTTAAACAGGTTGCGGTGGACCAGACCAGTGACCGCAAACGGGCCTTCGATCTTAAAGATTATGTTAACGAGGTATTTCGCACGCTCGAGCCCATGCTCAAACGCACACCACACTCCACTTCGCTCGAGTTGGAGAGCGATATTAAAATGCTAAGTTACCCCGGTGCCTTAGGTCAGGTGCTGAATAACCTGGTCACCAATAGCCTGGCGCACGCCTTTAATGACAAAGAGAAAGGAAAAATATCCCTGAACGCATACCGTTTAGACGATAACCAGATACAAATTTCTTTTAAAGATAACGGGGCAGGTATGAGCAAAGCAGTAAAAGAGCGTATTTTTGAGCCTTTTTTCACTACCACCATGGGCAAAGGCGGCAGCGGCCTCGGGTTGCATATCAGCTACAACCTGATAGAAAATGTGCTTCGCGGCACCATACGGGTCATCAGCAACCCGAACCAGGGCACCGAATTTATTATTACCCTCCCCACAAACACCCCTGAGCACGCTAAAAACACCGAAAACGTAGCCTGATCCGCATACTTCGCAGAATAAAGTTAGAGAACTAGGCCAGTTACCTGTATAATCTGCGACCAGTTTTTAATCAGATCGCTCTATGCCTTCGGGACGAGCGCACAATGAAAGAAGTACTATATGACCGACCAAGCTAACGGTAAAGATATCAACAAGTTAAGAAACATCGCCATTATCGCCCACGTGGATCACGGTAAAACTACACTCGTCGATAAGTTGTTACAGCAGTCTGGCACTCTTGAGAGCCGCGGTGAGCAGGAAGAGCGCATCATGGACTCTAACGACCTTGAAAAAGAACGTGGCATTACTATCCTGGCGAAAAACACCGCCATTAAGTGGAACGACTACCACATCAATATTCTGGACACTCCTGGCCACGCCGATTTCGGCGGTGAAGTTGAGCGTGTTTTATCCATGGCGGATTCAGTACTTTTGTTGGTTGATGCCGTAGACGGTCCTATGCCACAAACGCGCTTTGTAACGCAAAAAGCGTTCGCGCATGGCCTTAAACCTATTGTTGTTATCAACAAAGTTGACCGTCCAGGCGCGCGTATCGATTGGGCCGTAGAGCAGGTATTTGATCTATTTGACAACCTTGGCGCAACCGACGAACAGCTCGACTTCCCTATCGTCTACGCTTCTGCACTGCTGGGTTGGGCTTCGATGGACCAGGAAGAACAGACTGAAGACATGACTCAGTTGCTGCAAGCTATTGTCGACAAAGTAGCGCCGCCAGAAGCAGATCCTGAAGGCCACCTGCAGATGCAAATCTCGCAACTGGATTACTCTAGCTACGTTGGCGTTATCGGCATTGGCCGTATTCGCCGCGGCAGTATCAAAGTAAACCAGGCAGTGACTATCGTCAGTGCTGATGGCAGCAGCCGTCAGGGCAAAATAGGTAAAGTATTTGGTTACCTGGGTCTCGACCGTATGGAAATCACCTCTGCCGGTGCTGGCGATATCTGCGCTATCACAGGTTTAGGCGAACTGAAAATTTCCGACACCGTATGTGCCTTAGGTCATGCTGAAGCCATGCCACCGCTTTCTGTTGACGAACCTACAGTAACCATGACCTTCCAGGTCAACACGTCACCTTTCGCGGGTAAAGAAGGTAAGTTCGTTACCTCACGTCAAATTCTCGAGCGTCTGCAACAGGAACTTGTGCACAACGTAGCACTGCGTGTCGAAGAAACTGAAAACCCGGATAAATTCCGCGTTTCTGGTCGTGGTGAACTGCACTTAGGTGTATTGATTGAAAACATGCGCCGTGAAGGTTTTGAATTAGCTGTATCTCGTCCTGAAGTTATCATCAAGGAAGTTGATGGCAAGAAACAGGAACCTTTTGAGAACGTAATGGTTGATATCGAAGAGCAGCACCAGGGTTCTGTTATGGAAGCTTTAGGTTTACGTAAAGCTGAAATGACCGACATGCTGCCAGACGGTAAAGGCCGTGTACGCATCGACTTCATGGTGCCAAGCCGTGGTTTGATTGGCTTCCAGACAGACTTCATGACACTGACTTCAGGTACCGGTCTGATGTACCACACCTTCGACCATTATGGTCCGCATAAAGGTGGCAAAATCGGTCAGCGCATGAACGGAGTATTGGTTTCTAACGCTCAGGGTAAAGCGCTGACGTATTCACTGTTTAACCTGCAGGAACGTGGTCGCCTGATGGCTTCGCACGGCGATGAAGTTTATGAAGGCCAGATTATTGGTATTCATAACCGCTCTAATGACCTGACTGTTAACTGCCTTAAAGGCAAGCAGCTGACCAACGTGCGGGCATCCGGAACGGACGAAGCTCAGGTTCTGAGCACAGCCATTAAGCTGACTCTGGAGCAGGCTCTTGAGTTTATTGATGACGATGAGCTGGTTGAAATCACACCGCAGTCAATTCGGGTACGTAAGAAGTTACTTACCGAGAATGACCGCAAACGTGCAGGCCGTGCTCCTAAAGAGTCTTAAACCTCTTTAGAGTCCAGGCCAGAAAGTAAGTGACCCGGTGTCAGTTTTATTATTGACGCCGGGTCATTTTTTTATGCCTTATTTATACCTCAGCTATACCTCAGCTATACCTGAGTTATACCTGAGTTATACCTGAGTTATACCTGACTTAGACCTCACGTTTGATACTACGACTGGGCTGGCAGAATAACGCCATAGATAACCGCAAAGAAATGCAGCAGGCTACCCGCCAGCACAAATAAATGCCATATCGCATGGTGATACAGCATCTGTTTGCGTACATAAAAGATAACCCCTAACGAATAGCTTAAGCCCCCCGCCAACAAGAACCAAAGCCCGGCGGCAGGTACCATTTCCAGCATTGGCTTAATAACAATCAGTGCCATCCAGCCAAGACCCAGATACAGCGTTAATGAGAGCCATTTAATGCGTTCTTTTTTTAAGGTTTCCAGCAGAATCCCCGCAAAAGCGATGGTCCAGACCACCGCAAAAAGGCTCCAGCCCCAGGGACCGCGCAGACTGACCAGCGCAAAGGGCGTATAGGTACCGGCAATAAGCACAAAAATTGCCGAATGGTCCATAAGCTGAAAAAACCGTTTGGCTTTCTCGTTGGTAATTGCGTGATACAGAGTTGAAGCGCTATATAGCAGAATTAAAGAAAAGCCATAAATAATGCTGCTCGCCAAATGCCAGGCATCGCCGTACTCAAGCGATAACCAAATCAGAAACCCCAGGCCAACACCACTAAGTATCACACCAATGCCATGACTTACCGAGTGAGCAATTTCCTCACCTAATGAATATTTTGCTGAACTCATATTGAAAAGACCCTTTGCTTTTTTTATTCGTAATCACGATCGATTTGATGGAGTTTTTTGAGGAAGTTTTCTGCGTCGCGTTGGGATGAATAATCCAGATGATAGGTATTGTGAAAGCCGGTACGTAATTTAACGCTGGCGTCTTCCATGAACACGGTATAACCATCATGATCAGTAAAAGCAGTCACGCCAGCAAGTTGATAGCGCTCGTCCTTCAATTCACCATGATTGCGGATCTTTTCAAATACAGCCAGGATTTCTCGGGTATCGAGTTCATTTTTCATCAGTTATCTCCACTGGGGCAAGCCACCAAGTTATATAGATTAAGATGGCACCAGCCCCTCTTGCTTTCAAGACAACTTTTTGATTTATTCAGTTTTATCTGTTGGTTTAGACTGCGTATCAGTTCCACGATGAGGGTGAACCTCACCCGCTTCTTGCTGATAAAAGCGATGTACAAAAACAAAAGCATGGATTAAAGAGATAACATAAAGTACCGGGCCTGCTGCATAGCCGCCCATGAAAATTTCCTCATTAGCCAGCCAAAGAGTCCAGATAGCCATTACGAAGAGCACCAGGCTGATTACTACCTGCAGCCTTTTGCCACTTAAGTAAAGAGCCAGAGGAGGAAGCACCAAAGCCAGAAAATAATTCATATTACACCTTTATTAGTTATCGTTATTGCAACTAGCATGAACCACTTTCGAAGCTCCGGCAAGTCGCTGTTAGTAAGGAAGCGCTGTTCCGTCCCAAAACCAGAAACCGCCACTAGAGGCAGGCTTTAGCTGTTCAATGACTGACGCAATTCTGGCCGCGCTTTGTTCGGCGGTATATAACTTGCCCGGCTCTATGCGCTGCTGAAAGGGTTCGGATAAATCACTATCAGTTGTACCCGGATGAATAACCGCCAGGCTTAGCTGTTTGTGAGTACGTTTAAACTCAATAGCCGCCGTTTTAAAAAGCATATTCAGGGCAGCTTTTGAGGCGCGGTAACCATACCAGCCACCCAGTTGATTATCGCTGATACTGCCCACTTTAGCACCTAGCTGAACTACAAAGCAGGGCTTCTTTTTTGGCAACAGTGGTTTAATTGCCTGCAACAACATGATCGGCATAATGGCATTTACATTAAAATACGACTGTAACTGCTCTTGATTCAAAGCTTCTATACGCCGTTCCGGCTGCCAGTCGCCCTGATGAAGCCAGCCGATAGTGCTGATAACCCCGTCAAACTTTTCTCCTGCTTCAGACCAACGCAAACAAAGCTGCTGATAATCATCCAGCTCCCCTTCCAGTTCATGCCAGTGCACCTGAGCAGGCAAAGACAAAGGCCGACTACGGCGGCTGATGGCGTGAATTTCATCACAATATTCCAGATAGTGCTGCAACAACGCACGGCCAAGACCACCACCAGCCCCAATCAATAGTAATTTCATTGAACTTATCCGCTAACCTGTTCGAAAACCAGGCGTCCATTTAAAGTAGAAGTAATAATTAAACGATCGCCCATGCGTTCATAACGCAAAGCACTTTGTAAAATGCCCAGATACAGGCTCCATACTGAGGGTTGCGGACAGGCGGCCTGGGTCTTATCCAGAGTTGAAACCGAGAGCTTGTAATCACTGCTGGCGGCATAGCTGCCGTAAAAATAATTGCAGTCTGCAGACCCATTAAGAGAACCATCTTCGTCAAAGGTTACTGTGTAACCAGCCGCCAGAGTGGCTTCGCCCACTTCAATACGGGCGGTCATGTCAACCAGTCTCCAACTACCTTGCAGTCCGCTTTCATCACCAGCCACAACCAGCGGAGTAGCTGGATGGTCAGCACTCTCTGTGGTGTCTGAGCAGGCAGACAAAAAGACAGTCAGTAGCAGTCCACAACAATATTTTCTTCGCATGCTTAAACCGTTAGTTGAAAAGTAACAGGGCCGTCATTGACCAGATGTACTTTCATATCGGCAGCAAACTGCCCTTTCTGTACCCGAATGCCTTGTTCCGCCAATTGCTGGCAAAAAAATTCATACAACGGCTCGGCCTGTTCCGGTGCAGCTGATGAAGAAAAGCTGGGTCGACGACCTTTGCGGGTATCTGCAGCCAGTGTAAATTGAGACACGACCAGGGCTTGCCCACCCGCGTCTTTTACATCCAGATTCATTTTTCCTTCAGCATCCGCAAATATACGATAGCCCGCTACGCGCTTAGCCAGTTGCGCCGCTTTCTCCTGAGTATCTGATTTCTCCACGCCAAGCAGGATCAATATCCCCTTTTCAATATTAGCTATGTCACGCTCGTCAACTTCGACGCGGGCCGAGCTTACCCGCTGTATCAATGCAATCATTTTAATTTACGCCAGGTCCCTGTATTTCTCTGTCATGATCAGTATCCAGGTCCTGCTCCTCCTCCGGGGTGGGTTCTGCTTTCTCATGTAAAAACTCTTCCACACTGGCGGTAAGCTCAGCACCCAATAAAATAATGTTCCAGGACAGGAAAATCCAGACAATCAGAATAGGAATGGTCGCCACGGCCCCGTAAATTACTTCATAGGCAGGGAAGTACTGGAGGTACAGGCCAAATCCAAGTTTAGCAAGTTCAAATGCCAACGCCGAAAACAACGCGCCCCAGATAGCATGGCGCGCCCGCACCACTTTGTTAGGCACCATGATGTAAAGCAGTAAAAATGCGACCAAAGTAGCGAAGAAAGGCAGCAACGTCAGCATCAGGGTGCGTATACCGCTAATATAATCATCAGCCACAGAGGACACCGACAATAAATAAGAACTCACACCAATACTGATTCCCACCAACACTGGCCCCAGGGTCAGCACCATCCAGTACACCGCCAGTGAAATAATAAAGCGACGCCGCTTCTTAATGCGCCAGATATAGTTCAATGCTCTGTCGATAACCGACATCAGCATAATAGCGACGACGAATAAGAATATGCTGCCAACAGCAGACAGCTGACTGGCGTTCTCGACAAATTTATTCAGATATTCGCGAATAGCGTCACCGCTGGCTGGCACCAGATTCCCAATCAAGGCTTCTTCAATCGTACGGCGCATGTCTTCGAACATCGGGAAAGTGGCAAAAACTGCAAAAATAACCGCCACTAAAGGCACAAAAGACAATAAACTGACGTACGTAAGGTGTCCTGCGGTAATGGTTACCCGGTCATGGATACAGCGCTTAATGAAATGAGTTAAAAACTCATACACCGTTTTGCCCCGCTCAACGGACAATTTTGCTACTTGTTGACGCTGCTGTTTCCAGTCAACCATAACACTCCTTAAATCTTAGTAAGCCGGTGGATCTGATTCCGGAACCCTTTCACCTTTTGCATAGTATGCTGCAAATTCTGTTGCGCCGATAGCCAGTGAAAAAAGTCCAGGCTCTTGTTACCCTGTGGTTGCAGATGCGGTAACCAGTTAACCATCAATACGCCATCAGCACTCAGTCGTCCCAAGCATGCTTCCAGCAACGGAGCCTGCACCTCAGCATAGACATCACAGAGGATCAGCTCAAATTGTTGTCGCGCTGGCGTCTTTTGCAACCACTCTAAACTGTCGCTGAGAATAATTTCATGTTCAGCCAGTTCCTGCTCTGGAGCAAAGTACTCCCAATACAGGTTGATAACTTCTGCATTGGTCTCCAGACAGCACCAATACAGCTGAGGATAACAATAGCTGGCATGCCGCAACGCGCTGCCACCACCGAGTCCAAGTTCCAGTACTCGCGCGGTTGGCGCTAGTTGAGGCAATTCAGCCAGAAGCTCCAGCTGGTGAGGCAAAACTAAGGCTTTCGGGTCCTGTAACTTTAATACACTCTGGATAGCACCATTGATCACCAGAAAGCGATAATCTTGATTCTCCAGCACTACTACTCTAACCTCTGAATCTCCTGTCAGATACAGGATAGAGGATTTAGCCAGTTCATATTCAAAGTCCGTTGGGTGGGTCAAAGGCCGAATCATCCGTACAAAATGCAATGGGAACCAGTTTAGGTTATCTCATGCCAATCAGGAAGCTATGAAATACTCAATTATCGCTCCCCAGAGTGAAAAGGAACTTAAACAGTACTTTGAATTGCGCTGGCGTGTCCTGCGTGAGCCTTTTAATCGTCCGCGCGGGTCCGAGCAAGATGAGTACGATCAGGTCAGTGAGCACTGCATGCTGCTCAATGCTGAGGCAAAACCTATAGGTTGTGGCCGTCTTCATTTCAACAGTCCTGAGGAAGCTCAGATACGCTTCATGGTGGTTGATCCCGACGAACAGGGAGAAGGCCACGGTGTGCGTATCATTAAACACCTGGAATTACGCGCACGTGACCAGGGAGCCAACCGAATCATTATCAACTCGCGGGACACTACTCTGGGTTTTTACCTTCGTTGCGGTTATGAGCTTAAAGAAGAAGCGGATCAAGTTAAAAATCCAATGGCAGAACATCAGCTGGTAAAATATATAGACCCCAGTAATCACATTATTTATCGCCCGGGCTGGTGCCACGATCTACAGCAAACCTGGCAGGAGCAAATTCCCATCAGCGATGCCATGGGAATACGTATCTACCAGTACACGGGTCGTGATTTAGAAGTGCGTGCCACGATTACCCGCAACCTGAATGTGCACAACACCATGTTCGCTGGCAGTATTTATTCGCTAGCTACTTTGACAGGCTGGGGCATGGTTCAGTTGCAATTGCAGGAACGAGGTCTGCAGGGTTCGGTGGTATTAGGAGAAGGCACTATTTCCTATAAAAAGCCGCTCGCCTCAGAGCCCCGTGCTGAAGTTCACCTGGAAGATATGCAAGGTGATATGGAGTGCTTAAAATCAGCTAAAAACGCGCACCTGAATGTTGAGGTCACGGTATATGACGACGAAAGCCCGGTGGCTTATTTTAACGGTCGTTTCGTCGTCATGGCAAAACGCTGATTTTAATCAGCGCTTATTCTCAGGCTAACCAAAGGCGTCAACTTACCTGAACGGATCAAACCCGCTATTGACTCAATATCCGGTGAAAAATAGCGATCCTCGCTGTAAAAACTGACTTCATTGCGAATTGCCTGATGCAATTTTTCCACGACCACTGAACTTTTCAGTGGTCGTCTGAAGTCAACCCCCTGAGCAGCCGCCAATAACTCCACCGCCAGTATATAAGCGGTGTTACTGGCTAAATCCTGCAACCGCCGCGCAGCAAACGTTGCCATAGACACATGATCTTCCTGGTTTGCTGATGTCGGCAGACTGTCTACGGACGCTGGATGAGCCAGGCTTTTGTTCTCAGAAGCCAGCGCTGCTGCGGTCACCTGAGCCAGCATAAAACCTGAATTCACACCGCCATTTTCAACCAGAAACGGCGGCAGGTTGCTTAGATTCTGGTCGATAAGCAAGGCCATACGACGCTCCGACAGGGCACCAATTTCACTGCAGGCAATGGCCAGAGCATCAGCTGCCAGTGCCACGGGTTCGGCATGAAAATTACCGCCGGAAAGAATGTCGTCATCGTCGGCAAACACCAGCGGATTGTCGGTCACACCATTGGCTTCGCGTTCCAGTACCCCAGCATTGAAAGTTATCTGGTCCAGTATGGCGCCCATAACCTGCGGCTGACAGCGCAGCGAATAGGGGTCCTGAACTTTGCCACATTCAGCGTGAGAACTACCTATTTCACTGTCGTTAGCAAGTATTTCGCGCAACGCAGCGGCCACTTTAATTTGTCCCGGCTGACCTCGTACGGCATGAATACGCTCATCAAAAGGTGTTCTTGAACCCATTGCCGCCTCGAGCGACAAAGATCCCGCCAGCAAGCCCGCGCTGAATACATCTTCAATCGCAAATAGACTGTGCAGCGCCAGTGCTGTTGAAGCCTGAGTACCATTAAGCAAAGCCAGGCCTTCTTTCGGTGCCAACTCCATAGGCGCTAAACCGGCATGTTTTATGCCTTCAGCTGCCGGCATGCGCTCGCCTTTAAAACGTACTTCGCCTTCGCCTAACAAAGGCAACACCAGGTGGGCCAACGGTGCTAAGTCGCCACTGGCGCCCACCGAACCTTTTTCTGGAATACAGGGGTACACTTCATGTTCCAGCAAAGCCATCAAAGCGTCCATGACCTGCAAACGTACACCTGAATAGCCACGAGCCAGGGAATTTATTTTTAACAACAGCATCAGGCGCACCACCTGATCTTTCATCAGGTTGCCCACGCCAGCGGCATGTGACAGCACAATTTTACGCTGCAATTCGGTCAATTCTTCCGGCTTAATACGAGTATTCGCAAGCAGTCCAAAACCGGTATTAATACCGTACACCACACGACCTTCCGCCAGGACCTTCGCTACGGTATCTGCAGAAGCAGAAATTCGTTGGCGAGTCTCTCCGGTCAGGGACACGCGCATTGGCGCACGATCCACTTCCCGCAACTGTGCCAGGGTTAACTGGCCGGGTTGTAATTCAAATGCATTCGTAGCGGCCATCTTATTTTCCTTCCAGCATAGGTAAATCTAAATTGTTTTCTTTGGCAGATTGCTGCGCTATTTCATAACCGGCATCCGCATGGCGCATAACACCCGTGGCAGGATCGTTCCAGAGCACCCGCCCCAAACGTGCTGCTGCCTGCTCAGTGCCGTCGGCTACAATGACCACACCGGCATGCTGCGAGTAGCCCATGCCAACGCCACCACCATGATGCAAGCTGACCCAGGTGGCACCGCCCGCGGTACTTAGCAACGCATTCAGCAACGGCCAGTCTGAGACCGCGTCCGAACCATCCAGCATGGCTTCAGTTTCCCGGTTAGGGCTGGCCACAGAGCCTGAATCTAAGTGGTCACGACCGATAACCACCGGCGCTTTTAACTCGCCGTTTTTAACCATGTCATTAAATGCCAGCGCAATACGGGCTCTGTCTTTTAATCCTATCCAACAAATACGCGACGGTAGCCCCTGGAAAGCAATGCGCTCTCTGGCCATATCCAGCCAGTTGTGCAAATGCTCATCATCCGGGATCAGTTCTTTCACTTTGGCATCGGTTTTATAAATATCTTCAGGATCACCTGACAAAGCCACCCAACGGAAAGGCCCGATACCTTCACAGAATAATGGTCTGATATAAGCAGGTACAAAGCCTGGGAAGTCAAAAGCATTGGTAACGCCTTCATCTTTCGCCATCTGACGGATATTATTACCATAATCGAGCACGGCGGCACCGCGATCCTGCATAGTGAGCATAGCCCGTACCTGCACAGCCATTGACTGCTTGGCGGCTTTAACCACCTTCGCTGCATTGGCCACCCGTTCTTCGGCAGCTTGTTGCATGCTCCAGCCCTGTGGCAGATAACCATTTAAAGGATCGTGAGCGGAGGTCTGGTCGGTTACCACATCCGGGGTGATATTACGTTGCACCAACTCATCGTATACATCTGCTGCATTGCCTGACAGGCCAATAGAAATCGCCTTCCCTTCCTGTTTAGCCTGCTCAAGGCGCTGCAAGGCGTCATCCAGGCAGCTTGCTTTGACATCCACATAACCAGTACGCAAACGGAAATCGATACGGCTTTCGTCCACTTCACAGGCCAGCATTGAAAAACCAGCCATCGTGGCTGCCAGTGGCTGTGCGCCGCCCATGCCCCCTAAACCACCAGTGAGTACCCACTTACCGCTGGCGTCTCCGTTAAAGTGCTGTTTAGACACGGCACCAAAGGTTTCATACGTACCCTGCACGATGCCCTGAGACCCTATATAAATCCATGAGCCCGCGGTCATCTGGCCGTACATCATCAGGCCTTTTTTATCCAGCTCATTGAAATGCTCCCAATTTGCCCATTCAGGCACCAGGTTGGAGTTAGCAATCAGCACCCGGGGAGCATCCGTGTGGGTTTTAAAAACTCCCACCGGCTTTCCACTTTGAATTAATAGTGACTCGTCGTCGTTTAAGCGATTAAGCACTTCAACAATTTTGTCATAACATGCCCAGTCGCGGGCTGCGCGACCAATGCCGCCATAAACCACCAGACCTTGCGGATGTTCGGCAACTTCCGGGTCCAGGTTGTTCATAAGCATTCGTTTGGCAGCTTCGGTCTGCCAGCTTTTTGCGGTTATTTCACTGCCTCGGTCAGCGCGTATTTCACGCGACCCATCAAAACGCGGATCTGTCATTTTATTGCTCCTGAATTCTGCTTTTTTTGAAAGTCATATGCCCACCCAGGCGAAAACGCGAACCGGGGTGGGTCAGCAACGCCTGACTCACCACACCCTCGCGGCTCCAGGTGCGTCGTTGCACCTGCAGGCAGGGTTCGGGCTGCTCTAAATGCAACCAATGCTGCTGTTGAGGGGTCGGCATAACGGCTTCAATTTGATGACTGGCTTCAGTCAGAGGGGTCACTTCGCATAAATACTCATGCGGAGTATGCTCAGTAAAGTCCTGTTTTAAATAATCTGGCACCAGCAAAGGATTCACATATCTGTCTTCAACCTGCACTGACTGCCCATTTTCAAAATGGGTAATTACAGAACGAAAGACTTCAGCGCCTTGCGGCAGCTGCAGCGCCGTGGCCAAAGAAGGCTCCGCCACCATCGCTTCCATCAACTGAACTTCGGCATGGTGGTGATGACGGCGAAGTGCTATCTCATCGGCTATATTACGAATGGCAAGCACTGCAGATTGCGATTTCAAAGGGGCCACGAAAGTACCGGCTCCCCGTGTTCTTACCACAAGGCCTTCTTCTGCCAGTTCCTGCAACGCCCGACGCGCGGTCATGCGGCTCACCGAGAACTCGGTTGCCAACGCATTTTCCGAACTGACCGGATGACGCTCCGGCCACTCGCCAGATTCGATTTTGCGGTATATACATTGTTTTATATGATCATATTTCATGCTTTTTACCCGACTTGTTAAGTCTGAAAGCTTGCAGACATGTTGTATATACAATAGCATGAGATTATTGTAAATAAAAATAGCCTGAACAAGCGCAAGGAGTCTGCATGTCACTTACTCTAGTTCGCAACATTAACGTTGCTACTATGACCAACCCCGAACTTGGCATTATTCTGAATGCCGCTGTAGTGCTGGATGATGACAAAATTGCCTGGGTTGGCTCTGTTAATGATCTGCCAGCAACCTATCAGCAAATCGAGACCCGCATTGATGGCGAGGGGGGCTTACTGACTCCGGGACTGATCGACTGTCACACTCATCTGGTCTGGGCTGGCAGTCGTGCCAACGAGTTTAGCCAGCGCCTGCACGGCGCCAGTTACGAAGACATTGCAAAACAGGGTGGGGGCATTATTTCTACAGTTAAAGCAACGCGCGCGGCCAGTGAGGACGAGCTTTATGAACTGGCCCGTGAACGGGCCTGTACCCTGATTACCCAGGGCGTTACCCAGATTGAAATAAAATCGGGTTATGGCCTGGATATGCAGACAGAATTGAAACAACTAAGGGTCGCTCGTCGCCTGGAGCAAACATTGCCAGTCAGTATAAGAACCACTTTTCTGGCGGCCCATGCACTACCACCTGAGTATAAAGGCAGAGCCGATGACTACATTGATTTTGTCTGCGATCAGGTATTGCCCGCAGCCCATGCAGAAAACCTGGTCGATGCGGTGGATGTATTCTGTGAACGCATTGGTTTTAGCCGCGAACAGACCGAACGGGTATTTAGCAAAGCGAAGCAACTGGGATTGCCCGTCAAGTTACATGCAGAGCAGCTTAGTGATCAGGATGGCGCAGCGTTAGTTGCTGATTATCAGGGGTTGTCTGCGGACCATCTGGAGTACTTATCTGACTCCGGCATTCAGCGCATGAAAGAAGCAGGAACTGTCGCAGTGCTCTTGCCTGGCGCATTTTACTTTCTTCGGGAAACAAAGCTGCCACCTATTGAAAGCCTGCGTCGCGCTGGTGTACCTATTGCCATTGCCACTGATGCGAACCCGGGATCTTCTCCCATTCACAATTTGCCATTAATGCTGAATATGGCCTGCACACTGTTTCGCTTAACTCCGGAAGAAGCACTGGCAGGGGTTACCAGTCACGCCGCAACCGCTCTAGGCAGCGCTCAGCAAGGTACCATTGAAGTAGGTAAGCAGGCAGATCTGGCGTTATGGAAAGTCCGTGCACCAGCTGAGTTGTGTTATCAGTTTGGGGTAAATCCTTTACAAAAATTATGGCAGGCTGGCACTGAAGTGACCCCAGAACAGCTATTTATCTAGCTGCCGGTCGCCGTTCGCGGGCAAATAAGTAAGCCAGAGTCAGTTCACACAGCAACTGCCCTGCAGCCATCATGCCCGCGTCTTTACCCGCCGGATGGCGTTCGGGAGCAGCTTCTGCCAGATGCAGATAGCGCACCTCAGGTAATTCCGCCAACTGAGAAACAAACCGATACGCCTGAGGAATAGTGACCCCGGCAAAGTTTAACGCACTGGCCGGAGCCTGCTGAATAGCATCAACGTCAACCTCAATGCCCAGTGGCGCCTGCCATGCCATAGCTCTGGCCGCCACATCTTCCATAGCTTCCGTAAACAACATGTCGTATAAACGATGAATACTGTGATAGCGAAACCCTGCTTCACTCATTTGCCGAAGGCTCGTAGCCGAGTTCTTGCCTTCATGCAGCGACATCACATGATAATGAGCCAGCGCGCCTTCTACGTAAGCATAGCTGAAGCCATTGCCGCTATGACGGCCTTCTCGGGGACGAAAATCAGCATGCGGGTCCAGATTCACCGCACCGCAGCGCTGCCCGCTTTCTTCATAAAGAGAAGTTAATAATGGATAGGCATTATTATGCCCACCACCAATCAGAATAACTTCGAAGCCTGCCGCAAATAGAGGACTCAGAACTTGCATAACCCGCTGATCGATGTGTCCGCAAAGCTCACGCAACCGATTCAGATCCTGAGCGTCCTGGGCAGTCAAATCCTGCGCTTCGTGCATTAGGTCTTCGCAGTCGATATCGCCGACCAGCAATAGCTCGTCAATGGGCATTGCTGGTGTTGCTTGCAGATTCAGAAAGTTTTGCAAAAAAGCCTGCCAGCCCAGCTCAGCTCCACCATTACCCAGGTTACCACGCGGTCCAATGGATTCAGGAACGCCTAGCAGGGCCACTCGACGGCCCTGTTCGTGCAGTTGTTTCAGACTTTGCAGGAAGTTCTGGGCATCGGGCAGGCAGTGAATTGCCTGGCCGATTTTAGTTTCCTGTTCGCGGGTTTTTACCAGCGGCTGCGGATTAGCAAGCCGCAGGTATTGCGGAAAGCTGCCTGCCGAAGTCATTAATCGATATCCAGAGGTTCCGGCGAAAGAATGACGCCCGTTGCATCAGCGTAAATATGATCTTCGGGTAAAAATGTTACGCCACCGAAATTCACCGGGATATCGACTTCGCCAGTGCTGGCTGAAGGAGCGCCCACGGGTAACGAAGCAACTGCCTGAATACCCAGATCAAGATCTTCCAGCGCGTCTACATCGCGTACACAGCCATAACAAATAATGCCTTCCCATTCATTTTCCACTGCTAATTCAGCAATAGCGATGTCAATCAACGCACGACGTAACGAGCCACCACCGTCAACCAGCAGCACTTTACCTGCGCCAGCGTCCTGCAGGGTCGCTTCAATCAGACCTTTATCTTCGTGACACTTGATGGTTACAATCTGACCACCAAAAGACGAGCGTCCGCCATAATTAACAAACATAGGTTCTACTACGTCTACCGAGTCCGCGTACAAATCACAAAGTTCCGAGGTGTTGTATTCCATAATAGAGCTACCTAATGCATAGAAAGGAGATGCCTGAGTATAAACCCTAACGCCCGTGGATATAAAGCAAAGCCCGGATTTTTAACCAATAGTTGATTTTAATCAGTAAACCCCGTTACAGTCTGGCTACAAAATAATAACAATAATGCTCATTATGCTGTCAGAGAATGCTGCGATTGCAGGTGCAAATTATGTTGCCCAAACCTTACTGCTCGTTGGGTTTGGCCTGATGATGCTGCACTATTTCAGAGTCTATAAGCGCCCTTACCTTCGCTATTGGTCGTATGCGGCTTTTTGTTACGCCTTAAGTGCCTGCTTTGGTCTTCTTCGTGTCAGCGGGTTCAGCACTGAAGGCCTGGTGATCACTTTCACTACGCTGCATTTAAGCTTCCTCTATCTGTCCCTGAGCCTGCTTATTATCGGCACTGCAGATGTAGTGCGGGACCGCGCACCATCGATTTGGTCACGCCGCCTGATGTATATATTCAGCTTTTCACTCGGGGGCATCGCTTTGTTACCACTACTGAGTAGTGGCATCCTGAGTGAACTCCTGCCTTTTTTCCGCGATACCCTCACGCTACTGATCAGCGGAGTAGTTTCTCTTGCCGTGGGTATATTGATACTAAGCCATGCCCCTGCTTCAATGGGGCCACGGCTGATTGCGGTTGCTTTTATGCTACTTGGCAGTAAAAATATTATCCTGGTCCAGTTCAGTCTATTTAGTGCCAATTTGTCGCTTAGTCCTGCGCTTTGGGTGATACAGGGGTTCTTCAATATCCTCTTTATTGCCATGGCAGCCGTTGGCATTATCATCTGGCTGCTGGACTCGGAACGCCACCGCTCCTTAATGGCCGTGCAAAAAGCGGAATACCTGAACACTCATGACTCGTTAACCGGTATTGAAAACCGTGAAGAGTTAATGAGCAAAATGCCGGTATTTATAGATTCAAGCCGCGCGACGGGTCGGCACCTGACGCTTTTCATGATCGGCATTAACCGCTTTAAAGCGATTAATGACACGCTCGGTATTCGCGGGGGCGACCGCGCACTCATTGAAGTCAGTCAACGTTTGCAAACCTTACCGGTGAAGCCCCTGGCGGTAGCCCGTATAAGCGGTGATGTCTTTGTTTTGCTATTTGACCACCTGAAGCGTCGCTCGTTGATTGAAGATTTGGGCAATGTGATTCAAAAGTGGATTCAAATGCCCATGCATATCGATAGTAAAGACGTTAATCTCACGTCTAGTATCGGCGTAGCGCGATATCCTCAGCACGGTCCTCATAGCGAGTCCTTACTGAACAAAGCAACTATAGCGCTGGCCAATGCAAAGCGTAGTGAAAATCCGTCGATGATGTTTTATCTGCGCGGTATGGACCAGAATTATATCCGTTTGGTGGATTTGGAACCGGAATTAAAAACGGCGCTGAGCAAAGATCAGTTCATTATTCACGTGCAGCCGCTGTATCAGTCCAACATCCGTCAGCTTTGCGGCTTTGAGGCACTGATACGCTGGCAACACCCGGAACGCGGCCTGCTTCCGCCCAGCGAGTTTCTGCCTTTCATTGAAGAACTGGGGCTGGCCAGCGAACTGGATGACTGGGTACTCGAACATTGCGCCCGTTTCATTGCTGAGTGGCGTGCAACTGGCAATGAAGTATTACCGGTTGCAGTTAACCTCTCGGCTCGCCACTTTCAACAACCAGAACTGGTAGAGAAACTAAAGTCTTTATTCAGCCGTTATAAACTTAAATACAGCGATATTGAGCTCGAAATCACCGAAAACGTAGCAATGACTGATGTTCAGGCTGGACTTAATGTTTTGCAAAAGTTGCAGGAGATGGGTATTAAGGTCTCTATTGACGATTTTGGTACCGGTTATTCTTCACTCGCTTATTTGCGCCGGTTGCCGGTCAGTAAAATAAAAATAGATCGTAGCTTTATTAGTGAGTTGCTTCGCGATGGTGTCGATAACTCAAGCAACAACAGCATAGTGAGCGCATTAATTCACCTGAGTCATAACCTGAAAAAAGGCGTAGTTGCAGAAGGTGTGGAAACCGAAGAACAGTTCAGCCTGTTGGCTGCCATGGACTGTGATCAGGTGCAGGGCTTTCACCTCAGTCCGCCGGTCAGTCTCACTGCAGCCCTGGAACTGCTGCAGCAACACTGGAAAAGCTGGAAAGCCAGCCCGGTAAAGCTGGCTCCCTCGCCTTCCTGATATCCAACTGACTCAGAGAATAAAGCGGCTTAAATCCTCGTTGTCCACCAGGGCATCGAGGTGCTTATTCACGTAAGCTTCATCAATAACCAGGCTTTCGCCGGTCATTTCGCTGGCATTAAAAGAAACCTCTTCGGTTAAACGTTCCAGCACGGTATGCAAACGACGGGCGCCGATGTTTTCAGTCTTTTCATTGACCTGCCAGGCCACTTCCGCAATACGCTGAATGCCGTCTTTGGTGAAGCTGACATATACGCCTTCAGTATCCATCAGGGCTACGTACTGCGCGGTCAGTGAAGCACTGGGCTCCGTCAGAATGCGCACAAAGTCGTCACTGGTCAGGGCTTTCAACTCAACCCGGATGGGTAACCGTCCCTGCAGTTCAGGAATCAAATCCGAAGGTTTTGACATCTGAAAAGCGCCAGACGCAATAAACAGAATATGGTCCGTTTTGACCATGCCGTGCTTGGTGTTCACCGTGGTGCCTTCAACTAACGGCAATAAGTCCCGTTGCACGCCTTCGCGCGAAACATCCGGGCCACTGCTTTCGCCGCGCTTACAGATTTTATCGATTTCGTCCAGAAACACGATGCCGTTCTGCTCTACTGAGTGCACTGCTTTTTCTTTCAGTTCTTCAGGGTTAAGCATTTTGGCGGCTTCTTCTTCCACCAGCTGTTTGAACGCGTCTTTAATTTTCAGCTTACGTTTTTTGGTTTTTCCACCAGACATATTCTGGAACATATTCTGTAGCTGGGAGGTCATCTCTTCCATGCCCGGAGGGGCCATGATTTCAACACCCATTTGCGGCATGGCCAGATCCAGTTCGATTTCTTTATCGTCCAGTTTGCCTTCACGCAGTTTCTTGCGGAAAGTCTGACGCGTATTGTTGTCGTCTTCCGTCGGTTTATTTTCCGGCTCTTCGCCCCAGGTCGCATTACGCGCTTTTGGCAGTAGTGCGTCCAGAATACGGTCTTCCGCAGCATCCTCAGCACGATGACGTACACGCGCCATTTCCTGCTCCCGCACCTGCTTAACCGCGGTATCCGTTAAGTCACGTATGATCGATTCAATTTCTTTACCGACGTAGCCTACTTCGGTAAATTTAGTCGCTTCGATTTTAATAAAAGGCGCATTCGCCAATTTAGCCAAACGTCGCGCGATTTCTGTTTTACCCACGCCCGTCGGGCCTATCATCAGAATATTCTTGGGTGTCACTTCCTGACGCATTTCTTCGTCAAGCTGCATCCGGCGCCAACGATTACGCAAAGCAACGGAAACGGCACGCTTGGCATCATCCTGACCGATGATGTGGCTGTTTAACTCGTGAACTATTTCACGGGGGGTCATGTTTGACATAAAAACTCCTGTTTAGCAGCGTAACCGCTTACTTGTCCTGAGCCTGCTCAGCATCAAGTACTTCAATAGTGTGGAAGGCGTTGGTATACACACAGATGTCGCCCGCTATGCTGAGGCTTTTTTCAACGATCTCAGGTGCACCCAGTTCGGTATTTTCCAACAGAGCACGGGCCGAGGCCTGCGCAAAAGGCCCGCCTGAACCAATAGCGATCAAATCGTCTTCCGGCTGCACCACATCGCCGTTACCGGTAATAATTAATGATGTGGTTTTATCAGCGACGGCCAACAAAGCTTCCAGCTTGCGCAGTGCGCGGTCGGTGCGCCATTCTTTGGCCAGCTCGACAGCCGCTCGGGTCAGGTGCCCCTGATACATTTCAAGTTTAGCTTCAAAACGCTCAAAAAGGGTAAACGCATCAGCGGTACCACCAGCAAAACCCGCAAGTACCTGCTCGTGATAAAGTCGTCTTACTTTTTTGGCGTTGCCTTTCATCACAGTGTTGCCCAGGGAAACCTGACCATCACCACCTATGGCGACTTTATCGCCGCGTCGAACTGAGACTATCGTAGTCATACTGAATCCTCTCTCATTGCATTAGCAAAGAGATGAGGACTCGGAAGGGAGATTTCAATGCAAAGTGCTTAATCGAGGTTCCATAACCAAATCTGACAGCCTTGCACGTTGCCGCGTCGCAGTTGATTATTTACGCTTTGTGCGGCGCGTAGATTTTCAAATGGTCCTAAAATCACCCGGTACCAAACGCCATGCTCGCTACTTTGTGTTTGTCGCACCTGGGACTCATGCCCCAGCATTGCAATCTGTGCGCGCAACGTTTCGGCATCCGACTGGCGGCGGAAAGAACCGCACTGCATCAGGCGCCGCTGTGTCTCAGCACGTTCCGGAACTATCACTTCAACCTCGCGGTTTTCCAGATCGTGAATATACTGCCAGCGTTCTTCCGGTGCTTGCGGTAATTCGTCTTCGAACTGAGCCTGAGGTGTTACTACTGGCTCACCGCCGGATTCAGAATCTGTTGCATTGTTTTTTAATAACCATAAAAAAACCACAAAAGCTACCAGCAACAGGCCGCCGACTATCAGCACTACTATCGGCAGTTTACTTTGCCCAGGTTTATTACGGCGGGCACCGGAAGTTGTCCGCTTGTTGCTGTTGCGGTTCTTCTTCGTCGGCTTGCGCTTATTCGGTTTGCCTTTATCGGCGTAATCGACTGACACCCTGAATTACATCCGTTGCAATGTTGGAATACCTAATAAATTTAAGCCCTGTTCAAGGGTGCGTGCGGTCAAAGCCGCCAGTTTCAGGCGGCTATTGCGCACAGACTCCTGTTCCGCGCTGAGAATAGGGCAGGCTTCATAAAATGAGGAGAAAGCTCCGGCCAGTTCAAACAGATAACCACAAAGAAAGTGCGGCATGCCTTTAGCGCCGACCGTAGCAATAATTTCTGGGAACTGTGCCAGCTTATTAGCCAGCGCTGTGTCCTGTGCGCTAATCAGCTCAAAAGTGCCGTCAACGTCCTGCTGCTGCAACCCCGCTTTTTGAAATATGCTGTTCACACGGGTGAATGCGTAAAGCAGATACGGCGCGGTATTGCCTTCAAAACTTATCATACTGTCCCAGTCGAATACGTAATCACTGGTGCGGTTTTTCGACAGATCCGCATATTTTACTGAAGCAATGCCAACCACACTGGCGATGTGAGCCTGCTCTTCAGTAGTCATCTCACTGCCTTTTTCAGCAATCAGCGCCTGGGCGCGACGTTCCGCCTCGGTCAGTAAGTCAGCCAGTTTTGTCACACCGCCGTCACGGCTTTTAAAAGGCCGCCCATCTTTGCCCATCACCATGCCAAAACCCATATGTTCCAGCTGCATCTCAACTGGTGCCAGGTTTGCCTTACGGGCAAGGGTGAAAATCTGGTTAAAATGTAAAGCCTGACGGGCATCGACCACATAAATGGCGCGATCAGCCTTTAACTTTTCCGCTCGATAACGAACCGCTGCTAAATCAGTAGTGGCATACAGAAAACCACCATCTTTTTTCTGCACAATAATAGGCAAAGGTTCATCTTCTTTACCTTTAAATTCGTCCAGAAATACGCATTTTGCGCCCTGATCTTCAACCAGCAAACCCTGTTCAGTGAGTACCTTCACGATATCGTGCAGTTCGCCATTGTAAGCACTTTCTGCCATGACATCATCGCGAGTCAGCTTAACACCTAAACGGTCATACACTTCCTGACAGTGCGCCAGCGAGATATCGATAAACTGTTGCCATAACCCGGCACAATACTGATCACCCGATTGCAGTTTCACCACCAGGGAGCGTGCGCGATTAGCAAACTCAGGTTCAGCGTCAAAACGCTTCTTCGCCGCTTTGTAAAAAGTTTCCAAATCCGACAATAACAATTCAGCATCGCCAGACTCGCTTTTTACATCTTCCATATGCGCCAGCAACATACCAAACTGAGTTCCCCAGTCACCCACATGGTTCTGACGAATCACTTTGTGCCCTTGCAGTTCCAGGGTCCGGGCTACCGCATCGCCAATAATGGTCGAGCGCAAGTGACCGACGTGCATTTCTTTGGCCAGGTTCGGCGACGAATAGTCGATAACTATAGTCTGCGCGGCGCCCGTATTGCCCACGTTAAGCTGGGGATCCAGCCACGCCTGTTCCAGCTGATTAACCAGCTGGGCGGTATTCATACTGAAGTTAATAAATCCTGGGCCAGCAATATCAGTTGCTGCCAGCACATCATTAGCAGGTAACGCAGCTACTATGGCCTCAGCCAGTTGCCGTGGATTCTGTTTAGCTGGTTTTGCCAGCATCAGTGCCAGATTAGTGGCAAAGTCACCGTGGCTTTTATCACGCGGGCGATCCAGCTGAATACGCGGGCTTACCTCAGCAGGCAAAGTGCCCTGCTGCTTTAACTTCTCAATAGCAGCCTGCAAAAGTACTTCAATTTGCTGTTTCATCGCAGCTTTAAACCTCAAACGTGATAATTGACAATGACAGTCGTCGGGGGGCCTAGTGTAATCGCTTCCCCCGATGAAAAAAAGACTTCAGCTAGGTAAAATCCTGGGGATCAATATCCAGCGACCAGCGCGCTTTACGCGCCTCAGGCAGTTTCTCTAACTGGGGGAGCTGACGCTGTAACCAGGCATGTAAAAATTTACGTTGTTCCGCATGCAACAGCAGCTGAAAACGAAAACGGCCGGCACGTCTGGCCAGGGGAGCTGGCATGGGTCCTATTACGACCACTTCGCTGACTCCCTGCAAGTGCTGACCAATTGCCTGCAGTAAAAGTAACGCGTCCTGTTCCACCATTGCTTCCGCCCGTATCAGCGCCATTGACGCATACGGAGGCAATAGTGCCTGTTGCCGTTCAGCCAGAGCGCTGCGGGCAAAGTCATGATAGCCGTTATTAACCAGCTCCTGAATTAACGGATGCTCCGGATGGTGTGTTTGCAACACCACAGTGCCCGGTTTACTTGCGCGGCCCGCGCGGCCCGCTACCTGCGTATAAAGCTGACCGAGTCGTTCCGAAGCACGAAAGTCGCTACTGTACAAAGCGCCATCGACATCGAGTAAGGCGACCAGCGTCACATCCGGGAAATGATGTCCTTTTGCCAGCATCTGAGTACCAATAAGAATTGGGTATTCGCCGCTAGCAGCAGCGGTTAAATGGGCCGCCAGCTGGCCTTTCTTGCGCGTGCTGTCGCGATCAATACGCAGCACCGGGTAATCTGGCAGCTCCTGTTGCAATACCGTTTCCAATTGCTCAGTTCCAACCCCCTGAGTAATCAACTGGGTACTTCCGCAATCACCACACTGGCGCGGAATACGCTGCTGGGCGCCGCAATGATGACATTGCAGCAAATTTTTCTGTTGGTGCACAGTAAAAGGTTTCTGGCAACGATGGCAATCACTGACCCATCCACATTCATGGCAAATCAAGGCGCTGGCAAAACCGCGGCGATTCAAAAACAACAGCACCTGATTCCCTTTTTCCAGGTGCTGGTTCATGCGTGCCAGCAACTCTTCGCTGAGTCCATGTTTCATGCGTTGCTGTTTTAAATCGATAATTTTGTGTTTGGCATGTTGGGCTTCCCCGGCACGGTCCGTTAGCTGTAGGTGCTGATAACGACCGGCCTCCACATTCGCCAGACTTTCCAGCGAGGGCGTCGCGGTACCCAATACCAGAGGTAGTTTTTCATCATAAGCGCGCTTTACCGCCAAATCCCGGGCATTGTAACGAAAGCCGTCCTGCTGCTTAAAAGAGGAGTCGTGCTCTTCATCCAGTATAATCATGCCCAGGCTTTTGCACGGAGTAAAAATAGCTGAACGGGTGCCAATAATAATCGCCGCCTGACCATCCCGTGCCTGCAACCACCCCTGCAAACGCTCACTATCCGTCAACCCGGAATGCAATGCCACAATAGGCACTTTAAAACGTTGCTCAAAACGTGCCACGGTCTGCGGTGTTAAGCCAATTTCAGGCACCATCACTAATACCTGCTGGCCTCGCTCAAGTACCTGTTGCATAGCCTGCAGGTAAACTTCAGTTTTCCCACTACCGGTAACACCTTCCAGTAACCAGACTTTGCCTGCAGACTGGGTTTGCTGCAAATACTGATGCAGTGCCGCCACAGCGACTGCCTGCTGGGGATTAAGCCGTAATGCCTCGTCGCCAGCGTTGAACTGCCAGGGCTCAGGATCCGGCTTAACAACTTCGGTTTCAACCCAACCTTTGTCCTGCAGCGCTTTTAAAGCGGCTGCGCTGTACTCTTGCTGACGCAACTGAGCTGGCGTCAGCGAGTCCCGGCTAAGCGCCGCCAGCAGCCGCTGCTGCTGCGGAGCACGCTTTAATTGTTGCAGGTCAATCTGTTCTCCCTGCGCAGTACGAATATAGCGACGCACACTCTGGTAGTCCGCCGCCTCACCTTTGCGAAGAGCCACAGGCGCCGCGTGGGCCAACACATCCCCCAACGGGTGATGGTAATAACCGGAGGCCCAGAGCAACAGTTTCCACATGCTTTCCGGCCAGATACATGAGCTCTCGAGCACGCGCTTAATCGGTTTTATTTTGCTGACATCATAGTCAGGAGTGCAGTCCGCTTGCAGCACGAAGCCCACCAGTTCACGCGACCCAAAAGGCACTATTACCCGACAGCCTGTGGTTACCGACAGATCATCTGCTAGCTGGTAGTCATATGAACGCCATAAAGGTACTGGCAGGGCGACCCGAATAAACTTTGCCAAAACTATCCTCTTATCGTCAACGTGCACCCAATAAATGCTAACCAATAGACCGGGTTTAACCTAACTTATATTGCAAAGGTGATCGCTGATACCAGCCGGATACTCTAAAATGCAACGAATGAACACATCACAACGCGGACTGCTGATCAAAATAACCTTGACCATCGGCATACTGGCCGTCCTTGCTTTCGGCTGGCGCTGGATGATCGATGCCGAAGTCATAGAGCCCGAGCAACTGCGACAGCTTCTGGACGACTTTGCGGCGGATGCCAATCCGATAGTGCTGCTCATTACGGTTATCCTAACCTATATAATCGCTTTATTGTTAATGTTCCCGCTTACCTTACTAGTTGTTGCTACCGGCATCCTGTTTGGCCCCTGGTGGGGACTTCTGTATGCCATTCTGGGGACCCTCAGTTCATCGGCCTGCAGCTACTGGATCGGCCGTCATCTGGGCAAAGATACTCTTACCCGATACCAGGGGAGGTTACTCCGGAAAACCTCTTCCTATATGACCCGACGTACCATTAACTCAATGATAATAATTAATTTATTGCCTGTCGCGCCTTTCACCATGACCAACCTTATGGGGGGCGCAATGGGCATGCCGTTTTTACGTTATATGCTGGGGTCAGCAATTGGTATCATACCCGGCCTGGCTGCGGTAACTCTGCTTGGCGCCCAGCTAACCAGGCTATTGCTTGCCGAAGAAAACCGCGAAATCGCAATAGCCCTGGGCACCATCCTCGCAGCTCTTGCGCTACTTTTTGTTATCCATCTGGTATACCGCCGGAAGCAAAAATCTAAGTCGACTTAAACTGAGCCCGGGCTGCCAGCAGCTCGGCATAAAAACAATTGATTTTACTACAGAAATTACTTACATCATGCTCAGCGGCAAATAAACGCGCCTGTCGCGAAAGTGTCGCTCTGAGGTCATCATCATCCAATAACCGGGCCAGGCAGCGACTCCAGATTTCTTTATTTTCAGGGGTTTTATAGCCATTTTTTCCATGCTCAATGACATCATCAATACCGCTGGCACGTATCGCCACCACAGGTAAGCCTGCTGACATAGCCTCGAGAATAACCATACCCTGAGTTTCTGACTTCGACGCAAATACAAATCCATCCGCCAAGTGATAATAATGACGAATCATGTCTGGTTCCACCCCGCCGGTTAGCAACACTTTGTCTTGTAAGTCGAAGGAGACTATAAGTTCTTGTAACTGCTTTTTTTCTACTCCCGAACCAACAATCAGAAGCTTACATCTGGCCTTCGTGTATTGCGGTAAATCAGCCATTGCCCGAATCAGGAAGTCTATATTTTTTTCTTTCCCCAGCCGCGAGACCGTGACTAATACTTTCTCTTCATCTGCTATCTTATATTTTTCGCGCAAGGCATGCTGCTGGGTATTATCAACCTTTTGAAAAGCCTCATAATCGATGCCCGTAGGTTGGACCAGAATTCTAGTCTTCACACCGATCACCCGCAGGTATTCTTCTACCGACCAAGTGGGCACTACAATGCCGTCACATTTGTTGCAAAAGCGCTTCACCAGCACATGAGAAATCAGGTTCCGGAAAATAGCGCCCGGCAAAGGAACGTAGTGGGCGTACATTTCCAGGCGTGTATGATAAGTGTAGACAGCCGGAATACGGTTTCGTCTGGCTATCCAGAGTCCCAGAGATCCGAGCCCAAAGGGATGTTGAAGATGGATAATATCGGGGTTAAATAATTTTACCGCTTTACCAACACCAGGCTGTAGCAGGTTTGCAAACCTGAACTCACGGTACTGACCAAACGCAAACAGAGTGCGTACCCGCAACATATACGCCTTATCCTGCGTTTTTTTATCGTAATCGGGAGCGACCACCAATAACTCATACCCTTTCTCCTGCAGCCCTCGAATTAAGCGATCAATTGAAATAGTAACCCCTGATATAAAAGGGAAAAAATTATTGCTGAAAATTGCTACCCGCTTTTTCTGGTCGACAAATGGAGTCGGGTCCAGGTCAAAATCAGGATAATAATTGCGTTCTTCAAAGAGTAACTGCCAAAGACTGATGCTAATCGCCACGAGAATCAACAGGATCAAAAAGAAGCGCACATAACTGACGTAAAAAAAACTGTATACCGCAGACCAGATACTATCCAGCGTTCGCAACAATACAGACTCTTCAATCGCAAAACGAACGGGTTCGATATTCATACTTGGCCCCTGTACCGCGACCCTGACATAGTGGTGATAACTGTCTTCATGATTCAGAATCAGGCCACCAGCACCTCCCGTAGTAACATAACGAACACCGTTTTCTACCACGTCGTGGAACAGTGACAGGTTAGAAGAAAACACCACATCTACCGCAAACTCTTCGAATAAAGCGCGGAAACTATCCCGGATTGCTCCCCGCGGAAAGTAATTCCCCTCTTCAAATGGAGGGGTCACTGACAATTCCGAATGCAACGGCGTGCCTATAAAAACAAAGGTGCGAGTGGCTTCAGATTTACTCAGTTGCTGTCGCAACCAATGTAACTGCCAGTCGAAATCAGTGTTCCCGGTGCTATCGAGGAAAATAAAGTGCTGGCCAGCTGACTCAAAATCAAAGAAATGGGGACCTATTTTTTCGTAGAAACGAGCGTTACCAAAAGCATCATTTTCATTTTCACCAAAGGTAAAAAGAAAAGGTATTGCTAATTTTGAAAAGACTTTATAAATCGAGCGATAATTCTCCTCACCACCATCGCTTACCGCATTGCCAGCAGAAATCAGGAAGTCAGCGTCACTTTCGTTAATCATGGGGATAATCTGGGTGCCAAAGGTGCGCACTGAATTATTTACATTACCCACCACTGCAAAACTAAAGTTATCCTGGGTAGCCACATGACTTTCGATCTGCTTTACATGAGCAGACTGGGACATATCGTATTCAGGCGTAGAAAAGTTCAGGTACAGCCAGAAGGCCGCCAACAGGACAATAAAAGCAATAACTAAGTAATAAAAAAGCTTTAACCCAACCCTGGACTGCATAACTTAAATTCCGTAATTCGTTTATATTCGCCTACTATTAAACCAAGAGTAGTCATAAAATGACTCCAGCAAAAGCACGGCTTGATCCTTAGCCCGCTTCAAGGTAAAATCCGGCGCTCTTTTAACCAAGCTTGTTACGTATGGTGTTCGTGGAAAGCACGGATGGCGATGCGGCCTATTATTGAGGTAACCCCAATGAAAGAAGGTATTCATCCTAAGTACGAAAGCATCCAGGTGACCTGCTCATGTGGTCACGCGTTTGAAACACGTTCAACTCGTTGTGAAGATTTGCACGTAGACGTATGCTCTGAATGTCACCCATTCTACACTGGTAAGCAGAAAGTTCTGGATACTGGTGGTCGTGTTGATCGCTTTAAGAAGCGTTTTGGTGCACTTAAATCTAAGTAATCCAAATATCAATACGAAAAAAGGTTGCCATTGGCAACCTTTTTTTTTATGACTTTTTAACTTCTACAGTCCAGGCGAATTCATCGCCATCTACTTCAAACTTCTGATGCGAAGCTTCCGCACCCGATTTTTTCACTGCTTCCAGCAGTTCTTTTACTGCTTTTTCGTCCCAAGCGGCCTTTAACTGATCCGCCAATCGCAACTGATGAGACATCAATGCGTCATAGTGGCCGCCCAAAAGCTGCAACCGTTCTTCAATATTGTTCTTATCCAATCGGGAAACCGTCTCCGCAACTCGGGACGTAATATCATGTACCCAAACTTGCTGGTCTTCTTTACTAAATTTATCGTGCAACTGCCCCATAATCCAACTGGTAGTTCGAGTGGTCGTGTTACCGAAATTACTCTTTGCCCATTCTTCGTAGTTATTTGTATTTTGATTCAGCCACTGACCCGCGATTCGAATCAACAGGTCAGCCTGCATAAACAAAGGAGTCTGAAGTAACGCATATTCGTAAACATTGTTACCAACAGCAGAGTCTTTTACCAGCGACGAAGATTTGTTGTGACCCATTATCACCAGCTGTCCGCCCGGCTTAAGTACACGCATAATTTCTTTCAAAGCAGCGTTTTTCTCTGCATATTCAAATGCGAACTGGCTGACTACCAGGTCAACAGACGCATCATCAAATGGTAGCTTTTCCATCGGAGTTTCTGTATGAAAACTAATGTCTGCCAACTTATCCAGCATTTCTTTGTCATCACTGAACACCTGTTTCGGGTCAATAACCGCAGCGTCAGCAGCGTGCACATCAAGATTCAACTTTTCCGTTTTGCCATATTCGCTGACTAAAACGGCCAGAGCACCATTACCGCTTCCAACATCCAGTACAGAGGCGCCTTTCGGCAAATTCGCAAAATGTTGCAGCCAAAAGTCATTGACCTCCCCAGCATATCCACGTTTGGCTTCCCCTTCAGCAAAACTGCTAAGCGAAGGCACGTTATTCCAATATAAACTCCAATGTTTCATACAACTTTTATTCCACGAGTTATGAGCACACAGCGCACTTTATAAAAAGTCGCTACTCTACGAAGGTTAATTAAATGTAACTAGGCATACACCTTAACCGTCAATACTGGCTGCGCGCAAGTAGCGGCGCACAAAATCTGTCAGGAGGTAAGATTTGTCTTGCGCGCAAAAGTCGCTAAACTCTGAAGTCGCATCTTCTCACGATCCAAACATCAACTGCAGGTTTTATATATGTCAGACTTTCGTCAGCAAGCGCTTGATTACCATGCATTACCCTTTCCAGGAAAAATCAGCATCGAGCTGACTACTTCAGCAGAGACCAGTAAAGACCTGGCTTTAGCCTACAGCCCTGGAGTTGCTGAACCTGTCAGAGCTATCGCGGAAAATCCGGAAGATGTCTACAAGTACACAGCAAAAGGCAACATGGTTGCCGTGATCAGCAATGGGACTGCCATTCTGGGTTTAGGTAATCTGGGGCCGCTGGCTTCTAAACCGGTGATGGAAGGGAAAGCTTTATTATTCAAGCGCTTTGCAGGTCTGGATTCGATCGATATTGAAGTGAAACACCGCACTACCCAGGACTTTATTAACACAGTAGCTAGCATTGCTGACACCTTTGGCGGTATCAACCTGGAAGACATTAAAGCTCCGGAATGCTTTGAAATTGAACAGGCACTGATTGAACGCTGTGACGTGCCAGTATTTCATGATGACCAGCATGGCACCGCCATAGTAACAGCTGCGGGGCTGCTCAATGCTCTTGAAGTTCAGGGTAAAAACATAGCCGAAGCGCAAATAGTTTGCATGGGAGCGGGCGCCGCAGCTATCGCCTGTATGGAGTTATTGATTAAGTGTGGGGCCCAGCGCGAACATATTTACATGCTCGACTCAAAAGGCGTTATTCATACCCGCCGCGATGATTTAAATCAGTACAAACAGTTGTTTGCCAACAATACAGATAAACGCACCCTGACCGATGTAATCACCGGTGCAGATATCTTTATCGGAGTGTCTGGTCCGAACCTGTTCAGCCCTGAAAACCTGTCATTAATGGCACCTAACCCCATTGTGTTTGCCTGCTCCAATCCGGACCCGGAAATTAAACCTGAGCTCGCCTTAGCTACCCGTGATGATTTAATTATGGCAACAGGTCGCTCAGATTATCCCAATCAGGTCAATAACGTGCTTTGCTTCCCTTTTATTTTCCGTGGTGCACTGGATGTCAGGGCCAGCGCTATTAACGATGAAATGAAGCTTGCAGCCGTGGAGGCAATCCGGACACTGGCTAAAGAGCCGGTCTCTGAAGCCGTAATGCAGGCGGCGGGGGTTGATAAACTTCAGTTTGGCAGTGACTATATTATTCCTAAACCAATGGACCCGCGGCTGTGCAGCCGGGTCGCTAAAGCGGTAGCGGAAGCTGCCGTGCGCTCAGGTGTAGCGCGTATTGAATTACCCAAGAATTACATGCAGGAATAAATATACAAAAATAAAACTGAATATTAAAAAGGCTGCCTATGACGGGCAGCCTTTTCTATTCAGTGTTTACTCATCTTCAACCAACAGACCTTCCAGGCCTTCGCCCATGCCAGCAGGAGCAAAAATTTCGATCCAGTAACCATCGGGATCCTGAATGAACGCCAGGTTATTCATCTTACCGTCTTCAGGTCGCTTCACAAAGCTGACACCCAGGGAATCAAAGCGCTCACAGGCCGCTTTCAAGTCCGGTACCGCAAACCCAATGTGACCAAAACCTTTAGGTTCCTGATTCCCATTATGGTACTGCAGGTCTTCTTTATCTTCGTCGCCCCAGTTATGGGTGAGCTCCAGCATAGCCGGCCGACCAAATGTCTGCTCTAGCCGTTGCTCTGAATCTGATGACCAGTTCTCCAGTTTCTCAGATGGAATTGCGGCAAGAAAATAGAGGGTGAATTTCATTTCCGCAAAGGCAAGTTTTTTAACCAGTGTCATGCCCAGAACCCGGCTATAAAAGTCGAGGCTGCGTTCCGGATCTTTAATCCGTAGCATGGTCTGATTAAATACATACTCATCGGTTGCGCTGTCACGAGCTTCACAAAGCCCGGCAGCTTTTTCAAAATGACGACTCATTTCAGGCTCCTAGTTAATCTTCTTCTCCATATAAATCATCAGGGCCTATTTCTATTCCCCGCTCGGCCAGCACTTCACGCACGCTCGCCGGGATTTTATGAGGATTATCTTTACGCAAATCGTCATCTGCAGGCAGCGGCTGACCGGTAAAAGCGTGCAGAAATGCCTCACACAGCAATTCACTGTTGGTGGCGTGCCGCAGGTTGTTCACCTGGCGTCGGGTGCGCTCGTCAGTCAGTACCTTGAGTACCCGCATCGGAATAGATACCGTTACTTTCTTAACTTGCTCGCTTTTTTTACCATGTTCCGCATACGGATAGATGTAATCACCATTCCATTGCATGAGTAGACCTCTTGTTGGGATATAGTTCGCCAAAGGCGACAATAGTTATAAGCTTATGACAAACCAATTATCGCTTTTTTTAGCCTCTTTGGCCATCTAAACTTCTATTTACTTGCCACTTTAGTTATGCTCTGCGACACATTACTATTTTCGATACATTATGTAGGCGCAGTACATGACAAACAACTCTTCTATCCCTGCTGAGCGCATTCAAACCATTGCCGACCAGGTTCAGGTGCATAAGTTTGGCGGCAGTAGCTTGGCCGATGCGTACTGCTATCGACGTGTTGCCCGTATCGTGACTGAATATGCTGGCGCCAGCGACCTGGTTGTGGTGTCTGCTGCAGGCGATACCACTAACCGTATTCTGGCCATTCTTGATGCCCGTCATACTCAACCAGAATATGCACCGGTGTTACTCCAGGCGCTGAAAAGTTATCAACAGGGTTTGATTGAAGAATTATTGTCCGGTCGCCAGCAAGAACAATTATTCGAGTTATCGGAAGGCGACTTTCGTCGCCTGCAAAGCTGGCTTATCGGCGATGAAGAGATTCCTCAGGCAGAACTCTGCGCGTATGGTGAGCTCTGGTCATCGCGGTTGTTGGCGACTTTGCTGCAAAAACAAGGCACACGCGCGGACTGGATAGACAGTCGCGACTTCCTGAGTGCTGACGATGCGGCTGAGCCTATTATCGATACCTCCAGTAGCCGAGAGAAACTCATCCAGCGTATCGCGCCACATTCTGGTACCCGCTTTATAGTGACCGGATTTATCTGTGCCGAGCGGGATACCGGCCGCACCCTGCTACTGGGCCGTAACGGCAGTGATTACTCTGCGACCTTAATCGGCAGTCTGATTGACGTAAAACAGGTCACTATCTGGAAAGATGTCGCGGGAGTTTATTCCGCTGATCCACGCAAAGTTGAGCGTGTCGTCAGCCTGCCTTCACTGGACTGGGCCGAAGCCGAAGAACTGGCGCGTCTGGGGAGCCCGGTTTTACACCCCAGAACTTTCCAGCCGGTGAACCGTGAACGCATGATCATTAACGTGCGTTCCAGCTTAAAAGTGGAGAACCAACAAACCCGTATTGGCCAGTATGATTTTACCGAAGCCCAGGCCAAAGTGCTGACTTCGCTTCAGGATGTAGTTCTGTATAGCATTCCGTTAAGCCAGCAGGGCGTAATCAGAAACTTTGAAGCCATGAACCTGACGCCGCTGGTTAGCTGGTCAGAAAGCGAATCGGCAGAGAAATTCTATGCTTTTCACCAAAACCACCTGCAGTTTATTCAACAATGGCTGGCTGCCAAAGATGCCGAACATCATGTACACGAAGTCAGTGGTTACAGCATGGTGGCGCTGGTCGGTGCGCGCATCGCTGAAAGCAAGCAATATGCAGTGCTTAAGCGGGAAGTAGAAGAGCAGAGCCTGCGTCATTTTATGCTGGCGGACAATAAAAACTCAGCAATAGCGCTTTTAGGACAAAAACTCGACCAACGCCTGTTAAACCGCCTGCATAGTCTGCTATTCAACTTCCGCCGTAGCATCGGCATTCTGGTCTTGGGCCGTGGCAATATCGGCAGCGAGTGGATCAGCCTTTTCCGCCAGCAGCGTGACCGCCTGAATGAAAACGTGGATGTCCGTATTATGGGCATAGCCAACTCAAAACGTCTGTGGCTTGACTACGGCGGCGTCGACCTGCAGGACTGGACTGATAATTTTGACCGGCTGGCACGCCCGTATGTGTTAACTGAATTATTACGTGAACTACCCAACGCGCCTTTTGACGAACTGGTGGTGATGGACTTAACAGATGCTCGTGAAGTCGCTCGCCTGTACCCAAGCTTTTTTGCCAATGGCATGCACATAATCAGTGCCAATAAGCGTGCTGGAGCAGCGGAAGAAGCTTTGTACCGCGAAATCAGAACCATCCAGCACGAATACAAGCGCGAATGGCTTTACAACACTACCGTTGGTGCCGGTTTGCCGCTGAACTATGCCATTAACGACTTAATGAATTCCGGCGACAAAATCCGCAGTATCGCCGGCATATTTTCCGGCACCATGAGCTGGTTGTTCGAGAACTTCGACGGCAGCATGCCTTTCAGTGACCTGGTCCGCCAGGCCAGAGAGCAGGGCTTTACTGAACCCGACCCACGAGAGGACCTGTCCTGCCATGACATAGTCCGCAAACTCTTAATTGTCGCTCGGGACATCGGTGCTCAACTGGATTGGCAGGACGTCGAAGTGTCCGGTCTGGTTCCCTGGCAGTTACAAACCGTCAGCCAGAGTGAGTTTCTGGAACGTCTGGATGAACTGGACGAACCTATGCAGAAGCTTAGACAAGACGCTCAGGACGAGGGCAAAGTACCCCGTCTGATGGCGAGTTTCTCAGTTGAAGAAGGGCGCAGTTATGCCCGTGTTGGCATCGAGTTCATTCCAGAGGGCGACATGCTGGCAAACCTGATCCCAGGCGAGAATATTTTTGTTATTCACAGCGACTGGTATCAGGAAATGCCATTGGTAATTAGCGGCCCAGGTGCCGGTCGCCACGTGACTGCCGGCGGCGTACAGTCTGATCTGCATCAGTTACTGGGCCACCTCGCCGCGCAGCAGAGCCATTAACGAAATAGTTCGTCATCGTCATCTTCAAACAAACGTGGCGAACTGTCTTCCTGCTCCACAAACTGGGTTGGTTCGGTACCACGCACAAAGTATTCAAAACGACTGGTGTAGCCAGACTGATTACTTAGCAACCCTGTGTCTTCATCGATTCGCACCGAGACCATGTCTGTAGGCAGCTCCAGAGGTTCAGACGGGAAGTCTTCGAGTGCGCTACGCATAAATTCGATCCAACCTGGTAACGCCGTTGTCGCACCGGCTTCTGAACCAACAATAGGTTGCCTGTTGCGGCCCAGGTTCGAATTCAGAGTAGTGCGCCCCAGCGCATTTTCTACATTATCGAAACCAACCCAGGTAGCCGCTACGATACCCGTTGAATAACCCACAAACCAGGTGTCACGAACATCGTTAGTAGTACCCGTTTTGCCCGCAATATTTTGATTCCGCAGGTTCTGAGCACGCCAGCCAGTGCCATTCCAGCCAGTCTGATTAGGCCAGCTCCCGCCGCCCCAAATCGCTGAGTTTAACCCTTCGGTAATCAGAAACGCAGTTTGTTCAGATATAACACGCGGTGCCTGTGGCAGCTCGTGCTCCCACCAGTCTTCGTAAAGCTCCCGCAACTGACAGTCAGCACAGGTAACCGGAGGGCTGGCGACATAAGTGTCATTGCCATCCGAATCTTCAATCCGAGCGATAAAGTGCGGGTCTACCAGATAACCCCCATTCGCAAAAACAGCAAAAGCTCTGGCCATCTCTAGCGGTGTAAAAGAGGCTGACCCCAGAGACAGAGACTCATTGCGTGGAATATCTTCCGCGGCAAAACCAAAACGTTCCATATATTCGGCAGTGCGGTCTACACCTACAGAGCGGATCAAGCGCACAGAAACCACGTTCTTGGAACGAGCTAATGCTTTGCGTAACCGAATCGGGCCATCATAAACTTCCGGCGAGTTACGCGGACGCCAGGCAGAGCCTGCACCTGGGTTCCATTGTGTAATAGGCGCATCGTTGACCAGCGTACCTAACGTATAGTCATCATCCAGCGCGGCGGCATAAATAAAAGGTTTAATGGTTGAACCGACCTGACGTCTGGCCTGCAACGCCCGATTATATTGGCTCATACCAAAACTATAACCACCTACTATAGCCGCTACTGCGCCACTATCAGGCTGCAGAGCAATCAGTGCTGAGCTCGGCCCCGGCACCTGAGCAAGCCGATAACTGCTACCGTCGTCCAGACGACGAACCCAGATATGATCACCTTCAGTAAGAATATCTGCGGCGGTTTCAGGCGCAGGTCCCTGGCGATCTGCATCAATGTAGGGACGCGCCCAGTCCATTGCCTGCCAATCCAGCTGATAACTGTCGCCATTACGCAGCATAAGCTGAGCTTCCTGCTCGCCGACATCGATCACGACGGCTGGCACCAGCGGACCAAATGTACGCTGACGACTTAAATATTCAATTATTTCATCACTTTCCCAACGCTCGCTACCGCGCCGTTCAGGAATAGCCCGGGTTTCCGGATCCAGTAACGTCTGCTCAGGTTCTTCATCTTCAGACATAACCTCCCGCGCCAGGTCACCCCACAGGCGATTTACCGGCCCACGATAACCATGTCGTTCATCATAGGCATGCAGGTTATCGCGAACCGATTTTTCAGCCGCTAGCTGATGTTCAGAATGCACCGTGGTGTAGACTTTAAAACCACTGGTATAAGCGGTTTCCGCACCATAACGTTCAACCATTTCATGACGCACCATTTCCGCCAGATAAGGCGCAGAAACTTCGATAACCGCACCGTGATAACGGGCCGTTACAGGAGCGTCAAAAGCGGCCTGGTATTCTTCATTGGAAATAAGATTCTCGTCCAGCATACGACGCAATACAATGCGCCGGCGTTGCACTGAAGCCTGTGGGTTACTAATCGGGTTAAGAATGGAAGGACCCTGCGGTAACCCTGCAATAGTCGCTATTTCAGCCAGGTTCAACTGACCCAGTTCACGACCATAATAAACCTCCGCCGCCGCACCCACGCCATATGCACGATGTCCTAACGCCAGCTTATTTAAATAGAGCTCAAGAATCTCGTCTTTGCTCAGCAATTGCTCAATATGCAGCGCAATAAAGGTTTCTTTGATTTTCCGCATCCAGGCCCGTTCACGGGTCAGGAAGAAGTTCCGCGCCAGCTGCATAGTGATAGTACTGGCACCCTCACGAATAGAGCCAGTCGTCACAAGCACCCGAAAAGCACGTAATACGCCTATAGGGTCAACGCCGCGGTGGTCATAAAAACGACTGTCTTCGGTAGCCAGGATAGCGTCGATCATCGGCTGAGGGATATCTTCAAGGGACAGAGGGATTCGCCGTTGCTCACCAAACTGAGAGACTAACTTTCCGTCCGCGGTATAAACCTGCATTGGAATCTGCAAACGCACATCACGCAGTGTGTTAACGCTGGGCAACTCTGGCTTTACGTAATAATAAAGACCAACAATGCTGCCTACTGTCAATAAAGCCAGGGTAATTAACGTCAACAGGAGATATTTAATAAACTTCAAGGCAAGCCCCAATATGCAGCATAAAATGGTAAAACAACGGGGCATTATACGGCTTTTCTGCGCTAAATTTAACCAATTTCACGTAAATAAGTAATGGCTTACAGGATCTTTGCCAAATTATGGCATAGCTTTAAGCCTAATGGCGCAGGGAGCGCCCAGACTGACAGGGATAGCACATGAGTATTTTCCGACCGCAGCCTAAACCAGTGCTGGCACTGCACATGCAAGCCGCTTGTTTTACTTTAATAAAACTGATGACTGGGCAGGGCGAATCGCATGTACTTGCCTTAACCCAGTCACCATCTCTCTCTCACGTTGTTAAGACGCTTAAACAACACCTGAGTTCCCGGCCACTGAAAAATTTTTACCGCCGACCACAAGTATCGCTTAGCTTATCAGCCGACCAATATCAGCGGCTGACACTCAACATGCCACAACACTTAAAGTCGCCAGAAATCCTGCCTACTTTAAGCTGGTTATTGGAGCAACAAGGCTTCACCCCCTTAACCCAGTGGCAATGGGACTATCAGCTTTTAACCACGGAAGGGTCATTAAGCGCTGATGTGATGCTTCTGCAAAAATCAGTGCTGGCAGATATGCTGCAAACCTTTGCTCTTTCTCTGTCGCAATTGACGCTCATTTGTCCTGAATCGGATCTGAATGACTTTGCTGAACCAGCTGCCAGACTTCTTGCACAATACCAGTTACCCGGACCGCTATTTAATTTTAATGCCGCCGATACCTGCGCTCGCACCGCCCTGGCTGCTGCCGGAGTTCATCATGCTTAATCTGGCAAGACCGCGGCCAGTGCAGGCAGCACGGCAAACTAAAGTCATGCGCTTCGAACTTTGCTGCGGTCTTTGCGTTTTCGCGCTGGGCTGCATCATGACCTGGCACTCCTGGCCAAACGATCAGGTTATGCCATCGCTACCTTTACCCAAGGCGCCACCTATCGCGACTCAACCGTTGCACCAGCACTTTACTGTCTGGCAGCTACTGCATCAAAACAGACCTCCCTCATTGCAAATCAGTCAGCTTGAATACGCCAGTCAGCAATGGCTGGTACAACTATTTACCAACGATTTAGCCCAGTTTTATGACTGGCAGGAAAAATTACAGCAAGAGCAACGACTGAGCATCGAACTGCAACAAAGCCAGACCTCAAATCAGGGGTATCGAATCAGGTTAGCGGTATCGTTATTATGAGTTTAAATTCGCTACGCCTTTACTGGACTCAACTTTCGTCCTTGCAACGACGTGCTGGCATACTGTTATTCTGCATTCTGCCCTGGCTACCTTGGTACTGGGCGCCAGCGCCCGCTCCCACAGTGACCAAAATGCCAGCTGAACCTGCAGTGCAGACACTGCCACTTTTCAGCGATAATCAATTACAAAACATGTTGCAGCAACATGATATTCAAATTCAGCAACTTATCTTTCAGTCTCATGGTATACAGCTACGTTTTAGCAGCCACTGGTCCAATTTTCATGCCTGGCTAAAGGCCATAGCGGAAAGTTCTCATCAGCTGTATTTTTATCAATTACAAACCAACGAAGGCAACATCAGTGGACAACTGACTCTGAACCGCGCGCGTTATCAGCGCGGCCCTGACTTAGCTCATATAGAATCTCTGCTTCCTCCACCACCGGAGCAACATACAGCAGCTCAGGAAGAGACTCCTTGCCTGCAAACGCCTATACCCGCCATCCAAATTCGTGCTATTTGGCCGCAACGCAACTATGTAGTGCTTTCCAAATCAGCCCAACCAACAAGCTTACAGCGAGTTTATATACAGCATTTATTGCCCGGTGAACGCTGGCGTTTAACCGCAATTAACGAAAAGAGCATTGAAATTTCAGCGTTATCTTCCCATTTATCATGTTCGCAGCAACGACAGCTGAGCATGAATTAGCGATAAAACCGACTCAACAGCTATCATCGGTTGCCATTTTGCACTCAAGTTGCGATAATCCGGTGTCTTTTTTTCGCAGGTTCAGGGGTGCTAATAAAACACTCGTTTCTTTTTAAGTAACAGCTATTAAGTGATGTAAACAAGATATGGCTGAAAAGCGCAATATATTCCTAGTAGGTCCCATGGGTGCTGGCAAAAGTACCATTGGTCGACAAATCGCACGTACGCTTCACCTTGATTTTTATGACTCCGATTCCGAAATCGAAAAACGGACCGGGGCCGATATCAGCTGGGTTTTTGAACTCGAAGGTGAAGAAGGTTTTCGTGCGCGTGAAGAAAAAGTCATCGGTGAGTTAACCGAGCATATGGGCATAGTGTTAGCGACTGGTGGCGGTTCCATCATGAGCAAAGAAAACCGCAACCGCCTGTCGGCTCGCGGCATTGTCGTGTATCTGAAAACCACTATTGATAAACAAGTGGCACGTACCGAACGCGATAAACGACGCCCATTAATTGCCGAAGCAGAGAACCCAAGAGAAGTATTGGAGACTCTCGCCGAATCGCGTGACCCGCTATACGAAGAAATCGCCGACGTAGTAGTGGAAACCGATGAGCAAAGTGCTAAAGTCGTAGCATCTCAAATTATTGATCAGCTGGGCTTTTAGCGCCACTGCATTCAGGGTAAAGCTATGCAGCAAATCACAGTGCAACTTGGCACGCGTAGTTACCCGATAAGCATCGGCAGCGGACTGCTGCCGATGCTCAGCTCCCAACTAAAGAAGCACTTACGGCGCCAGGTATTTATCATCACCAATACCAGGGTGGCGGAGCTGTATCTGGAGAAGGTTAAACAGGCCCTGCAGCCGGACCATCAGATTAACTGGTTTATTATGCAGGACGGCGAAGCCTATAAAAACTTCGAGTCCTATCAACAAGCGCTCGACCATCTGATTACCGCCAGTTATGGCCGTGACTGCACGGTCGTTGCGCTGGGCGGTGGCGTGGTGGGCGATCTGGCCGGTTTTGTCGCCGCGAGCTATCAGCGTGGCGTTGATTTCGTGCAACTACCCACAACGCTGCTTTCCCAGGTTGACTCATCTGTTGGCGGCAAAACCGCTATTAATCACCCTCAGGGCAAGAACCTGGTAGGCGCTTTTCACCAGCCACAAGCCGTAGTTATAGATATCGACTGCCTGCAAACCCTGCCAGAACGTGAACTGAAAGCAGGACTTGCTGAGATTATCAAATACGGCATTATGGCGGACGCTGAGTTTTTTGCCTGGTTAGAGACCAACATCAAAAAATTACTGGAACTGGATGCCGAAAGCATTACGTATGCCATTGCTACCAGCTGCCAGATAAAAGCCAATGTAGTCGCTGGCGATGAACGCGAGAAAGGCCAGCGTGCTTTGCTTAATTTAGGGCATACCTTTGGCCACGCTATTGAAACCGCCAGCGGTTATGGTAACTGGCTGCACGGCGAAGCTGTCGCCGCAGGCATGGCCATCGCGGCTCAGGTAGCGCAATGTGAAGAATTAATAAGCAACCAGGATTACCAGCGTATTTTACGTTTACTGGTCGCTGCCGGTCTTCCGGTTAATGCGCCTTCGACTATCAGCTGGCCAGAATGGCAACAGCTCATGGGACGTGATAAAAAGGTACAGGCGGGCCAGATCAGGTATGTGTTACCCACAGCCATTGGCGCCGCAAAAATTACCACTGATATTTCAGACTCAACCCTGCAGCAGTGCGTGGCTGAAGTTCGCGCCTTATAACTATGCTTAACATTGACGACGTCACAGAAATTGAAGCTGATAGCCTGGCGATGCCTCTGCAGATAACCGCCAGCCAGCAGGAAATGCTGGAGCGCCTGCATAACCATACTGCATTCAGCGAACAGATTATTCTGCTCTGCGGGCCGCAAGGTGCCGGCAAGTCATCTATTCTTGAAGTTTTTCTGGAGCAGGCATCCGATTATGCCAATCTGGCCTATCTACCGAGCCCCGGGAACCTGCAACCCACTTCAATTCGTAAGCGCTTGCTTAAACAACTGGTGCAACTGGATGCCTACGCTACGCAAGACACTCTGGAAGAGGCTCTGCAACGTAACCTGAAGAGCGGCACCCAGCATATTGTAATTGTTGTTGATGACGCATCTGGTTTACCCCCCGCCATATTGACTGAGTTTCAGTCGCTGCTGGCTAACAGCGAGTTAAATACACGACAAACCCGTTTTAGCGTTATTCTTGCAGGGTCCTTAGACTGGGCAGCCAGAGCTAAAAAAGGCTTATCGCTGGGTGCCGCTGAGCCCCCCGTAGTGCTTAAAGTAGAGCCTTTTAATAGCACTGAAAAAGCCTGGTTTGCCCGTTCCCTGCTGGACACCCAACCCGTGCAAGTCAGCGACCACAGGCTACGTGAGCTGTTGCCCGGCATGGGCGGTTACCCTGGCGACATTCAGAAAAAATTACAAGATCTGGTCATGCCCCCTAAACCTAAGCCTCAACAGAGCCCGGGGCAGGAAAACGATAACTCTAAGCGCAACAGCTCGTGGTTGTCGGCGGCGCACAATAAGGTATTGGTTATTGTTGCCGTTGCAGCCTTGCTCAGCCTGGCCTTCACTTTGTTCCTGCACCGCGAAACTTTGCAGGACAAACTAAGCGCAGAACCCTCCGGAGAGCAGGAGAGTGCCATTGAGCAGACTCCGCCAGGACAGGGACCTGACACAGTAGTTGAAACCGCGGCCGAAGAGACCGAACCAGAAGCCACCAGCCCAACTACACTGGATTACGGAGATATGCTCAGCCGCCTACGGCAAAGCAGTCAGGAAAACCGCTCTGAACGCGACCTGCGTTTTCAGTTGGTACAGCCATTACAGGCGCTGCAGGATGCTGAAGTTGAAGTTGAAGAAGCACCAGAAGCACCGGCTGAAGACACAACTGCTCCCATTGCAGAGGTGGATGCGGCGGAAAATGACTGGCTGAATAGCTATGACAACCAGGCCCTGTGGAAAGCCGAAGCAGACAGCTATGTATTGCAGATTGGTGCCTTTAGCGAAGAAAACCGCCTGCAAAGTTTCCTCAGTGAATTTGAAAACGAGCTGGACACTATGATTTATCATACCGAGCGCAACGATAGCGACTGGTATGTCATAACACTAGGCCGTTTCGCCAGTGCTGAAGAAGCCAGAGCATACCTGGAACAAGACGATGCACTGGGTGAATTACAGCCCTGGCCCAAGTCCGTAGCGGCAATCCATAACGAACTGGCTGTAGTCCTGGAATGAGCCAGCCGTCAGCCAAAAAAAATCGCGCTTTTCTGAAGTGGGCCGGCGGCAAATACAGCCTGGTTGAGTCGATTAATAAACTACTACCGCCCGGCGACAAGCTGATCGAGCCTTTTGTTGGTGCCGGTTCGGTATTTTTAAATAGTAACTACGATAAATACCTGCTCAATGATATTAATCAGGACCTGATCAATCTGTATCAGGTTGTCAAAAGACGGCCAAAAACCTTTATCGCCGATGCCAGACAGTTATTTACGCCGTTGCAGAACAATGCCGATGCTTTTTATGCCCTGCGTCGCGAATTCAACCTGAGCACGGATACCTATACCCGCTCACTGCTGTTTTTATACCTCAACCGGCATGGTTACAACGGTTTGTGCCGTTATAATGGCAGTGGCCAGTTTAATGTGCCTTTTGGCAAATATAAGAAACCTTACTTTCCCGAAGCCGAGCTTGAGTTCTTCGCCGAAAAAGCAAAACGCGCGACTTTTACCTGCCAGCCATTTCAAAACAGTTTTCGCCGCGCACGCAAGGGTCAGGTCATGTACTGTGACCCGCCGTACCTGCCCCTCACAGTAAGCGCTAACTTTACCAGTTACGCCAGTGGTGGTTTTAGTTTTACCGAGCAGGGTATTCTCGCTCAGAAAGCTGAACAGGCGGCATTTAAACGGGGTATTCCGGTGCTTATCAGTAACCATGACACTGAACATGCCCGACTATTTTATAAACGTGCTGAATTAACCGAGTTGATGGTACACCGCTATATCAGTCAGAATGGAAGCACCCGTAATAAAGTAGCGGAACTGCTTGCCTATTACCCGGCTAACCCTATTACCTGAGGAGCCAGCTAGCGATGACAACATGGCAACTGAAAGCATTCAGCGACTTGTCCCTGACCCAACTCTACGACTTGTTGGCGTTGCGTCAGAATGTCTTTGTAGTTGAGCAAAACTGCCCATACCCCGATGCCGACGGCGATGATATGAACTGGCTGCATTTGCTCGGCTACCATGCGGATGAACTGGTAGCTTATGCCCGTATACGTCCAGGTTCCGCAGAACAACCCGCCAGAATTGGACGCGTGGTGGTCGCAGAACATGCCCGCGGTCAGCAGTTAGGCCGTCAGTTAATGGAAGAATCCATGAGCCTGGTTCTGAATCGCGAGCAATGCACTGAAATCGTTATCGGTGCCCAGCTCTACTTACTGGACTTTTATACCTCACTGGGCTTTATCAGCGAAGGTGACGATTACCTGGAAGATGGCATACCCCATCAGGACATGAGGTACCGTAATGATCGCTGACCAGCAAGTGCCGCTTATCGCCGCCGAACCTGAATTTAGCGCAGCAGCGGCAGCTATGGCACAACGTTTTGGGTTGGCTGTGGCGGACAATGAACATCCTTTTGTGCTTGAGCTTTCAGCTCAGGGATTGCAACTGCGCTGGCGGGAACAACCCAAAACCAGTCCGCTATTACCCGACTTTGTTCGGGGCAAACAAGCCTGGCGACGCCAGGCTGGCGGCATGCGTCAGGAAGCTATTGTGCGGGCACTGGGCATTGCTAAAGGCCATCGGCCGAGCATTCTGGACGCCACAGCCGGGCTGGGCCGGGATGCCATGATTCTGGCCCATGCAGGCTGTGAAGTACGCCTGCTAGAGCGACACCCGGCTATTCACGCACTGCTGACCAATGCTATCGAACGTGCCGCTCAGGATCCTCAGACGGGATCCTGGATGTCTACTCATATTCAGGTGTTGCCTTGTGGCAGTTTACTGGATTCAAAAACCATGCAGAGTTTGCGCAACCAGCCTCCGATGGCGATTTATCTGGATCCTATGTTTCCGCATCGGGAAAAATCAGCCCAGGTAAAAAAAGACATGCAGATGCTGCAAAACCTGGTCGGGGCCGACCCGGATGCTGATAATCTATTACCTGCGGCGTTAGCGCTAGCGACTCACCGGGTAGTGGTAAAGCGGCCGGTGAAAGCCCCAGTGCTGGGCGGACAAAACCCCAGCAACCAGGTGATCAGCAAAAAACACCGCTTTGATATCTACAACAAACAGCCTTATTAACGGCCGGCTAAAGGTCTGGGTGTAATGACCTGAATTTGTGGTCTTGTCAGCATATTCCAGCCATTATTCCAGTCCGCTTGCAGGTTTTCCTGATCATCTTCGATTTCAACCAACACGCGCTGCCATGCCAACACAACAAAGCTGTCTTCGCTATCCACCAGGGGTTTCCAGCGCTGTTCCAGGCAATCTCCGGCAACACATAAATCGCTGAAATCCTCTAAACGCATGGCCATTTCGTCAGACTCCTGTGTCCAGCTCATCGGCGCTTCATTTTGATGACGGAAATTATTCTGGCACCAGGGCCGATACAGTGAAAGCTGCTCACCACAAGTGAAACTTACCGCAAAACCCCGATTATCATCGGTAATCTGATAACCACGCCAGTCCGGATGTGCCTGCAACTCGCCCTGCGCATTATAAAAACCCGGATTCAGAAAGTCACTGGCCACCACCTGTAACTGCTGACTACTGCTGTTAATAAACAGGCGCGGGCTGATGGAACCCGGTGTTATTGGCAGTAATACCCGCAACTCTTCGCTAAGCTGTTCATTTTCTTCAGTACGTACCAGTGCTGAAGCCATGTTTTCGGCTGCAAAACTGACCTGCCAGATTTCCGTCGGCCCTTCCGCAAACTCCAGCGTCAGGCGGCCATCATCTTCATTCAGTTGCCAGTCACCGGATAGCTGCTGAAACTCACTGCTAAAGCTACCGTTCTGATAAAACCTGAAAATATCCGCTTCGCCCAGGCCCTGCTGGCCACCTGCAGCCGTCTGGCCCAGCGCCCAGCTCCCTACAATGCCATGCTCAGCAAAGTAATCAGGCCGTGCGCTCAGCAGACTACGATCGGACATTAAATAAGTGCTGCGACTGCCCGCATAAGGTCGCGCATCCACCTGATGCTGCTGGCCCCGGGCAGTAAACTGGAATGCTTTGAAATAGCCACTTTCCAGTGCTACCACAGGGGCAAAAACCGACGACTGCTGGCGCAATGGCATCAGTTCCAGCTCATCAATAGCTAAGGTAACTGTGACCGGTCTGTCCATATTCCCCCAAAGGCGCCACAACTCTGCACGGTTAGGCATGTGATCGAAGGCTTCGCGCACGCTTATTTCAAATTCCTGCTCACGCGGATGGATCAGGTTTACCTGCACGCCTGAAGCATTGCTCTGCCATTGCAGGCGATGCGCTGAATCGCCTTCTGACGACGCCCGGCCATCGCCGGCATCGCCCAGCTCTATGAACCTCCAGCCCTGCTTAGCATGCATCGGGGTATAATCAGCATGCACAGGCTGGGTCAATACGTAAGAAGCAGCCCAGTCATCAGATGCGAACTGCGGCATCACCTGGTCATCCCGCAGTGTGTGGGTGATCGCCCGCGTCAGATCATCTCCGGGTTCGCCGTTCTGCAGTAGTGTATTCAGGTAATTCTGATAACCGCTTTCGCTTTGCAACAGCTGCAATACGTGGCCGTAACCACTGGGCAGACGAAAGGCACTGTCGTCGACCAACAGTTTAATCACTCCGGCCATGTGGATTAACTGGTCCGGGTCAAGCTGCTGAGAGCGCTGATCAACTTCTTCCTGACTAAGCGTAGACGCAGAGGCGATGCCTCTGAGCACCATAACGGAATAGGCGGTACTTAACTGAGTGATTTGGACGTCATTCAACTGCTCACGGGTCACCCGGCGCTCGTCGTTCATCAAAGAAAGTAAACGGGCCGGGGGCACTATAATAGTTTGCAAACTGACATCTTCCTGCGCTACCCGGCTGACACCACGAGCTTTTATGATCAGAGTATCGTCCAGTTCCAAATCCTGTATGTCGAAGGTGAATTCATAAAAACCCTGAGCATCCGCCTCAGTTTCTAACAACTCACCAGCGTACTCAGTGGTCACCCGTGCATAAGGTATCGGCTGATCAAAAACACGTCCGGCTATAGTCACTTCCTGTACGACATCAATATTGAGATTAATCTGTTGCTGTTTATCGTCCAAAACTACCCGATAGGTCAACGCATCCACCCCAGCAAAACCAGGTGATGGAGTATAGGTAATAACCCGGCCATCCACCTCAAGCTGGCCATGCTCTGGCGATCCCACGCTGACTAATTCATAGTCACTATCTTCCGACAATAACTCAAGGCTCTGTGGCTCATCGTTGACCACTCGCATCATCTGCGCAAATTCACTCTCCGCCTCATCATCCGAGTCAGCTCCCGCAAAACAGCCACTCAGTAAAAAGAGCGTACCTAAAACTATCAATCCGTGTCGCATAGCATTCCTGACTGCAAATAATAACGTGATTCCAATTATACCCACTTATTGGTGCTTTTATACATACTGAAACCATGCGCTAGTTTATTAATCCTGACAAGCTTCTGTTACCAGGAGAAAGTCAGCGTCTGTCTGGGCTGAGGATAATTCATTAAAAAAGCCAGTCAGTTAAACTGACTGGCTTTCGGCTAAGCTCTTACTCTATGAAATACCGGGTCAATTAATACCCCACCAACACCGCAAACATCAGCGCCAGGCTACAGACTACCAGTAGCTTCAGCATCAAAGGCGCCATAAAGCGGAACCAGCGATCATAAGGAATGCCGGCAAGGCCGAGTATGCCCATTAGTACCGGATTGGTGGGCACTATCATGTTCATAAAGCCATCGCCCATCTGGAAGGCCAGTACGGCCACCTGGCGCCCTATCTCTGCAGTATCTGCAATAGGCACCATAATCGGCATGGTTACAAAGGCCTGACCGGAACCGGACGGAATGAAGAGGTTCAGCAACGACTGAATCAACAACATGCCAACCGCACCAAAATAACTGCCCATCATGTCGATAGGCATCGAGAGGTAATAAATCACCGTATCCAGCACCTGACCATCTTCCAGAATCATCGCGATGGAGCGGGCAAAGCCGACCAGTAAAGCAGTCGCGGTTAGCTGCGCTGCACCATCAATGAACTTCTGTGCCGCTTCATCAAATTTAATGCGCCCAATGAAAATAGTAGCTATGCCCAGTCCGACAAACAAAGCGCTCAGTTCAGTCAGGTACCAGCCCTGCTGACTAATACCATACACCAGGGTTGCCAGTGTCAGACCAAAAGCCACCAACACCATGATATGAGTACGGTTGAAGTCCGGGTAAGCATCTGGGTCGGAAATCACTTCGTCGCCAGGTACGTCGTACAGCAAAGAGTTCTTAGGGTCCGCTTTGACCTTTTTTGCGTAACTGTACACATGATGGAAACCGACCAGGAAAATAGGCACTAACAGCGCAATACGTAACCAGGCACCACTGCCTGGCTGCACTTCAGCAATGGCCTGAGCGATCACCACGGTGAAAGGGTTGAACAGCGACAAACCATAACCCACGCCGTAACCGACCACCAGTATGCCCATAGCCACCATGGCATCCAGTTTAATAGCCCTGCACAAACCAACGAGGAGGCCGACAAAAACCACATATTCAGCAGCCATGCCAATCAGGCTGGAGAACAGGCCAAAAATGAACATGCCACTAAAAATCAGCAGTCCCATACGATCGCCAAATTTCTGCAGCATTTTGCCAATCACCGCATCCAGCGCACCGGTGTGCCGGATAATGCCCAATACACCACCGATCAGGAAGACAAAGAATATGACATCCTGAGCCGCCGCTAAGGCACGGGGAATTACGGTCAATAAGGTTTGCGGCCCCAGAATTTCGGCGTCTTCATGCAATTCGAAGCTGCCCGGCGTGACCACGGTCTGGCCATCGACCATCTGACGCTCAAAGGATCCCGTTGGCAGGACCCAGGTTAAAACCAGTGCCGCCATCATCATCATGAACATGAGCACTAGCGTGTGAGGTATTTTTATTTTAGACATACACCTATGTTCCCAAAATTTAAACGCGCTCTAGACTATGCAAATTGGCGCTTTCACGCAAATTTAATTGTCTTCCATGCTAGAATAGTCAGCGATTTTAAACACTGACCCGAGACATCTGAATGCCTGCACATGAGCAAAACTTCTTCGACATCATTATCTTAGGCGCAGGTGCCGCCGGTTTGCACTGCGCCGCTACCGCCGCACGCCGCGGACGCTCAGTACTGGTGCTGGATCATGCTAAACAGGCAGGCAAGAAGATTCTGATTTCAGGCGGTGGCCGCTGTAACTTCACCAATATGTATAGCACCCCGGAGAACTTCATCTCCAGCAACCCGCATTTTTGCAAGTCGGCACTCAGTCGTTACACTCAATGGGACTTTATTGCCCAGGTCGACAAACACGATATTGCCTGGCACGAGAAAACCCTGGGTCAGTTATTCTGCAACGACAGTGCCAAAGACATAGTGCGTATGTTACTTAAAGAATGCTCAGACGCCGGCGCCCAAGTGCAACTGCGCACGGAAGTGTTGAAGGTTGCTTATGACAATGAAAACTACGAAATACAAAGCAGTCAGGGCGACTACCAGGCCAAAAGCCTGGTGATCGCCACCGGCGGCCTTTCCATGCCCAAGCTGGGAGCTACTCCGCTGGGCTACCAGCTCGCCGAGCAGTTTGGCCACTCGATAAAACCCGTGCGTGCCGGCCTGGTGCCTTTCACCCTGCACGAACAGGACAAAGATGCTTTTGCTGATTTATCCGGCCTGGCTACAGAGATCCAGGCCAGCAATGACGATGCCAGCTTTAAAGAAGCCATGCTTTTTACCCATCGCGGTCTCAGCGGCCCGGCTATTTTACAGATATCTTCCTACTGGAAAGCCGGCGAAGCCGTGACCATCAACCTTCTTCCTGACATGGACGCTCAGCAGGCCTTGCGCGAGGCTAAGCAGAACTCGCCTAAACAAGGCCTGAAAAGCTGGTTACAGCAACAGTTTCCCAAGCGCCTGACTGAGGTGTTACTTACCCGCGAACAATGGCCACAAAAGAACCTGGCCGACTACAGCCACCAACAACTCGACGACATCGCCACCACACTCAACGGCTGGCAGTTAAAACCCAACGGCACCGAAGGCTACCGCACTGCGGAAGTCACCCTGGGCGGCGTCAATGTGGATGAGGTCAGTTCTAAAACCATGCAAAGCAAACTACAGCCAAACCTCTATTTCATCGGCGAAGTGCTCGACGTCACCGGCTGGCTAGGCGGCTACAACTTCCAGTGGGCCTGGTCATCCGCCTGGGTCTGTGGGGAGGCGGTTTAACTGATGACAAATGTCACTCCTTATTGGTGACATTTGTGCCTGCCGCGATGCTTTGTCTGTCGCCATACTTCTTTACACACGAATGGCGTGTATAAAGGAGATATCAAATGAAAACGTTAATGATTAGTGCAGCCTTGTTATGCCTTTCAGGCACGGGGTTTGCTCATACTTTGTCAGATATTGAACGGGCTTCAGATCGCATTGATTTAGTGTCTTTGCAGCAATACAGCAAAGATGCCGAAAGTGACTATGCACTGGCCTATGCCAATTATCGGTTGGCGGTGGTGTCCAGCATTATGGGCCAGCAGGAACAGGCTAAGCAGGCACTTAAACAAGCGGCGGTATTGTTGCAGGAACAGCTTCAGGAGCAGCCGGATGCCGAACGCCACGCTTTGTTAGCTGCTGTTTATGGCATGCAAATCGGGGTGGAGTCATCGTCTGACTTAGCCACTCTGGGTAAGAAAGTAGAGCGGCACCTGACCCAGGCGGAAGAATTGGCAGCCGATAATCCCCGGGTCAAATTGGTACAGGGAATGTCGGCATTCTACACACCCCCTGCTTTTGGTGGTGATGCCAAAAAAGCAAAACGTCATATGCAAGAGGCGGTGCGGTTATTCGAACAACCCTGTAGTAATATTTGCTGGGGCCATGCTGAAGCCTATACCTGGCTGGGCATGTTTCAGCTGCAAGAGGGTAATACCGATGCAGCGCGGCAACACTGGCAGCAGGCATTACAGGTGAACCCTGATTATGGCTGGGCCCAGTATATGCTGGCTCAGCAGTAGTCCTGTCAATCTATAGCTTAACTAAGGCAACGTCATGCTGATTTCCAATGCAACCCGACAGTCAGAATTGAAATTTAGCTGGGTCTATCTGTTTAACCTGCTGTTTTATTTGCTGCCTGTATTTTTTGTCGACTACAGCAGTTTGCAGCTACTCGCTATTGGTGTTGTCTTAGTCCTTTTTCTGCCCTGCTACTTCTGGGCTTTCCGGGCCCCTCAACACAAAGTCTGGCTGCCCGCGCTATGTATCTGGATCCTGGCCAGCCTGATTACCCCGATTAACTACGGGTCCGTCGCACTTTTTGCTTATACTGCTTTTTTCACCGGTTTTGCCTTCAGATTCCGCGTAGCACTTCCGTTATGTGCACTGCAGATTCTTTGGATCCTGTTGCTGGCGAGAACTCTGAGTGTCGACGCTATTGAGTTTTTCTACTTCTCCGGCATTTTGCTTCCGGGCATTTTTGCCATTGGCGTAGCTGAGCGTCACCGACAGTCTGCTCAGCGCCGCGACGAAAAGTCCGCCCATGAAATAAAGAACCTGGGACAGCAGCTGGAACGTGAACGCATTGCCCGTGATTTGCACGACTTGCTCGGTCACTCTTTATCCAGCATTGCGCTCAAAGCCGAGCTGGCTGAGAAACTATTAAGCAAAGGAGACACCACGGCAGCACGCAATGAGCTACAGGAACTGATAGCTGTCAGCCAACAGAGCCTCAATCAGGTCCGGCATAGCGTCACCGGCTATCGCCATCAGGGCTTAAAAAATGAACTTGAACAGCTAAGTCAGCAACTTAAAACGCAAGGTTTTAATGTGACAGTGCAAGGACCGATTCCCGACTTTAACCCGCTGGCCGAAACCGCGCTGGTTATGATTTTAATCGAACTAACGACCAATATATTGCGTCACAGCAAAGGCGACCAGGTACGCTTTGAGTTCTGCGAAGATACACAAGGACATAAGATTATAATCTGTGACAATGGCAGCAGTATCGAGTTCACCCCAGGCAATGGGCTACAAGGGGTACAAGAGCGCATTGAGCTGCTGCAAGGCAAGCTGCATATTAACCATGGCGATGCGATCTGTATCACTTTACAATTGCCTTTGACGAGTACAACAAAAGAGCATGACGCATGAAGATTCTGTTGGTTGAAGATCAGAATATGGTACGTGGCGCCCTGGCGGCCCTGTTGCGTATGGATAATGAAACTACAGTGGTCGAAGCCTGTGATGGCCAGGCGGCAATGCTTTGCCTGCAACAAGAAGACTTTGATGTAGTGCTCACCGATATCGAAATGCCGCAGCTTAGCGGCCTTGAATTGTTACAGCATGTGCGCCAGCACTATGCCTGTAAAGTGGTCATTCTGACCACTTTTGGCCGCGCCGGTTATGTGCAACGCGCGCTGAAGCTTGGAGTCGACGGCTTTTTATTAAAAGATGCCTCCACAGAGAGTTTACTGCGAGCCCTGCATGATATTTTACAAGGCAGACGGGTGATTGATCCGGAACTGGCCATGCTAGCTATTGGTGAGCAGGATCCGCTGACCGATAAAGAACGCAAAGCGCTGAAATTAGCAGCCGAGGGCAAATCCACCAGCGATATAGCTACCGCACTCTTTATTGCTGAAGGTACGGCGCGTAACTATTTATCTGAAGCAATCGCAAAAATGGCCGCCAGCAATCGTATTGACGCGGCCCGCATCGCTCAGCAAAAAGGCTGGTTGTAACCGCAAGTCGCTAGCTCCACAGCAGCGTCCAGGCCTGTAACCAACCCATCAAAATAAGCACTACGCCGAGCACCTGATACCCCATGCGCTGAGTGCTGTCAAAACCCCGTTTGCGCAACAGTCTGGCGATCGCAGCGGGTACCAGAATGAGCGCTGTGCCCAGGTGCAACAAAAGCAAGGCGCAGAACATGGCGACCTGCTGCATGGGCAATAAACGGACCGCCAGAAATACCAGTAACACAACCAGCGCTACAGCAGCTGCCGCATATACAAAACCTTTCACCCATGCATTATCACGAACAGAGCTGTACTGACCCATAACTACTTCACCTGTTAACTATTACTTTACTCACAAAACTTTAGCACATTATTGTCGGTTCCTTACTAAGTTGCTAGAGTTACATGAATTTAACAACCTTACTTAAGGAACATCAGAGTGCGGTTTTGCATGCCTGTGCCCAGATTATTTATGTTGTTGCTCTGTTCGCTGGCGATAACCGCCTGCAGCAGCCGCCCCTCGAGCGAAATTCAGTTGACGGACGCTGAGCAGTCACTGGTCAACTCTGCGGCCTACATTGCAGAGCGCTCCCCGCTGGTAGCTGATGTATGGCCAGGGTTCTGGTCTGCAAATGAGCCCTTCCTGTTATATCGCGTTGATGAACTAGCCTTGCTCATCACCGATAAAGAACCTATTGCAGGTTATGAACAAGTCGATGATGACTTACTGCCTTCTATGTTGCGCGGCCGTTCTTATTTTTATCCGGGCAGTCTGCCGCGCCTGGAAAGCGGCTTTGTACTCAGTTATCCAGTTCAAAACTACCAGGTCACCGCGGTACAATTGCAGCCCGACTCACGTAATAATTTAAGCACGCTGGTGCATGAAGCCTTCCACGCTTATCAACAGCAGCATTTCACTCCCGGCAGTCAGCCCCATGTAGATGATGAGGTGTTTTCAGCCTACACAGTGCGTGCTTTACTACGGATGCAACAGCGCCTTTTGCAACACATGCTGAACCTATCCGGCCAGGAATCACATGATTTTGCTCACGATTACCTGACATTACGTCTGGTTGGCGAACAAATCATGCCACCCTCGGCAATTCAATTGCAGCGCAATAGTGAACGTATGGAGGGTAGTGCTCAGCTGATGGGCTTGAAAGCAGTCTTCGGCCGTGCCGGAGATTCCTCCGCATTAACCGAACATTTGCAGCAGAGTCTTGAGGGTTCACCGGACGGTATACAGGAGCAAATGGATCTATGGGCAGCGGGTTATCATACCGGCGCCAGTTTAGCGCTTATACTGACCCGCTTTGAAGAAGACTGGCAAACACCGCTGGCCGAAGGCCGTCATCTGCAGCACATACTGGCAGACTTTACCGATTTCAATGCTGAAGTGGCATTGACTCAAGCCAACGACGTACTTGCCCGACATGACTTCAACCACTGGGTGGCCTGGGCGGAACGTCAGTCGATGAGAAGCGCACAACCCAGCGTCAGAGAGTTTACAGAACAACACTCAACCTGGGTGGAGCTGCGGATGCAGGTTTCAATGCAAGATGAGGAACCTGAAAGTGATATTAATTTCAGCAGCGGTCCCGCTGGCATGTCGCGCCCTCAGGAAAATATTATCCTGTTAGGCCGGGCTGAAAATCTGACCTTTTATTCGCACGGCGTGCGTCTGGTAGCGCAGCAGGTACCGGCACTAATCAACACTCAGGAACTACACAGGGGTGAAATACTGTTCAAAGTTGCTGTTACCGACCTGCCGCAACTCTGCGAAGGCCTGTCGGGCTGCACCTTAGAAAACTTAGGCCTGAATGTAGAAGGCCTGATTATTACCAGTGAGAATCCGGTAGATCTTAACTACCAGGATTCCACACTGAGTATTCAGATCCATTGATTATCAGGACCTATTTATGAAACCACTGTTCATTTCTATATTGCTTTTATTCAGCGCCAGCGCTGTGGCTGCAATCCAGTTTGAAGAAAACCTGCACTATAAGGTGGTCGCCGAAGAGCGCACTGATGACACGCAGATACTGGAGTTTTTCTCTTTTTACTGCGCCACCTGTTATCGGTACCAGGCTTTTAACCAGCTTTTGAAAAACCAGTTTGATGGCGATTTACATAAATTTCACGTCGAATTTTTAAGTCCTCCTGGCATGCAGGAAGATATGGTTAAAGCCTGGGCAACTGCGCAGCTGTTATCTGTTGAGGCGGCTTTCAGCCGTGAAATCTTCGATCGTCATTTTGAACAACGTCAGCGCACTGAATCCTTGCAGGACGTAGAGGATGCTTTTCTCGCTATAGGTGTTGAAGCACAAGACTTTCAAAATACATTGAACAGTTTCCAGACCCGCACCCTGAGTAGACGTATGTTGCAGCAGGCGGAGCGCTATCAGATCCGGGGAACACCTACTTACATAGTCAATGGCAAATACCAGATGCTGCCACAGGGTTTTCGCAACAGTGCAAACTTCTTTGACGATTATCTCGAACTCGCGACCTATCTGGCAAACAAAGACTAATCTCTATTTCCACAGGTTCAGGCGCTGACCAGCGGCGAGTCTTTTTTCTAAATATTTATAGGTGCGCTGTTGTTGGTTGGAGCTGTCGTTGAGCCAGCGCACAAAAGTAGCTACAAATAGCTTGGTTAACGCCAGCTCCTGGCCGATACGCTGCAGGTGGCTTGCCTGCAAGGCCGCTGCTTCGCGAAACCACTGTACTGTGCGGCTGATACGTAAAATGCCCGCCAGTTGCAGATGTACATGGCCCGGTTCAAGTTTATACAACAGCATTTCGCCGGTCACTTTACGATAATCACTCATGCTACTAAGCCATAACCAGAGCACTTTGTGCAGCCGCTCGGCACCACTTAAACCTGTCCATTCGGGATTGGGGGCCTGTTTAAGCAAGGCCTGATCAGCACAGTCCAGCCAGGCATCTACAATATCGTCTTTTTGCGCAAAATGATGATGAATCTCCGCGAGTTTGACGTCCAGACCATGGGCTATGTCAGCTAATGTCAGCCGCTCCCAGCCAGTTGTTTCACCCTGCTTCAAAGCCTGCTGAATAATCTTCTGTTTGCTCACCATAACTAATCCTCCGGTACATCTGATACTAAAGTAATCGCGAAATAAAAGCTTACACCTATTGCCACAAATCAAAGCCCGGCTTGTGGCATAATATAGAGCTTAGCTTATCTGCCTGACTTCATAAGGACGCACGATGTTTCGCTGGTTTGAAAAACGCCTGGACCCTTTCCCGGCGGCAGAGCCGACACAACCGCCCAAAGGTTTTTTCGCTTTTTGCCGTCACTTCACCCGTGGTGCTGAACCTTATTTAATTGTAGTCGCTATTCTGATGGCGCTTATTGCGGTCACTGAAGTTTGGTTATTTGCTTTTCTGGGCAATATTGTCGACTGGCTTTCCGTGCAGGAAAAAGATTCCTTTCTGGCCAACGAAGGATTGAAGCTGGCTGCCATGGCGGCGGTCGTAGTGTTTGGTTTGCCTATACTGGTCTGGCTGCAATCCTTGATTATGCACCAGACCCTGCTTGGCAATTACCCGATGCGCATCCGCTGGCTGGTACACCGTTACCTGATCAAGCAATCGATGAGTTATTACCAGGACGAATTCCCTGGCCGGGTCGCTACCAAATTGATGCAGACCGCTTTATCGGTGCGTCAGGTGGTGGTCAGCTTCATCGAAGTCGTGAACTATATTGGCGTCTATTTTCTGGCCATGTTTTTCATTATCGGTGCCGCCGACTGGCGCCTGATCCTGCCGCTTGCGGGTTGGATCGTGATTTACGCGGGTCTGTTGTATTACTTTGTGCCCCGTTTAGGCACCATATCTAAAGCCCAGGCCGATGCCCGCTCTATTATGACCGGCCGCATTGTCGACAGCTACACCAACATACAGACCGTGAAGCTCTTCTCGCATGGCAACCGCGAAACCCGCTTTGCCCGCGAAGGCATGGATGACTTCCTGGTGACCGTTCATCAGCAAATGCGGCTGGTCACTAAGCTCTATGGTTTTCTCTACATCATAAACTGCCTGTTGTTATTCAGTTCGGCTGCACTGGCCATAGGCCTATGGCTGAACGAAGCGGTTTCGCTCGGTGCTGTGGCTGTGGTGATAGGTTTGGTACTGCGTTTATTTGGTATGTCGCAGATGGTTATGTGGCAACTTACTCAGTTATTTGAAGCTATAGGCACAGTGCAGGACGGCATAAACTCCATTGCGGTTTCGCGCACCGTTGAGGATACACCTCAGGCGTTGCCACTGAAGGTCAGTCGCGGCGAAATTAAGTTTGACCAGGTCGCTTTTCACTATGGCAAAGAAAGCGGCGTAATGGACAACTTAAACCTGCATATTCAGCCCGGTGAGAAAGTGGGCATTGTAGGTCGCTCCGGAGCAGGTAAGTCGACACTGGTGAACCTGTTGCTGCGTTTTTATGATGTGCAGAGCGGTCGTATTCTGATCGATGACCAGAATATTTCTGAAGTACAGCAGGATACATTACGCGAACACATTGGCATGGTAACTCAGGACACTTCTTTGCTGCACCGCTCTGTGCGCGACAATATTCTGTACGGACGCCCCGATGCCACTGAAGAAGAAGTGATACAAGCCGCACGGGGCGCAAGAGCTGATGAATTCATTGATGACCTGAGCGACCACAAAGGGCGCAGCGGATACGATGCGCATGTCGGCGAGCGGGGAGTAAAACTCTCCGGGGGCCAGCGCCAGCGTATCGCTATTGCCCGGGTCATGCTCAAAGATGCGCCGATATTAATACTGGATGAAGCCACCTCAGCGCTGGATTCCGAAGTGGAAACCGCGATACAGGAAAATCTGTATAAGTTGATGAGCGGTAAAACCGTTATAGCCATAGCGCACCGCCTCTCTACCATCGCGGCTATGGACCGCCTGATTGTGATGGACAAAGGCGAGGTCATCGAACAGGGCAGCCATGAACAACTATTAGCTCAGGATGGTTTATACGCGAAACTCTGGCGTCGTCAGTCGGGTGGCTTTCTGGCTGAGGATTTATAAGGAGTACACTATGTTAGAAGCTGTTTCCTGCGGTCTATGTCAAAGTCAGGACGTCGAGCTCTGGCATACAGACAATCGAGGGCGTATTGCTAAGCGTGAATTTTATCGCTGCAACCAATGCCAGCTTATTTTTGTGCCGCCGGAGTTTCGCCTGAGTGCAGAAGAAGAACGGGACGTGTACCAACTGCATCAGAATGACCCAAATGACCCGGGTTATCGTAAATTTCTGAGTCGCACTTTTGAGTCCATGCAGGCGCTGCTTGCACCTGGCGCTGAAGGACTGGATTTTGGTTCGGGGCCAGGGCCAACTTTATCGTTAATGTTCAAAGAAGCCGGTTTTAGTTGTCAGGATTACGATATTTTTTATGCCCATCACCCTGAGCTACTGGCCACTCAATATGACTTTATTACCGCAACTGAAGTCTTTGAACATCTCGGCGATCCTGCTCAGGTGCTGAAACAACTACTAGCTTGTCTTAAACCTGGTGGTCTTCTGGCCATTATGACGCAGCGACCACAAGGTAAAGACGCCTTTTCACGCTGGCGTTACCCGATGGACCCAACCCATATTAGTTTCTTCTCAGCTGAAACCTTTGACTGGATAAGAAATCACTGGCAGTTGAACGAACTTTATCGCGGTAAAGACGTAGTAATTTTACAACGCAACTGAAGTAACTAGTGCTACAGTTAGCGATAACTATTTGTAAGTATAATAAATTAAATAAGGACTTTGATTATGCCGGATCTTTCAGACTACAACTCAAGCTTGCTTTGGATAAGCATTTTAATCGCTATGATCATGGTCCAGTGGCTGATTGCCAGTGGCCGTAAAGCCAAACAGCCAGGAGCGCTGCCCGGCACACCACCGACAAACCAAAGTCATGCTGACTTCACCTTTCGAGCCTGGCGTACTCACCAGAATTCGCTTGAAAACGCCAGTACTATGCTTGGCGCCGGTTTTTTTGCCATCCTGGCAGGGGCAAATCCCGCCTGGGTTTCCGGCTTACTGGCGATCATGGTAGTAGCCCGAATTGCGCACATGGTGCTGTATTACAGCATTGCAACGGATAAAAACCCAAGTCCGCGTAGCTACTTTTTCCTCATCGCCTGGCTGGCTAACGCAGGCCTGCTAATCTGTGGCTTTGTAGCGTTATTCTAAAGGGAAAGACCCAATGAAACGAGTAGGACGAGCTTTAGCCAGGGGATTATTTCTTATCCTGCCAGCAGTTATTACCGTGCAGCTTATACTCTGGGCGCTGGTTGCAGTAGAAACATCCCTCTCTCCGGCACTCCAGACTATTTTACCAGAAAACCTTTATTTCCCTGGGCTCGCCATACTTACTTTTCTAGCTATTTGTGTGCTTATTGGTTACAGCGCTTCCTGGCGCAACTTTAACTGGGCCTGGCACTTGCCAGGCAAAGTTTTTATGAAAATCCCCGGTGTCAGTCAGGTACACGGTCTGGTACAGGATATTTTTGAAGTCATGTCCGGCGACAATTTTGAAGAAGAATCGGTCGTTATGGTTAAATTGCCTAACTCAGAAGTGGAACTGATCGGCATTGTAACTAAAAAATCAGGGGTTCCCGGAGATAAAATATCCGAACTCCTGGAAGAAGATAGGATTGCGGTCTTTTTGCCTATGGCGTACAACATAGGGGGTTATATGATCATGGTACCCAAATCCTGTACCACAAACCTGGACATGAGCCCCGCGGAAGCCCTGCAGCTGGTTCTGAGTGGTGGTCTTGGCAAAAGTAAAGCACCCGACATGTCGACAGACGATTAAAAAAACAATAGGAAAAACCTATGAAAATAATGCCGTACATGGCCGTAGCCATGATGCTACTTTGTGTTTCCTCTGCCATTCATGCCAGCGACAATAAAGTCAGTAACGAAAATCCTGGTTATTATCGCGCTCCGGCCTTGCACGGTGAGCATATTGTATTCACTGCGGAAGGTGACCTCTGGAAAACCTCAACATCCGGTGGCCCAGCTCAGCGTTTAACGACTCATCCGGCAGACGAAAGTTATGCGGCTATTTCGCCCGATGGCAGCCAGGTCGCTTTCGTCGCAGATTACGAAGGAGTTCCTGAAGCCTACGTAATGCCTTTAATGGGCGGCAAGCCCAAACGTGTCAGCTTTGAAAACAGCCGGGTTCGGGTACAGGGCTGGACCGCATCAGGTGCTGTGCTTTACAGCACCGACAGTGCAGTTGGACCTGCCAACCACTGGGTATTAAAAACAGTGGATCCGGATTCATTGCAGGTTACGGATATACCTCTGGCCGATGCCATTCAGGGCAGTATGGGCAGCAACGACGAAATGGTCTTTTTCGCCCGTTTTGGTTTGCAGTATACCGGCGATAATACCCGCATTTATCGTGGCGGTGCAATGGGCGAACTCTGGAGTTTTCGACCGGGTTCTGATGAGGAAGCCCGCTTACTCACAGAGCAACACATCGGCTCGGCGCGCCAGCCAATGTACTGGCAAGAACAGCTTTATTTCATCAGTGATTCCGACGGCACTCCGAACATCTGGTCAATGGATACTGACGGTCAGAATATTCAGCAGGTTACTGAGCATACTGACTGGCAGGTGCGATCCGCCAGCATCCACGGCGGGCGCATCGCCTATCAACTGGGCGCTGACATTAAACTGCTGGACTTAGCGACTGGTGAGAGTGAACTGTTAGATATTCACCTTATCTCTGATTTTTCTCAACGTCAGGAACGCTGGCTGGAAGAGCCATTAAATTACCTCACCGCCACTCACTTTAGTGGTGACAATGAGCGCGTTACGCTCACTGCGCGCAGTCAGATTGCTATCGCAGGCAAAGCACCGCGGCGCCTGGTGCAGGTCAGCACACCAACTGGCAGTCGCTCACGCAACGCCGTTCTTAGCCATGATGGTCGTTGGGTATATGCGATTAACGATCACAGTGGCGAGAATGAAATCTGGCGCTTTCCCGCTGATGGTTCAGCAGAGGCCACTCAGCTTACCGATAACGGTAGCGCTTTCCGTTGGCAACTGCATTTATCGCCCAATGGAAACTACATTGCGCACGATGACAAAAATGGCCACCTGTGGTTGCTTAATTTAAGTAACGGCAACAACCAGCGCATCGCCAGCGACGGCTGGGGTCATCGTCCCTATGCTGATATAAGCTGGTCAGCAGACAGTAACTTACTAGCCTTCACACAGAGTCATAAAGACGGCTCCCGCCCCCAGGTCATTCTCTATTCGTTAGCCGACGAACAGCAACAAAGGATCACGTCGGGTAAATACGAATCCTTTTCGCCCGCTTTTAGTCCAGATGGCCACTGGTTATACTTTTTGTCCAATCGTAATTTTAACGCCACTCCTCGCTCACCGTGGGGCGACCGCAATATGGGGCCTTTCTTCGACAAACGCACCCAGATCTTCGCGGTCAGCCTGAAGTCAGCAAGCTGTTTTCCCTTTGAACAACCCCGGGAAGTCGCGCATTGTGATCAGGAAGCCGCCGAAGAGTCACGCAGTGGCCGACGCGCACAGCTCGTCGATTGGGACAATATTGCTCAACGTCTCTGGCAGGTACCGGTAAGTGCACACAATTTCTCTGCATTAAGTGTCAGTAATGAGCATTTATATGTAATGCGTCGCAGTGCGACGGCTCGAAGTGCTCAACTGCGCAGCATCGCGATTGACGCAGAAAAACCAGACGACAAATTATTCGCATCTGATTTGCAGGAATACCAGTTATCCAGAGACGCAGAGCGGATTTTCCTGCGTACCACTGACAACCAGCTGGTGACGGTAGATGCCAAAGCCGAGGCTCCCTCCAGCCTGACCGACCATACACTGGACTCAGCGCACTGGCAGCTGGCCTTTTCACCCGTTGAAGAATGGCGTCAAATGTTCCGTGACGCCTGGTTAATGCATCGTGATTTCTTGTTTGATAACGACATGCGTGGGCTGGACTGGGCTGCAACCCGAGCTAAATATGAACCCTTATTGCAGCGCTTAACTGACCGTCACGAGCTGGACGATTTGCTGGCGCAGATGATGGGAGAACTGAATGTATTACACTCCCAGGTCAGAGGCGGTGACTACCCTTCAGCTCAGGAGAAACCTGCAGCAGCAACTCTTGGAGCTACTTTAGAAGCGGAAGGCAACGGTGTACGTATTACTCATATGTACCGGACTGACCCGGAATTGCCGGAACAGGCTTCGCCATTGGCAAGGCCCGGTGTTAATGCCCAGGTTGGGGATCTGATTACCGCAGTGAACGGACGACCGGTAAGCGACTTACCCACGCTTAACCAACTGCTACGTAATCAGGCTGGCAAACAAGTGCGCCTGGATATACGCCGAGGCCGCAGCGAATTACAAACCGTGGTGGAACCTGTCGATGTAGGCCGTGACCACCGCTTACGTTATGAAGACTGGGTGCAGCATAACCGCGAACAGGTCAACCAAAAGTCAGATAACCAATTTGGTTACCTGCACCTGTACGCCATGGGGGCCAATGATATGGCCAGTTTCGCCCGCGAGTTTTACGCCAATATTGAGCAGGACGGCCTTATTATAGATGTGCGTCGTAATCGCGGCGGTAATATCGACAGCTGGATTATCCAGCGCCTGCTGCGCCAGGCCTGGTCTTTCTGGGAGCCGAATACTCACGGAGCGCCTTATACTAATATGCAACAGGCTTTTCGTGGCCATCTGATAGTGCTCACTGACCAGCTCACGTACTCGGACGGCGAAACTTTCTCTGCAGGCGTTAAAGCCTTGCAGCTGGGACCTCTGGTGGGTATGCGCACCACGGGCGCCGGTGTTTGGTTGTCAGGCCGGAACCAGCTAGCCGATGGTGGTCTGGCTCGGGTCGCTGAAACCGGCCAGTTTGCAATGGACGGCCGCTGGGTGATTGAAGGGTATGGTGTGGAACCAGATGTTGTGGTCGATAACCTACCGCATGCGACCTTCAACGGTTATGACGCACAGCTGGAAAAAGCGATTGAATTGCTGCAGCGTCGCCTGAACAATGAACCTGTACCAGAGCTACGCAGCCAGCCAGTACTGGCGCCTGTCGCCGACGACATCTAAGCGTAAAAGTGAATACCCACAAAAAAGGCCCGATATCAAAGCATGATACCGGGCCTTTTTATTGTTCGCAGACTGACAGACTAATTAAAAACCAGACAATACCAGTTTACCGATAGTACTTTGCGTTTTCAGCCGCTGATGCGCTTTGTCGAGGTTGACCGCATTAATAGTGCCCATACTTTCGCCCAGGGTACTGTTAATGACGCCGCTATCCACCAGGTCACTCAATTCACTAAGCAATTTATGCTGTTCCGCTATATCTGACGTTTTGAACATAGGTCGGGTAAACATGAATTCCCAGTGCAAAGAAAGAGATTTTTGCTTCATGCCCGAAATATCCAGCGCCTGCTCAGGGTCATCTATCAACGCCAATCGACCCTGTGGACGCAGCATCCGCACCAGTTCATTAAAGTGCTCATCCGTATGCGTCAGTGAGGCTACATCAGTGACATCTTTGACGCCCACACCGGCCAGTTCAGCCGAGAGTGGCATGCTGTGATCCAACACATAATGGGCGCCCAGCTCTTCGATCCAGGTTTGTGAAGCTTCCCGCGATGCTGTGCCTATGACCGTAGCCTTGGTCAGTTTCCGGGCCAGCTGCACAAGCATGGAGCCCACACCTCCTGCAGCTCCGACGATTAATAAAACCCGATCTTTAGAGGTATCATCACGGGGGATTTGCAAACGTTCAAAAAGCAGTTCCCATGCCGTAATAGCAGTCAGAGGCATGGCTGCCGCCTGCGTATCTGACAAATTCGCCGGTGCTTTAGCAGCGATACGCTCGTCCACACACTGGAACTCTGCATTAGAACCCGGTCGGGTCACATCACCAGCATACCAAACGCGGTCACCTTTGCTGAACAGCGTTACTTTGCTGCCCACAGCGACCACTTCACCGACGGCATCCCAGCCAAGAATTTTATCGTCACCGGACACTTTTGCGCGTTCACGCACTTTAGTATCCACGGGGTTGACGGATACCGCCTTCACCTGCACCAGTAAATCGTGCTCGCCCGGTGTAGGTTTGTCGGTAGTGATATCTTTTAACTCGCCTTTGGAAGCAAGAACTGCTCGCATACATATACTCCTATAATCCAGCCTGACTCAATTGGGCCTGCATTAAGTCTAACGCATCCAGCCCCTGAATGTCGGTTGCCTGTAAAGGAATCTGGTAACGTTTCAGACGGGTAAAAATGTTCTCGATATCTTTTAAGTAAACCTGCTCCTGAATACGCCGTTTAGCCAGAAATTCGCCGTCGGCGTTCTCTGGCAATACCCGGTTCACAATAAGTCCGGCCAGCGGCAGTTTCTCTTCCTGCAATACTTTTACGGCACGTTCAGTTTCCAGGATAGGTAACTTTTCCGGTGTTAACACGAATAACAGCGCGCTTTTTTCCGCATCCTGCAATAAGCGCCGGGTACGCTGGAATAAACGCTGCCGCTCCAGTAGCCGGTCGGTGATCGCTTTGGCCCGATCATCCATGCCCTGAGTTTCATTCTCTGTGGGGTCCGCCATCGGGTTATCAATGCTTTTGCCCTTTTTCGGCGTCAGGTGGTCCAGTACGCCAGCCAGCTTTTGCGAGCGGCTGTCCGCTTTTAACAGCCCCTGAGTCCAGGCCGCCATAGCTTCAGGTAAGGTCAATAAACGTAGCGTATGCCCTGTTGGAGCAGTATCAAAAATAATCAGGTCGTATTCCTGCAAGCCGGTATCCAGCAAACGCGAAATACGCTCCAGCAGAGCTGCTTCCTGAGCGCCTGGTGACTGCTGACTCAGCCGCATCTGTCGTTCAACCTGCTGGAACATTTCAGCGCTGGTAAAGCGCTTCATTTCATTCGACACCCGATCGATGTGAGCTTTCACTTCGATATCAGGGTCTATTTCCATACCATCCAGGTTAGGAGCCAGATTCACCGGTTTATCACCAATTTTACGGTCAAAGGCGTCTGCCAGACTGTGTGCCGGGTCAGTGGATACCACCAGAGTCTTGCGGCCTCGTTTAGCCGCCAACAGGCCCAGTGCGGACGACATAGTAGTTTTACCTACGCCGCCTTTACCGCCGACCAGAATCACGCTTTTATCAGTTAACAACATTTGAAGTGGTCCAGAGGAGACTTTTCCATGCCCATGCGTATATGCCAGTCATGGAAACGCTCCAGTAACAGAGGTTGCAGTTCCATAGTGTAGTAGCTTGCCGGGTTAGGTACGCCCATCATTTCTGAAAACACCAGCAGCATAAAAAGATCGTCTTCTTCCCGCTTAGCGCGGGCAATCGCAGAGCGGTAGGGGGCATTATATGCCTCCTCCGCAAAGTGATTGGCCTTATCCCACCAGGCTTTAATCTTTTTTATCTGCACTTTTCTCTCCGCTGGCTTTTTCTCCGCTGCCCTCTGTACGCAGACGACTTAGTGTTGCTGCACATTCGAGCGCAATAAAGATAGCCGCTACCAGCACCACCAGATCCAAACCAAAGAGGAACCAGTCGCCTGCTGCATAGAAGGTTCTTAATTGTAGCAGAAGCGCCATCACTGTCATGATGAGCAGGAATACCAAAGGAATAAGTGTGAAATACACGTTACGCCCCAGACGCGCCAGAATAACGGTAATCACCAATAGCGTTAAACCTGCCAGTAACTGGTTGGTAGTACCAAACAGCGGCCAGATTAATAAACCACCGGAGCCGCCTGAACCGGCACCAAAGGCGAGTATCAGACAAGCACCTACCGCGAGCAAGGTAGAAGGTAAAACCTTCTGCATCCAGTTAATGTTGTAGATGTTACCCCACTCCTGGAAAATATAACGCTGCAGACGCAAGCCTGTATCCATGGTGGTGCCGGCGAAGAGCACCGCCATCACTGTCAGCAAGGTTTCAGCCAGGCTTAATTCGAGACCGATACCATTGCTGATGATGCTGGCACCGCCGCTAACAAAGGCATTCACCCCGCCCTGACCAAAGGCTGAATAGACCGCTTCCCAGTCAGCGACCGTGGCAAAACCCGCAGTCGCGGCAATAATAGCCGCCAGCGCGAGTGAACCCTCACCCACAGCACCAAAGTAACCGACAAAACGGGCGTCGGTTTCTTTATTCAGCTGCTTCGACGTGGTACCGCCCGCAACCAGACCATGGAAACCTGAGATAGCACCACAGGCAATAGTCACAAACAGCAACGGAATAATAGAAGGTGTGCCTTCCGGGACATTGGAGTTAAAAGCAGGCGCGACCATTTCCGGGCCTGAAATCAGCACCGCCGCATACACCAGAATCAAGCCAATAAATAGCTGCAGGCCGTTAATGTAATCACGTGGTTGCAATAACATCCAGACTGGTAGCAGCGAAGCAATAGCCGCATAAAGAAAGAGGATAAGTATCCACTGTGTGTTCTGCGCCATGCCCATAAAGCTGTCAGCAAGCTCAACTGGGAACAAAGGTCCAAGGCCAATCAGGCCATACAGAGCAAGAACGCCAATGAAAGATACCGCGATAAGGCCAATGTATTTACGATAAATCAGTTGCCCTATGATCAGAGCAACAAAAATAGCGCCCCAGACAGGCACCACGGCGCTGGGGAAGTCAACCAGCAACCCGGCTATGACCACCGCAAATACCGCATTCACCATCAGCAGCACAAGGAAGATCACGATCATAAACAGACTGCGTGCGCGTTTGCCGACCACATCACCGGTCAAGGCACCGATAGACTTCGCTTTATTGCGGTTACTGGCCCAGATAGCACCGGCATCGTGCACCCCGGCAAAAAAGATAGTACCGAAAATGACCCACAAAAAGGCAGGGACCCAGCCCCATATAACAGCAATAGCCGGACCAATAATAGGTGCCGCACCAGCAACTGAGGTGAAGTGATGACCCCACAACACAAACTTGTTAGTGGGTACGAAATCCACCCCATCTTCGAACTCATGGGCAGGCGTCCTGAAGTTGGCATCCAGCCGATAAATTTTTTCCGCAATAAATTTTGAATAGAAAACATAGCCCAGCGCCATTGCACCCAGGCCAGCAATCAAAACGAAGATAGCATTCATAAGTTGCGCTCGCTATTTAGTAAAAGCCGACCGATTATTATGCCTGCAAAGCGGCCTCTATATATTAGACATTAGTATAGTTGCATACTTAAATTCAGATGTGTACGCATAAAAAAGGGTTGCCGTAGCAACCCTTTTTGAAATGACATTAAACGCCTTTTCTAGAAACGATAGCGGACACCTACTTTCGCCTGCCATGTAGAAGCTTTTGCACGGAAAGTTTCCGGTTCATTGCTTCTTGTAGTGGCCGGGCTGTAGATATACTCGTCTGCAGCCGCATCATAATCAATATTTGCCAGATTATAATAAGCTGGGTAACCGGTACCGAACTGGCGTCCCTGCGAGCTGTCAATCAGGTTGAGCAAGTTCTTAATTTCAAAGAATACGCTACCACGATGATTCTCGCTAAAGCCAGGTACCTGCTGCTCAAATTTAAAATCAACAATGTTTACGTAGCGAGTAGAACCCGAGTTGCGTGGAGTAACAGAACCTGCATAACTACTCAGGCCATTCTCTTGGACCAGCGCAGCAAAGTCAGCATAGTCCCAACCTTCGAAACGCACGTTATCATTCGGGCCATCTGGGATATATAACAGGTGGCCGATACGGTCATCACTACCAAAACCAAAGCTACCATCATTATATCCAGTATAGCTGAAGCGCTCGCCGGAACGACGCTCGGCATATAAAGTAAAGCGTGACTCATACCCACTGAAGAACTCACGAGTGTAAGTTAACAATAGGTTTAAGCGGTGCGTGGTTTCAAATCGAGACGTACCTATATTAGCTTGATCGCGATTCAAGGTTGCATAACGATCATAGCTTGAAGTGGCCTGACTTGAACCAAAGCCACCGATATCGGTAATATCCTGATACGCATAACCCAGCGTTAAGGCCAGGTTATCCCATTGCTTGGAAGCCCCCAAGGCTAAAATATTACTGCGTCCGCTATCCGCGTTTGTCAGCATAATATCCTTACGTGAACCCGACTCGTAAATTAAGCGTCCATCAGGGGCTACTATAGGATCCATATCCCCACGACCTAAATCCTGATAGAAAGCTTCACTCTCTTTATCTGTGTATATGTAATCACCGGTGATAACCCAGTCGTAACCCAACCAGCCCAGGTCAGCCAGATAATCAAAACCTATGCTGTATTTCCACTCAGACGGCATTTTGAAGTTAGGATCTACCACGTCTACGCGGCCATCACCCGCCACCAGCGAATCCTGCATCGCTTGTGGCACTTGAGTAATATCTACGCCAGAAAATGCCTGACCATTTAAGCTTGAGCTGGTAATGTTAATACCGTCATTCGTATAGGAGTTAGACAACCATACATTAGGACGACCACCGCCAAAACGACCAAAACCACCACGGATATTCAGTGCGTCACTGAACGCATAGTTAAAGCCGACACGTGGCAGCCATAAATCAAGACCATCAAAAGTCTGCTGGTTAGAGAAGCCATAACGCTGTTCAAAGTTTTCATTATAGTTTGGTTTGTCACTTGTTGAAATGCGCTCATAACGCAGGCCAAAATCTAACGTCAGGTCATAGTTGACCATCCAGCGGTCTTGGATATACAGGCTGTTAGTAGCGTATTTAAAAGACGCGGCACCATCGCGAGGATTGTTTGAAACCGCATTTTCATACCTAACTGAAGATGCGTTACCATCAAGGAAGTCATCGATTGAAGCAAAATCAAATTCACCCAATGATCTACGCACAAACATATTGAACACATCCAGTTGTTCATGTTCCCAGCCAAACTCAATGGTGTGATCGCCTAACAGATATTCACCGTTGGCACGGAATTGCAGCAGGTCGTTATCCAGCTCATTTGCGTGGCGGAAGATATCAGGGCCCAAACGGACACTTCCAGTATCAGTCGCGACCGTCACCTGACCATAGCTCTGATCATCCAGTGAAACCTGGCGGTTTTCATGCTGTTTGAAACCCAGTCGGATATCCGTCGAAAATTCATTGGTCCAGTCTGAGTATAAGCTCGCTGTAGCCATGTTTAAGGTATCAGTAATGCCGTAACCGTTGGAGCTCAGGTTAAGGAGAGAAGCCTGAGAACCGGCCTGACGTACCTGGAAGCTTTCGGTGTGCTGATAAGTCAAAGAGGCACGATGATCCTGGTTAATGTTCCAATCCAGCTTGATCAGTAACTTCTCATCATCTTCATCCGGGTAAGTATTCCAGTTACCCGGACTAACACCGTACTGACTGGATGCAATATCACGCACTGCATTCAAATCGGCTTCAGAAATATCGGCTAAATTACTGACATTATCGGCGTCAAAAGGCCCCCACCCAGTACTTACGAAATCAGAATCCCATTTCTCATAAGCGGCAAAGAAGAATAACGTGTCTTCTATCAAAGGACCACCGACACCAAAACCAATGGTTTGCTCTTTATAAGGGTCCAAATCAAATTTATCACGACCAGGAGGGTTCACCCGACCTGCCATTGAGTCACTTGCGTACTCAGCGAACACAGAACCGGTCCATTCATTAGTACCAGAACGGGTAACGGCACTGATACCACCGCCTGTAAACCCACCGACTTTAGCCTGATAAGGAGCAATAGATACCGAAATCTGATCCAGTGCTTCAATTGGGATAGGGCCCCGTGCTGAAGGGTAACCATTAGCATTCAGGCCAAAGTCATCATCTTGTCTCATACCGTCAACAGAAAGACTGTTAAAACGATTATTTGCACCAGCAATGCTTGTTGAGAACGCATCGTCGGTGCCCACCACTACCAATGGATTTACCCGGACAACGTCTTTCAGGTCCCGGTTAAACATTGGCATGGCGTCGATATCTGACGCACTAAAAGTTGAGGCTGGCCCTGTACGAGTATAGTCCAGCGTAGTCGAAGTTCCGCGCACAGCTATCCGCTCATATCGTTCGTCTTCGACTTCCTGATCCTCAACAACTGCGTTTAAGCGATACAAATCACCTAAAGAAAGGAATACATTCTGATAAGTTTGCGTACCCTGATCGCTGGTCACCGTAATAGTGTATGGACCACCTACACGCAAACCTGATGCAACAAACTGCCCTTGTGCATTACTGGTTGCCGTAGAACGCGAGCCTGACGGCTCATGGACTATTTCAATACGTGCATTGGCGATTACCTGCCCAGCTTCGTTTTGAACGTTGCCGCGCATACCTGAAGACGTATCTTGCGCAGAGGCCGGAATAGACGTACCTAAAGCCAGAGCGACAGATAGAGCCAACGCACTGTTTCGGAATGAAATCTTCATTTTTTTATACCTAATTGAGAGAGATAAAATGTCAGGGTGATCGTAAGAGCAATTTGTTACACCTTATTGTCCTTTATATTAAGGTTTTATTTCAATAAGAAGTTGGCTTTTATTTATGCTATTTACTGCTAACTTTGCAGAAGTTGCTAGCAAAACACTTAAAACCATAGCGATTGTTATGCAATTAAGTATAAAAGCAATAGCACTTCACTGCCCCGCCAGGTAATTCGCAATTTCCTTTAGAAAAGCTTCGCCGTATCTTTCCAGTTTCACCTGACCAACCCCGGATACCTGTAGAAACTCGTTTTCAGTGGTGGGTAGCAAAGTAGCCATGTCCTGCAAAGTGCTGTCGCCGAAAACCACATAGGGCGGTACTTCGGCTTGTTCTGCGATGCGTTTGCGTAATGCCCGTAGATGGCGGAACAGCACTTTATCGTGATTACCACGCTCAACCACCTGACTTCCGGTTTTAAATGCCTCCAGGCGCGGTTGAGCCAGTGTCAGAGCGATTTCTCCACGTAACACAGGCCGGGCTGCTTCGGCTAAATGCAATGCGCTGTGTCGGCGGATATCCTGGACCAGCAAACCACGATGTATTAGTTGCCGAATCACCGACACCCAATGTTCAGCCGACTGGTTTTTACCGATGGCAAAAGTCGAAAGTTCATCATGCCGGTTTTGCTTTATCTTCTGAGTTTGTGCCCCACGTAAAACCTCAACCACGTAATTCACGCCAAACTGCTGCCCGGTGCGATACACGCAACTCAGAGCTTTTTGCGCATCTTCGGTACCTTCATATTGCTTGGGCGGTTGCAGACATAAATCGCAGTTGCCACAAGGTTCACTGCGGTATTCGCCGAAGTAATTGAGTAGTACCAAACGCCGACAGGTCTGCGCTTCAGCGAAAGATGTCATAGCGTGGAATTTTTGTTTCTCTACCCGCAAGCGGTCGGTCTCTGGCTGGTCATCAAACAGGCGCCATATCCAGTTAGCATCGCCGGGTTCGTAAAACATCACCGCTTCAGAAGCTACCCCGTCGCGACCAGCTCGGCCGGTTTCCTGATAATAAGCTTCAACACTGCGTGGAATATCGTAATGCAATACAAAGCGCACATTAGGTTTATTAATGCCCATACCAAAAGCAACGGTCGCTACTACTACATCCAGATCGTCGCGTAAAAACCGATGCAGGGTGTCACGCTTTTCTTCATGCGGCAGACGGGCATGATAAGGCTGAGCATTCACTCCAGCGGCGCGTAATTTTTCTGCCAGATCTTCTGTTTTCTTGCGACTACCACAATAGATAATGCCGGAAGCGCCCCGTTGCCGTTTAACGTAATCTACCACCTGCTTTTGCGGTTTAAACTTTTCCTGCACCAGATAACGAATATTAGGACGATCAAAAGAACTTTGAAAAATCAAAGGATCGTTCAGATGCAGGCGCTGCACTATGTCGTCGCGGGTCACATGATCGGCCGTTGCAGTGAGCGCCAGCATAGGCACCTGAGGCAAATACTGACGCAACTCGCCCAGACGCCCGTACTCAGGCCGGAAGTCATGCCCCCACTGCGAAATACAATGAGCTTCATCTACGGCGATTAAGGAAATATGCAAACTTTGCAGGCGTTCGATAAAAGAAGCTAACAAAGCGCGTTCAGGAGCTACATAAAGTAAGCGTATGCTGCCGTCTTGTAAGGCTCGCAGTGTGTCCATCATCTCAGGTCCCTGCATGCCGGAATGCAAGGCTGCCGCTGACACGCCGGTCGCCTGTAAAGCAGCTACCTGATCATCCATTAACGAAACCAGGGGCGAAATTACCACCGTTAAACCGGGTAACATGACCGCCGGCAGCTGATAACATAACGACTTGCCGCCACCGGTCGGCATCAGAGCAACGGCGTCGGTGCCATTTAACACACGCTCGATAACAGCGGCCTGCCCATTACGAAACTCGGTATAACCAAATACCTGTTGCAGAACCTGTGCAGCCTGCTGCATAGAATGGGGCTGTTGCGCTGTGTTGCCTGACATGAAGCTCCTGAATAGTTGGTTGACTGAAAGAGTATCCAGCCCTATTGTATGCATCCCGACCACAGATAACCATTTGCAAATGACTTCTTCGCCACTACTTGCTCAAATTTCGCTCTTAATGAACGAAAAAATACCCTTCCATAAGCTTATCGGGCTTGAGGTGACACGTTTTGCGTCCGATATCTCGGAAGTTCAGTTTAAATGGAAAGAAGAACTGATCGGTAATGCTCCCCAAGGCATTTTGCATGGTGGTGTATTAGCTACGGCACTGGATATGTGTGGTGGCTTAGTTGCTATCGCCAGTGTCATAGAAACTATGGATCACAGCGCCCAGCCTCATGAAGTGATCGAACGCATCAGTCGCTGTGGCACTATAGATTTACGGGTCGATTACGTACGCCCGGGGCGTGGTGAAACTTTCATTACCACGGCCCATATTATCCGTTCCGGCAACAAAGTGGCAGTCGCCCGTATGGAACTGCACAATCAGGAGGGCATGCTGATTGCCTTCGGTACCGGCACCTACATGGTAGGTTAGTTTTTAAGGACAGGCAGTGCAACAGACACCTGAAGAAATCCAGAAACGCGGCCGTCAGGGCGTTATCTTCGCCATTCTGGCCTATACCATCTGGGGCCTGGCTCCCATCTATTTCAAATCAGTCGCGCATGTGCCGGCGTTTGAAGTACTGGCGCACCGTATTTTCTGGGCCTTTTTTCTGGTACTCATCTTAATCCTGATAACAGGCCGCATGCAGCGTGTGGTCGCCGCCTTTAAAGCGCCTAAGCTTCTGATACGACTGGCTTTGGCGGCCTGCCTGATTGGTTTTAACTGGTTTGTTTTTATCTGGGCTGTGGCCAACGACTTTATGCTGGATGCCAGCCTCGGTTATTACATCAATCCGTTATTAAATGTCGCCATCGGTATGCTGTTCTTTGCTGAGAAGTTACGTCGTCTGCAACTTTGGGCGGTAGGCCTGGCATTCATTGGCGTTGCTATTCAGGTGATCACCTTTGGTTCTGTACCCTGGGTGGCCCTGGCATTAGCCGCTTCTTTTGCCACTTATGGTGCGCTGCGTAAAAAGCTGCCTTTTGATTCACTCACCGGTCTGTGGCTGGAAATTCTGTTGCTGCTGCCCTTCATGCTGATCTGGTTTATGTTCTTTGCCGACAGCGATGCCAGCAACATGCTGGCAAATGACTGGCAACTGAACCTGCTACTAATCATGGCGGGAGTGATTACCACAGTGCCGCTGTTGTTTTTTACCGGTGCGGCACAGCGTATTCGCTATTCAACCTTAGGCTTCTTTCAGTACATAGGCCCCAGCCTGATGTTTATTTTAGCGGTTGGCGTCTATGGCGAAGCCCTAACACTGGATAAACTGATCACTTTCGCTATTATCTGGGCAGCGCTTGCCTTATACAGCGTCGACGCCGCACGTGCCCACCGTATGGCAACTCAGGCCGCCCGCCACGCCAGGCGAGATGCCCGGCGCGAAAAGAAACTTAACGCAAAGGCGTGAGTTTGGCATAAGCGACGACCAGCCACTTGCTGCCCTGGTCATCAAAATTAATCTGAATACGACTCTGTGGACCTGAGCCTTCATAATTGAGCACTGTGCCTTCGCCAAAGGTCGCATGCAATACCCGTTGCCCCAACTGAAACCCTGTCTGTTCAAAAGTTTCATGGCTGGCTCCGGAGTGAAAACGACTGCGCGAGTCGGTCGGCTGAGTTACCCGGGTCTGCATACGCACTTCTTCCAGCGCATCGGTGGGCATTTCACCGATAAAACGACTCTTGCTATGAAACTGTTCCTGCCCATACAAACGGCGACTTTCCGCGTAAGTGATTACCAACCGCTGCATGGCGCGGGTCATGCCCACATAACATAAGCGCCGTTCTTCTTCTAAGCGGCCCGACTCGCCCATGGATTGCTGTGAGGGGAACAGCCCTTCCTCGACGCCGGTCATAAATACCAACGGAAACTCAAGCCCTTTAGCGCTGTGCAGGGTCATTAACTGAACGGCGTCCTGATGCTCATCGGCCTGTTCATCACCAGCCTCCAGAGCTGCATGAGCAAGGAATTCCGCCAGCGGTGGCATGTCTTCTTCGCCGGTCGGCATGAAACTCTCTGTAGCACTGACCAGTTCGCCGAGGTTTTCTACCCGGGTTTCAGCTTTTTCACTTTTTTCTGATTGATACATGGCCATCAGGCCACTGCGACGAATAGCAATATCCGTTTGTTTAGCAAGCGGCAGATCGGTACATTCATCTTCAAGCTGGTTGATCAGCTCCATAAAACCTTGCAGGGCTTTTTTTGCGCGGCCGGTAAGACGGTTTTCAGTAATCAGAAAACGCGCCGCCTCCCATAAGGTGAGGTTCATATCGCGGGCCGCTTCCCGCACCAGACCCAGTGTCCGATCTCCAATGCCCCGACTTGGTGTATTCACCACGCGCTCAAAAGCAGCGTCGTCAATGCGACTGGCAATAATACGCAAATAAGCCAGAGCGTCTTTAATCTCCTGACGATCAAAGAAGCGCAGGCCACCATAAATGCGATAAGCCAGGCCCGCGTAAAGCAGCGTTTCTTCCAGCACCCGCGATTGGGCGTTACTCCGGTATAAAATAGCCACATCCTGCAAGGCGTTGCCCTGATCCAGCCATTCCTGAATACGGCCCACTACGTAACGCGCTTCATCCTGCTCGTTAAATGCCGCATACACACGGATAGGTTCGCCGGCACTGCCATCGGTCCACAAGTCTTTGCCCAGGCGGTCACTGTTATTTGCGATGACTTCATTGGCGGCGTTCAGAATAGTACTGGTAGAACGATAATTCTGCTCCAGTCTTACGGTTTCAGCTTGTGGAAAATCACGTAAAAAGTGTTGCAGGTTTTCCACCTGAGCACCGCGCCAGCCATAAATAGACTGATCATCGTCGCCAACAATAGTGACTCTGTTGTCTTTACCAGCCAGCAACTGTACCCAGGCGTACTGAATGGAGTTGGTGTCCTGAAACTCGTCGACCAAAAGGTGACGGAAACGACGCTGATAATGTTCCCGCACATACTTATTATCACGCAGCACTTCGTGAGCCCGTAATAACAGCTCAGCAAAGTCGACTAACCCTGAGCGGTCACAGGACTCCTGATAGGCCTGATAAATAGACTTATGGGTTTGTTCTGCCACATCATAGGCATCAATATGGTGCGCCCGCAGGCCTTCGTCTTTTTTGCCATTGATATACCACTGGGCCTGCTTGGCAGGCCACTGCTTTTCATCAATATTTAAAGCGCGGATGGTGCGTTTAACCAGGCGTAGTTGGTCATCACTGTCCAGGATCTGAAAACCCTGTGGTAGTCCGGCATCTTTATAATGCGCCCGTAACAAACGATGGGCCAGCCCATGGAAAGTACCAATCCACATCTGGCGAACATCACGGCCCATTAGTTGTTCTACCCGGCCGCGCATTTCTGCCGCGGCTTTGTTAGTAAAGGTGACAGCCATAATGGACAGTGGCGAGTGATTCATAACCTGGATCAACCAGGCAATACGATGCACCAGCACCCGGGTTTTACCACTCCCAGCGCCAGCCAGCACCAGCATGTCCTTCTCTTCGGCACTCACCGCCTGGCGTTGCTTGTCATTTAAACCATCAAGTAAATAAGAGACGTCCATTTGCGGCTACCCAGGGTTGAATTGAGAGGAAAATCTAAAGGCTTAAGTGTACTTACCAGATACTGTATATGCAACCAGTTGTCCGGCTTATAACAACGCATCCAGTTGCCGCAGACTACTGATCGTGAGCGTTGGCAACCAGGTTAGCGCAGCCGGGGGCGCCGGTTGCCCTGACTCGTTCAGCCATACGCTTTGGGCACCAAAAGCAGCCGCGCCCTGAATATCGCTGATAGGGTGATCACCAATATGCAATAACTGGTGAGCCTCGAAGTTAAGTTGCTGCTGCGCGGCCAGAAACATATCAGCAGTAGGCTTGCCACGCAGCGTTTCGCCGGGCGTCCAGGCAGCGACAAAATAGTCCTGCAAGCCAATGCGCTGAATATCGGCATTGCCGTTGGTGATGGCAATTAATGGGTATTTTTCAGCACAGCGTTGTAACAGGGACAGGTTTTCAGGTGGTACCTGGATATCGTTCCGGACATCGAGGAAATACACCATAGCGTCGGCAACTGCGTTGCTTAAAGCCGACTGCGGCACGCCCCGGCTACTCAACCCCTGGCGCAGCGACTCCTCGCGCAGACGCGTCATGTTCATCATCAATTGAGGGTTCTGCTTCGCCAGCTGCATGCGGATCTGGCGCCAGCAGTCCACAGTTAAGTCCGCGCTGTCTGGCCATTGCTCACTCAGATAGTGCGCCAGAGCCTGCTCCGCTTTATGCAACACTGGGCCGTTATCATATAAGGTGTCATCCAGATCAAAACTGATCACATTGAAAGGCCGTAGACGGCGATGAAACTGCATATTATTTTTTCTTTGCTCTAGGGTGGGCGTTGTCGTAAACCTTGGCGAGGTGCTGAAAATCCAGGTGCGTATATATTTGCGTGGTACTCAGATTGGCATGCCCAAGCAGCTCCTGTACCGCACGCAGATCGCCACTGGACTCCAGCACATGGGAAGCAAAACTATGACGTAACTTGTGGGGGTGCAGATTATCAAATACACCACGCTGCAAACCCCATTTTTTTAAACGTAACTGCACAGAGCGAGGGCTCAACCGGCGTCCATGCTGACTCAGGAATAAAGCTTCCAGATGTGCGCCAGGCCAGTTGCTACGTTCTTTAATCCAGAGCTTTAACCATTTTGCGGCCTCTTTCCCGTACGGCACAATTCGGGTGCGCCCGCCTTTACCGGTAATTCTAAGCTCCCGGCTGCCACCTATGTCCTGAATATTAAGCCCGACCAGTTCAGCCAAACGCAGCCCACAGCTGTAAATCAACTCAAACATGCAGCGGTCACGCAATGCCATGCCATCGGCGGGCTCTTCATCCAGCAGATAACTAACCGCGTCGACATCCATATTTTTAGGTAAGGTACGCGCCGATTTAGGCGCCTGCACCAGACGCGCCGGATTGCTCGTTAAAATATGGCGCTGCAATAAATAGTCACAAAAGCTACGCAGGGCAGCCAGACGCTGCTTAATACTGGGTAAACCTACCTGTTGGCGCCGCCAGGAAATCATCAGCGCTTCCACTGTTTTCGGCTTCAGATCTTTCCACTCGCTAAGCTGCTGCTCTGCGAGTGCGGCACTGATCAATTCCAGTTGGCGTCGGTAACTGCTTTGCGTATGCAAAGAGTAACCCCGACTGCCCGCCAGATAATTTATAAAGTTATCCACTGCCTGTTGCAGTGCCATAGTTAAGTCCCTGATTTCAGCATGATTGGTAAAATCACGCTAAGCAGAGCCTGCAGCTGGTTAATCAGCAAATAATCCATACTAGGGTCAAAATGAGACGGGTCTTTGCTGCCAAATGCCAGCATACCCAACTGCTGATCCCGGCCCAGCAGGACCAGAGCGACAGACTCCACTTTGGTGTCCTGGAATAATAAACGCTGTTCTTCCTGAGTCAGACGACCCAGATAAACAGAGCTGTCGCCAAAACGTTTGCTCAAAAGCTGCTTATGCGTATCCGCTGCGAAGGTAAACTGCTCCGGCAGGCTTATCGGGCTGTCAAAAAACTTAAGAGTGAGTTCCGGCAGGGCCAGTTGCTGCTGGAAGGTAGTCCGCAGGCTATCCAGTACCTCGGTCAGGGTCTCACAGCGCAGCAAGTCAACATACAGGGCGCTGTAACCGCGAAAAATCATTTCATTGCGCCGTGCATTCGACATTAATTCGGTAATTTCTTCCTGCAGCTCGGCTATCTGAGTACGCAGTATGCGTTGCTGGCGTTCCACCAGAGATACCGACCCTTCGTTATGATGCCGCAGGTTGATACGTGTCAGTAACTCAGGATTACGATCAAAAAAATCCGGGTTCTCCTGCAAATACTCAACGATCAATGTGTCATCCAGCCGTTCACTACCTGCGCTTTTCAGCTCTGCTGTTGAATCCTGTTTAGTCATAATACTATCTGCCCATCGTAAACGTGGCTGGCTTCGCCCGTCATAAAAACACTTTGTCCCGGTTGCCAGCTGATTTCCAGCGTACCACCCGGTAACTCTATTCTGGCTGGACTTTCTAGCCGTTCCTGCAACATACCCCACACTGCCGCCGCGCAAGCACCGCTGCCACAGGCCTGGGTCTCACCCACGCCGCGCTCAAAAACACGCAAACGGGCATGTTGATCGGAAACTATTTGCAAAAATCCTATATTCGCCGCTTCCGGAAAACGCTCATGCTTAGTTAACAAGGCACCGACCTGGTCAACGGGAGCATTATCGACATCGTCCACCAGCATTATGCAGTGGGGGTTGCCCATGCTCACTGCACCGCATAAAAAAGTTTGCTCTTCAGCGCGTAAAATATAGGTGATTTCCTGTTTATTCGCTTTAAAGGGAATCGCTTGTGGCTGCAGCACTGGCTCGCCCATATCTACTCGCACTAACCCCTCTTTATCCAGCTCAATGCTAATCACGCCGCCTTTGGTACTGACCCGAAACGAGTTTTTATTCGACAGGCCTTTATGGCGGATAAACCGACCGAAACAACGGGCTCCGTTGCCACACTGCTGGACCTCCGAACCGTCGGCATTAAAAATGCGATAATGAAAGTCTACGTCCGGGTCGTATGGCGGCTCCACCATCAACAACTGATCAAAACCAATGCCACGGTTACGATCCGCCAACGCCGCAATCTGCTCGGTATTTAGAAAAATGTTCTGAGTAACGTTGTCAATAACCATAAAGTCATTGCCCAGACCATGCATTTTAGAAAAATGAATGAGCATAAAAGTCCTGTTTTATAGCGCTATCAGGGTAGCAAGTGTTCACTTTGCCAGAGCTGTTCTAATTGTTCACGTTGCCGAATAATATGCACCTGATCGCCATCTACCATCAGCTCTGCGGGTCTCACCCGGGTATTGTAGTTGGAACTCATCGCAAAACCATAAGCGCCAGCGCTCTTAACCGCCAGCAAATCACCAGCTGATGCGGTAATAGTGCGATTATGGCCAAGAAAGTCACCGGTTTCACAAACTGGCCCTACAATATCCGCAGGTTTCGAGCGTGACGGGCTTTGCTCCCTGACATTTAAAATCTCATGAAATGCCTGGTAAAGCGAGGGCCTGAGCATGTCATTCATACCTGCGTCGACAATCACAAAATCTTTTTTCTCGCTTTCTTTAATATACTCAACCCGCGTTAGCATGACCCCGGCATTCGCTACAATGGCGCGGCCAGGTTCCAGATAAAGCGCCAGCTGCGGATGATCAACTAACTTACCAAGCAAGGCCTGAATATAATCAGCAACGGCCGGTGGCTTTTCATCCGCATAAGCCACACCCAGCCCACCGCCCATATCCAGATGGGTAAGCTGAATACCTTCAGCTGCCAGTTTATCGATCAGCTGCAACATACGATCCATAGCATCCAGGAAAGGTTCAATCTCAGTTAACTGGGAACCTATGTGACAGTCCGCGCCTATAACCTGCAAACCAGGTAACCCTGCTGCTAAACGATAGGTTTGCATAGCTTCGCCCATAGGAATACCGAATTTATTGGCTTCCAGGCCTGTTGCTATATACGGATGCGTTTTCGCATCGACATCAGGGTTAACACGCAGCGATACCCTGGCCACCAGTTGACGAGCACTGGCAATTTCACTAATACGTTCCAGTTCGGCAGAGGATTCAACGTTAAACTGCGCAATTCCGGCATCCAGAGCATATTCAATTTCAGAGCGGGATTTGCCAACGCCAGAAAAAACGATCTTACCGGCGTCTCCTCCGGCCTGCAGTACACGTGCAATTTCGCCGCCAGAGACCACATCAAAACCGGCCCCCATAAGCGCCAGAACCTGCAGTACAGCCAGGTTACTGTTCGCTTTAACTGCATAACAGGCTTGATGAGGTGCGGGCAATTGCTCCTCAAATGCACGCCAGTTTTGCTCTATCGCAGCACGGGAATAGACATAACAAGGCGTACCAAAGTTTTCAGCAATGGTGGTCATTGGAGTCTGCTCAGCATGCAGAACTCCGTTTCGGTAAACAAATTCAGACATCTTCAGGTACTTCTTGGTTAGGTTCAGCGCGCTCTTCCGGCACATCAGTCTGTTCCGGTTCTTGCGGAATATATAAAGGCCCTTTCTGGCCACAGGCGGCGAGCAGGAATACACACAGAAGTGCACTTACCGCCGCAATGATGCGTTTTTTCATAGGTCACGTTACACTAAGTGGCAAAAGGCTTATAATCGCATTCAAAGCTTGCTTTGTCACCTGCCAGCAACTGTAAGGAGAAGACTATGTTTAAATCAGGCTCTGTACTACTAACAGCTGCATCACTACTGTTTAGCTCCATATTGCTGGCCGAAACTGACAATCCGGTGTGGGATCAAAATCATATAGAGCGCGCGGTGCTCACCAGTAGCGTCGATAACAACGAACCCACTGACGATTTAGGTGATGAATACCAGTTAAGTGGAGCCGACTATGACCGCATTACTTTCTTTACCCAGGTGATTAATCACGCGAATCGCGATATTAAGCATCGCTGGTACCGTAACCAGCACTTGCAGGCCGAAGTTAACCTGGCGATAGGCAGTGACAACTGGCGCACCTATTCAACTAAGCGCCTGCAGCATATAGAAAGCGGCGACTGGACAGTTCGTGTGGTCAATGAAAACGATGACTTACTGCTGGAATATCACTTTACCGTTAAACCCCAATCCTGAGAGAGTTCATGAGCAATAAAAAATTAGTCACCATTGCAACCCGTAAAAGCTTACTGGCACTTTGGCAAGCCGAGCATATCAAAGCACGCTTAGAAGCGTTGCATCCTGATTTGCAGGTTGAACTCTTACCCATGAGCACCCGCGGCGATGTTATTCTGGATACTCCATTGGCTAAAATCGGCGGTAAAGGGCTTTTTGTTAAAGAGCTTGAGGTTGCCATGCTTGAGGGCCGAGCCGATATTGCGGTGCATTCAATGAAAGATTTACCGGTGGAATTTCCTCCCGGGCTGGAGCTGTACACTATCTGCGAGCGTGAAGACCCTACTGATGCTTTCGTCTCCAATACCTACACGAACCTGGACGAAATGCCTGCAGGCGCCGTTGTCGGCACCTGCAGCCTGCGCCGTCGCTGTCAGGTGGCCGCCCGTTTCCCACACCTGAAAATTCACGATTTGCGCGGTAACGTGCAAACCCGCCTGCGCAAACTGGATGAAGGCCAGTTCGACGCCATTATTCTGGCAACTTCAGGTTTAGTAAGACTTGAGCTAGAGCAGCGAATTCGCCTGCGCATGCCACCGGAGCAATCACTGCCAGCCAATGGGCAGGGCGCGCTTGGCATTGAGTGTCGCAGTGACGACAGTGAAGTCAAAGCCTTACTGAAACCATTGGAAGACACCGATACCCGCATTTGTGTCTTAGCCGAGCGCGCAATGAACCGCCGCCTGGAAGGTGGTTGCCAGGTGCCGATCGGCGCTTTTGCCCAGCTGCACGGTGACCAGCTACACTTACGTGGGTTGGTCGGTAGTCCAGATGGCAGTCAAATGGTAGAAGGCGAAATCAGAGGGGCCGCCGCTGACTCTGAAAGTCTGGGGACTCAGTTAGCAGAAGACTTGCTCGCACGGGGCGCCGGTGAGATATTGCAAGCCGTTTATCAGAATAGCGAGGCGTAATAATATGACTAATGGAGTACTGCTGATCCGACAACACGATCAAGCGAACCCTTTGGAAAAAGCGCTCGCAGAACGAGATCAGCCGGTATTCCGGCAAGCAGTCATTGAATCTGAAATGATTCAGTTACCACAAAAAGAGCTGAGTGAGCTAACTGAGCAAAGCTGGGATGGCATTATTGTGGTCAGCCCGGCAGCGGTTGAGTTTTTCCATCAACAACTGCAAAAACACGATTTTAAATGGCCGCAAGGTAACTATTATTCTGTAGGCAGCGGAACTGCCGAGCGCCTGGTTACCCATACTCATCAGCCTGTAACTTACCCCGCTCCGAATCATACTGGTGAAGACCTGTTAAAGCTGCCAGATTTACACCAGATTAAAGGCCAGGACTGGCTCTTTGTCACTGGTGCAGATGGTCGCCCACTGATTGCCGAGACCCTGAGCGAACGTGGTGCTAAGCTGACATCGATTGAAGTTTACAAACGCATCCCGCTGCATCCGGATCTTAGTGAAAACAGCAGACTTTGGCAGGAACAGGTCGCCACTATCGTAGTCACTAGCAAAGAACAGCTAGAACTGTTCTGGCAGGATTTACCTGATTCAGCTAAAAACTGGGCTCAAAACTGCAATTGGGTGATATCCAGCGAGCGTCTGCAAAAAGCAGTTACCGACCTTGGTATCAATAAACAGCGATTGATAGTAGCTCAGAATGCGACTACTGACGCACTTTTAAAAGCCATCCCCACACAGAGTGAAAAAGTCATGAGCAAGCCTACAGAGCAAAAATCACCGGCTACAAAGCAGCGTAAAACAAAGAAAACCAGCTGGCTGACTTCTTTTATTATTCTTTTACTTTTGCTCTCAGTCGCTACCTTAGGTGTCGGCGGCTACTGGTTATGGTTACAGCAGCAGGAAATCAAGCGCACCAGTGTTGAACAGATGGAAGAATTAAACCAACGCCTGGTACAAACCACTCGAGCCCAGGAAGAGCTCGAACAAAGCCTTTTCGATGATATCGAGTCGCAAATGAATCAGCGTTTCGACGCCTTACGCGAACAACGTAACGCTGAAGCGGCTGAAGCTCGCGAAGAAGCCGCAAGAGAGCGCCAGGCAATGTTTAATGAGCTGGAAAGCAATCGCGAAGAGATTGAACAGATTAAAAGTCATTTAGATACTGCCAACCTGCGCCTGTCACAGGATCTGTATGTTATTGAAGCCCGCGATCTGGTAGTGGCCGCAGGTCGTAAGCTGTGGTTTGATTATGACCGCAATGGCGCAGTGCAATTATTACAGCACGCGAAACGAGTATTAGAACAATCACGCCAGAGCCATTTGATTCCAATTCGCCAGCAGTTGGAAAATGATATTGAGTTACTTAATGGTTTACCTGAAGTGGATGTAGAAGGTCTGGCATTGCGCCTGTCCGCACTGCGTCAGCAAGTTCGTGAACTACCTCCTCAGCGTGAGCAGCTAGAAAGCAAGCCGCTTAACAATGGCAATGGCAATGGCAACGATGAGGTAAGCTCAAGTTTTGCTGACTGGCGAAGCAATTTGAACGCCGCCTGGCAGTCGTTTAGTGAAGATTTTATTCGCGTGCAACGCACTGAAGAAATGCCTGAAATGCAGCTTGGCGCCGAACAGCGGTCATTATTAAAAACACAGCTCGATTTGCAGCTGCAGATAGCGCAGCAAGCGCTGCTGCAACGCCAGGCTGTGAATTTCGAGCAAGCCATGGATCAGGCCATTGACTGGATAAACAGCTACTACGACACTGAATCAACTCAGGTTCGCCATGTGCTGGACGCCCTCACTCAGTTACGTGAACAAAATATCGAGCCCGAGTTCCCGACCCGTCTGTTATCAGAAGCGATGCTCAATGATGCTGTTGATGAATTGCTCGGGGAGTCAGACTAGTGTTTAAAGCTTTGCTACTGTTACTCATTATCGTTGCAGGTTTTATAGTCGGGCCATTATGGTCGGGACAAACCGGTTACGTCATGATCGCGGTTTCCGGCTATACCGTAGAAACCAGCCTGGTTGTGCTGGCAATGGCCGTTATTCTTCTGCTTCTGGTATTTTGGTTGATAGAATGGTTGCTGCGCAAGATCCTCGCAGGTTCCCGATTAAGTTCCAGCTGGCTGCAGCGGCGTCGTCTTAAAAAGGGCGACACCCAGCTCAGTAGCGCCTTCAATAGCTGGCTCACCCATGATTATGCCAAAGCACAGGAGCAAGCTGAACAGGCTACTAGTAACCTTAAACGCCCCCAACAGGCTTACTTACTGGCGGCTATGGCCGCGAATGCGCGGCATGATTCGGTCAGTTATCAACGCCTGCTCGAAAAGGCCAATTCAGCAGAGGACGATAAACAACTTCCTTTGCTGCTGGCGGAAGCGGAGAGCGCGGCCCCGAAAGAGGCTCAACAACAATTACAGCATTTACTCAAACAGTATCCTCGCCATCCGGGTGTATTGCGTGTGGCCGCTAAGACCTTTTACCGGCATCAGCAATGGTCAGAACTTCGTCCGTTATTGCCTGAGCTGGCAAAGAAAAACCTGATTGAACCTCGGTTACTGCTTAGCTATACCCAGAAAAGTTATCAAGCCTACTTTGCCGTGGCACAAGAAGACCCTACTGAGTTACATAAACGCTGGCGTGACCTGGATCGCCAACTACGGCAGGATACCTCGGTTCGACTCGAATACATAAGGGCCCTGCTGGATAATCAGCAGCAGGAGGAGGCCGCGAAAGTAGCGATCAAAGGTTTACGTAAAGGTTATCTGGAACCAATTGATCTATTATTAGGTCAGAGTCAGTTCGACTGGCAAGGTTCGGCACTATTGACCGAGCATATTCAGCAAATGGTTAAAAAGCAGCCGGACGATGCCAATGCACTCGCATTATTAGGCCTTCTGGCAATGCAGCAAAACGATCATGACCTCGCTGAGCGAGCGCTGCGTAAAGCATTGGAACTTTATCCGAATAAACGCTTTTACCAGTTACTCGGTGATACTTACCTTGCCGCTGAACAAAGTGCAAAAGCACTGGCCGCGTATAAAGCAGCCAGTCAATAAAACGTAGAATCAGGTCCTATATGAAGTTGTGGTTAGTCCTACTTGTTTTAGCTATGCTTTTCTGTATTTCTCCCGCGATGGCTGAAGAAACAGATAACGGACAAAACAACCAGCTTGAAGTCTCTATTAGTGGCGTCAGCGGTCGTGACGCGTCCAACGTGCGTAACCGATTATCTATCTATACTTACCACGGGCAGCAGGCACCAGGAGCTGCACGCCTTAGGTTCCTGCACCGTCGTGCAGAACAGGAAATACTGCGCGCCTTAGCCCCATCTGGCTATTACCAGGCGTCAGTAGAACGACAACTGGAAAGAACCGATAGTGGCTGGCAGGCCCGGTATGACATAACACCCGGCCCTGTCATGCAAATACGTGATGTCGACATTCAGATTACCGGCGAAGCCCGGGAAGACGATGCTTTTCGCAACCTGATTAATAATCTGGATATTAGAAGCGGTCAGAATTTAAGGCATAGCAATTACGAAAACGCCAAAAGCCGTTTACGCAATCTTGCTACTGAGCGCGGCTACAATGAAGCAGCTTTTGCAAAAAGTGAATTACGCATTGATCTCGAAGACTACGCTGCAGATATAGTTATACACTTGGAGTCAGGCCCTCGGTTTCGTTTCGGTCAGATTCGTTTTAGCGAGGCCCAGCTTGATGAAGACGTACTGCAGCGCTTTGTTCCCTTTCATGAAGGCGATTATTTAACGTCTGACCGACTGATGGAATTACAATTTGGCATGGCAGATAGTGACTATTTCAGCCGTGTACAGATTGAGCCACTTTGGTCAGAGGCCGATGACGACAAACTGGTACCTGTTGCTGTTGAACTGGAACCTAATAAACGCACCTATTATCGAGCAGGCATTGGTTACGGAACTGATACCGGGGCTCGATTGAGTTTTGATCAGAACCGTCGGTGGGTGAATACTCGCGGGCACCGATTTTCAACCCAATTCCAATTGTCAGAATCCTCATCCACAGTCGCTGCCAATTACATTATACCCGGCCAACAGCCGCAAACAGATCAGTATGCCATTCGGACTTCATGGCGCGATGAAGATGTTGGGCCAACCAGAACTGAGATATTCACTTTAGGGGTGAGCTGGCAAACCCAACTGGAACGCACGTTACGTACTATGAGTTTAGACTGGCAGGACGAACGAGATCGCTTTGAGGGCGAACGACGCAATACCCAATTCCTTATTCCAAGTATTCAATGGAACCGGGTTCACACTCCAGACCGTTTGGATGTCGCTCGAGGCTATCGTCTCAACCTTGGCTTACGAGGTGCTACCGAGCAAGCGCTATCTAGCACCGATTTCGGCCAGGTTACCTTGTCCGGTAAGTTCGTATTTTCCTTCGCCGAGCGATTCCGTTTTCTGACGCGTGGCGATTTTGGCACTACAGCAGCAACCGACTTTGACCGTATACCGACCTCCCTACGTTTCTACGCCGGTGGTGATACTAGTATCCGTGGCTACGGTTATCGCATGGTAGGACCTCGGAATGAAGAGGGTGAGATTGTTGGTGGTCGTCACCTCGCAGTAGGCAGCGCAGAAGTGGATTATGAATTCCGACCTAACTGGCGGGTCGCTGCATTTATTGATTCAGGCAATGCTTTTGATAACGTCAACGATGCTTTTCGCACTGGTATTGGTGCAGGTGTTCGCTGGCAAAGCCCCGTAGGTCCTATTCGCATTGACCTGGCTCATGGTCTTGCTGATGTCGGTGACACTATTCGTTTACACTTAACCCTGGGGCCTGACTTATGACTAAGACTCGCCGCTGGTTTGCGCGCATTGTGGGCACTTTATGTGCTCTTATTTTGCTCACTGTTATCGCCCTGTTTTCATTATTAAGCACGACCACAGGAACTGGCCTGACTTTACAGGCCGCAAACCGGGTTCTACCTGGTGAGCTCTCCTGGCAGGGACTTGAAGGTCATTTACTGCGTGATATTCAGTTCCAGCAATTGCGTTATGAGGATGGCGAAACTCAGATTCAGCTACAAGATTTAAAATTGCGTTGGCGGCCCTGGCGACTATTGGGACGCCAGGTGCATATTCGTCAGTTTGATATCGGCTCCGCCGACGTTCAGTTTCCGTCCGGGGATGAAACGCCTGAACAGACTGACACCATTGAACAAATTGAATTACCAGATATCGATTTGCCTGTTAACCTGCGCTTCGATCGAGTACTGGTTAGCAATACCAACATCAAAGTTGGCGACTTTGAGCAGCAAATTAATCAATTGAATCTTCGCCTGATCACCCACGGCGGACGTATTACTATTCACCGCTTAATTCTTGATGTGCCGCAGGGACTGGCGAACGTTAAAGGTTTTATCGAGCCTTATGGCGATTACAATCTTAACTTAACCACCATGGTGCAGACCGAGGTACCCGAACTCGGCGCCATACGTGCAGAAGGGCGCTTACAAGGGTCTCGCCACGAACTTAACCTGGAGCAGCGGGTAAGTGGCTTTGCCACCGCATTGCTGAATGCTAATGTCCAACAACCTACTCATCTGAAGCAACTGACCTGGAACGCAGATCTGGAGTTGACTGCGTTAGCCATCGCTCAGGTTGAAGAGCATATCGAGGAACTCAATTTAAGTTTCGAAGGGTCAGGCACTATAACCGAAGTGCAGGGCAATTTAGCCTTCTATAGCCAATTGCATGAGCATGGCGAAGTCACACTGAACAGTGAATTTAGTTTGCTTGAAAACGAGCTTACTCTGGATAATCTGACCATCAAGGCACCGGCCTATGAAACTGAAGCCAGCTTTGCTGGTGTCGCCACCATGGGTGAAAACCTGCATGTAGATATACAAGGACAGGCAACATACGCCGACTATGAGGTGCAGAGCTTTTCACTGCAGGCGGAGGGCGATGAACAGGGAGCCCAGCAGCTCAGCTTACGCGCGGACTCCGTTGAGGGTAATATTGCGGTAACAGGAAGTTTTCTCTGGGAACCTCACCTTGCCTGGAACCTGGCCGTTCAGGCAGATGCAATGGATATAGGCAGAATAAGCTCCGACTGGCCCGGAATACTGGCTTTAGATGCCCATGTTGAGGGAAATATGGCAGAAGAGCTGATGTTAACCCTTCAGCTAAATGAGCTAAGCGGGCACATCCGTGAGCAAACACTTCAGGGCAGTGGTCGGGTAGGTGTAGAGGGTGAATCAATAAGTGCAGAGGCATTTAAGCTGCAGTGGGGTGAAGCACAATTAAGAGCTGATGGCACAGCTTCAGCGCAGGAACTGTCACTTACCTGGAACCTATCTGTAAACGATATCAGTCTGCTACTTCCGGGAATAGAAGGCAACTTGCAAGCGCAGGGCGCAGTAGATGGCCCGACAGAGTCGCCGATACTCAATACTCAGTTCGAGTTATCTGATTTTAGCTATCAAGATTACAGCGTTGAAAGCCTTCAGGCGGATATTGAGATTGACAGTCAATTGCGACAGCTACCAACTGGTTATATAGATGCCCAGAATATTGACCTGGGAGAGCTGGTGTTAAGCTCTGTAGCTCTGCGTTTAGAGCAAAACGACGAACATCAGGTACGACTCCGCATCGATAGTGATTCTTTGCAAGCTAACCTCGGTCTTAACGGGAACTGGGAAGCTGAACAGCAACGCTGGATAGGGCGGGTTAATTCCATGCAGCTTCGCTATCCGGAAGCTGGCCGTTGGAACCTGACCACTCCTGCTACTCTGATGGTGTCTCCCACGGAAATATCAATGCAGAACCTCTGTCTGATGATAGCCACCAGAGATTCCGAGCTATGTCTGGGCGGCGACTGGGATCAGGCTTCAGATGCAATAAATGCATCGGTCAACGCTGATAATATTTCTTTCAGTGTATTCCGACCCTGGATTCCGGCAGAAGTTGAGTTGGCAGGTGAGTTTGATATACAGGGCCAGTTCAACAAGCTTGAAGAAGATATGAATTACCGCTTAGCGGTAACTCTGCATGAGACCGTTGCCGGTATTCCAGCTCAGGATATAAATTTCACTATAGACCCGAGCCAACTGATCCATATTGAAGGTGATCAGAACCGTCTTGAGGGCAGCTTCAACCTGTTGTCAGAACAGCTCGATGGTTCTGTTACCGCTGAGGCAGTTATTGAGCAATTAATGAATGAGCCAATGCTCGAAGCAACTCTGAACTTGCGTATGCAGGATCTGAGTTTTGTATCGGTGCTCACCCCCGATCTACAGAGTGTAAATGGCTTACTAAGCGGCGAAATCCAGCTTGCTGGCCCTCTCACAGAACCCGTGATAACTGGCGGTCTTGAACTTGCTGACGGTACTGCAGAAATACCCTCTACCGGCCTTATGCTCGAGAATATAAACGTGTTAGTTGATGCCCCCAACTCTACCGGTCAGCCTTTTACCTTATCTGGCAACCTGACCGCCGGAGAAGGAAACTTGAGCCTTGAAGGAGAGTACTTCCTGGCCGAACAACGAGCTAACCTGGATATTCAGGGTAGTGCGTTCCCGGCTCTGCGCACAAGAGATATAGATGTCACTATTGCCCCTGATTTACAAATTGAATACTCCCCAGAACTCTTACGAATAAGGGGCAGCGTGAATGTTCCATCCGCCCGTATCACTCCGCCAGATTTTGAATCCGTCGACTCTGTGTCCAGAGATACCGTATTAATCGGTGAAGAAGGTTCGGTATATGACGAATCTATTACGGAGTTGCCGATAGACGCGGATGTTCAGGTACGCCTGGGTGATGATGTTCGAGTCAGTGCTTATGGCTTTGAAGGACGCCTGGTTGGGCAGCTACGTATTATTGAACAACCAGGCCAGGAAACCGCTGGTGTCGGTAACATAGATGTAGCAGAGGGTCAGTATGAATTGTACGGACAGGCTTTAAGCATCGAGCGTGGTCGTCTTATTTTCACCGGCGGTCCTATTGCAAATCCAGGACTGGACTTGCGAGTTGAGCGTAATATAGATGCAGACAGCGTTTTGGTAGGTGCCCGCATCGGAGGCACACTAGAAAATCCTAATCTTTCACTCTTTTCTACACCCACCATGCAGGATCGAGATATTCTTACCTACCTCATTTTGGGTCGCGGTCCAGGTGAAAGTAGCCAGGGTGAAGAGAATATGCTGGCTCGTGCCAGCCTTGCATTGGGTATGAGTGGTGGCAATATAGTGGGCGAACGACTGAGTGACACTCTCGGTGTCGATGAAGTAGCGCTCGACTCAGGTGATACTTTTGAGAGTACATCGCTTTATATTGGTAAACATCTGTCTTCACGGCTTTATGTTAGATACGGAATTGGTTTAGTAGAGCCGGTAACGACCTTTTTCATTCGCTACCGGCTTTCCGACAGACTTAATTTCGAGTCTCATACCGGTGGTGAGCGCAGTGGCGCTGATATTTTCTATAGTATCGAGCGTTAATCCGGGCTAGCTGCAACCCCTATTACACCACAACCAATTCTGGCACCAGCCTGTCCTGTAGGCTGCGAATCCAGATCGTCTTCTTCAGCATGCACAACAACACCGCGGCCCAGCACGCTATAAGGGCCGTCCATAGCTAGCTTGATATCTATATATTCAAGATGGGCGATGCCCTGATCATTGGCTTCCAGATTACCTAAATCACCCACATGACGTTCATCATCATGTGGTCCACCATGTTGTGAAGAGGTAGGGTTAAAATGTCCACCGGCAGAAGTTCCATCCGGAGCTCCACAGTCACCATATTCATGGATATGAAAACCATGCTGTTGATTCGGTTCCAATCCCTCGACATGAGCCATCACATGAATACCATCTTTTGCCCGGGTAAAAGTAACTGTGCCAGCGGCCTGGTTTCCCTCTGTGGACTCAATAGCGGCGACGTACTGCTCAATACCGGCCTGGTGAATAACGTCACTCAGATCACCCTGACTACAGGCCGATAATAATAGAGGTAAAGAGAGAATAGCTAACTTCTTCATAGTAAAACCTTTTTTAATACAATAACGAACTTAAATGTAGCAAATAATGCAGACCGCTGCTTACTTAAACTTAGATTATTTTAAATAGCTGATATGACGCAGCGCAGGTCCCAACTGCCGTGCGATGTCGTTGCGCCCGCGATGCGGTATTCATTTGCGGTCTGGATACGTTGCACCGTAGGGCAGGTTCCACCTGCCGTTGCGGTGGTTGGGGTATCGGCAATGCTGTCGTTGTCGGGTATCGGATACGTCGCGGGGTTTCGCGGTGGTATCCAACCTGGACGGCAGGCACGGCCTGCCCTACACAAATGACCAGATACATCGGATGCACCGTAGGGCAGGCTATGCCTGCCGTGCGATGTCGTTGTGGCCGCGATGGGGTATTCATTTGCGATCTGG